>CAYVEH010000016.1:0-24584 GCA_964450585.1 uncultured Ornithinimicrobium sp.
CGAGCACCTGGAACACTGCCTGGGCAGTCCCGTGCCCTGCAGTGGCAGGAAGCACCGCGATCGGGCGCATGGGCGACTCCTCAGGGGGCGGTGGCTCAAGAGACCTCTCGAGACACCAACATAGACGATTCTTTACCTCCACCTTACCTAACCATTGCCTTGCGCAACAGGACTTGTCACCCTGTCGCACACCGAGGCATCCCGCACCACCCTCGCGGTTCGCGCGCTAAGGCTGGCTGATTCTTCAAACCTTGGTCAACAGCGGTCACCAGATTCGTCTGAAGCGACAACTGTCCCCCAGCACGCACCCACGATGAAAGTGCCCCCGATGTATGCAGGAGTTCCCCCATGCCCCGACGTGCCCTCAGCCTCCTGAGCGCCCTGGCCCTGGCCAGCACTGTCAGCGTTGTCCCCCTCGTTGCCTCTTCCGCCGACGACTCCCCCTCTCTTCAGTCCGCAGACGTTTCGGCATCCGCCGTGAGCGTCCAGCGTCTCGCTGGGCCGAACCGATATGCGACGGCCGCCGAGATCTCCGACCAGTGGTCGACGACCGGCAAGCGCGTTTACCTCGTCAGCGGCCACAACTTCCCAGACGCCATCGTGGCGGCAGCACGCGCGGGAGTCTTCAACTCCCCTGTGCTCCTGACCACCCACGATCACCTGCCTAGCGAGACGATCTCCGCCCTTCAGCGGCTGCAACCACGCCGCATCGTGGTCGTCGGCGGCGAGAGCTCGGTCTCGCAGGCGGTACTTTCCGAACTGAGCCCCTACGCAGGAGACGAAGGAGTCGAACGCCTCACCGGCGTGAACCGATACGCCACCTCCGCGCGCATCGCAGCGCAGTACACCAAGGGTCGCGACCGAGTCTTCCTCGCCAGCGGCGAAGAATTCCCTGACGCACTGTCCGCAGCAGCCGTAGCAGGTGCCGAGCACGAGCCACTGCTGTTGACCAGGCACGGTCAACTGCCGGACGCGGTCGCCAAGCAACTCGCGCGGCTGCAGCCGCACCAGATCGTCATTGTTGGAGGGCCGAAATCCATCAGCGAGTCCGTGGCAGAGGAGGCGGCCAGTCACACGACCAGCGGCAAATACCATCGTGTCGCAGGCGCAGACCGATACAAGACCTCAGCCGCAGTCGCGAAGGAGTTCTCGAGCGACTTGACTCCCGGCTACGTGGCCTCCGGAACAGAATACGTCGATGCACTCGTCGTCAGCGCTTTGGCAGCACGCGACGAGGTCCCGACCATCCTCACGCCAGCGAATCGGGTCGCGGACGGAACCCGGGAGGCACTGAACCACCTCGTGCCGAACAAGATCTTCGTCGCCGGCGGCCCAGAAGCTGTCTCGGAGGACGTGGTCAACGAGTTGGCCGACCCGGATCCAGCACCAGCTCCAGAACCGCCCCCGGCGCAAGACTTCAGTGCCGGCGCCTTCAACAAGGGCGCCCCTACTGCAGACGAGGACTTCAGCGAACTTGTCGGCGGCGTCGAACTCGGTCACGCATCCTCGTATTACACTTCAGGAAACTTCCGTTGGGGATTCAAAGACCGAGATGTGGAGCGCATCAATTCAGGAATGACTCTGCTCATGGGCATGGCGTCAAAGAATTGGAAGGAGCGGGGGCCAGAATCCCACATGGCTTGGAGCGACATCGCAGCTGGCTTGCACGATGAGCAGATCAGGGGCTGGGGCAAGGCAATTGCCACCCTGGATGGCCCCGTCCGATTCGCCTTTGACATCGAGCCTAACGTCAAGCTAAATCAAGGAAAGGTGCCGAAGCACTGGGATCCTGCCGATTACGCCGCCGCAAGCCGGCGCATATCAACCCTCATCAAGCAGGAAGCACCGAACGTAGAGTTCACTTTCTGGGTCAGCAGTACGCAAAAAGATTTGACCGCACAGATGTACCCAGGCGATGACTACGTTGACGTCATCTGCTGGGATGCCTATGTCAACAAGGGAAAGTCTCCCGATATGACCCCTTTGGAACTCTGGTCTGACTTCAAGAACTGGATGGATGAACAACCCTGGGGCAAGGGAAAGATATACGGCATCTGTGAAACCGGATTCCACAACGGACACCCCGACGCGAAGGGAGCAAAGTTCTGGTCGCAGGCTCCAGAAGCCGTGGAGGCCCTTGGCCTGTCCTTTGTCACGTACTTCCACAGCAACACGGGACCGAACGGCGACTACACCATGGAGGACATGCCGCTCACAAGAGCCGCATACGCCGAGGCGATGGCCGAACTTCAGCAATGAGGCCCGGGTCCTTCCCTTCACTGTTCTATCTGGTGGCCCCTGCTAGATAGTTGCCAGGGTAAAATCGCGCTCAGATCGTCCATCCGGTACCCATACTGTTGCGCACTCTGCCCATAACGCCGCTCGATAAGGTTCTTCTGTCGCCTGCTCATGAACCCCCCGGCGGACATCGCTGACCAAGTCGACAGATAGGCATCCGACCGCGTGTGGAGTAGTCGCTCTGCGCTGAGTTCACATTCGAGCCCTAGGAACCGTTGAACGTTGGCCAACGAAGGGGTTGGATCCGTGACGAGTTCCTCGTAACGCAGGACGAGAACGCGCGAAATTTGCGTCGCATCCTCGACAAGAAGTTCGTGTGCCACGAACCAGTGATCGACGAGCGACACAAGACTCGTTCGGCGTGCCCACTTCTTTGTGGCGAGCGCGACGATAACGGGGTGCCGTACGATAACGATGAGACTGCTGCCCGGAAAAACTGACTGAAGATACCGGCCCATGATCATGTTGGGCGGTGATTTCTCAACAAGGTACCTCCTCTCAAGGTCCCAGTAGGGTGCCCAGTCATGGGTCAATTTGGCTGCGAGCAGGCGCGCCGCCTTCGGCGGTACTTCTGTGAGGTGTGCGGCCTCCGCGTGTGCGAAGCGACCGGGTCCACCGTGTCTGCGCGCAGGTGGGTACACCGACTGTAGGTGTTGGCCTTCATCCTCGATGGCACCAGTTCCGCTGAATCCAGAGACTTCGGGATGATCCGCCAGAATCCGACCGAGGAGTGTGGTCCCGCTGCGATGGAGGCCCCCTACGAAGACAAGGCGACGGGGGTCTAATTGACGCCCCGGTGGCTCATCAGAGGTCGGACTGCCGGGATCCATCATGTATAAGGCAGGTGCCATGCTGAACTCCTCTAATCGTTGATTGACCTCACGTGATGATCTGTTGAATTAATCTGACACTGAGCTGCGTCGGCGATCAGCTTTGCCATGCCACCCGCACCCGGGTTTGCAACGATGCCAATGCCTGATTCCGCGAGGATCCGAGCCAACTGTGATTGGTGATTATCCACATGCTCGTGATATTCCGAGGAGCGCGGGATCACGACCGGACACTTCTGGTGCCGTAGCGCCATCAGGACGGACCCGACACCGCAGTGTGTTATGACAACGTCTGCACTCTGCACAGCGCGCTGCAACTCCTCGTACGTGAACCATGAACGGACGTTCCCTGGCAGACCTGGTGGCCGTGCGGTGTGTCCCAGCTGCCAGTTGACGTCAGCGTGCTGCGGCAGCGCCTTCGCAATTGAAGATACTGCACGTGGAAACGGGAACCTCTCAGTTCCTAGAATGACAAGTATCCTCAGTGCCTCGGGCGCTTTGCGGGGGCGGACCTCGAACGAGTCAAACACGCTGGCTATGCGCTCCCAATTGCCTCCATGGTGTTGCCATCGATCAGATTGCCGGTGAAGTTTTACACCTGGCAAGGCCTGTGCAATTCTTCCAGTAACCGATGGGCCATCAAGCCGGGTAGCACTCTCTACATAATGGGTCTCAACGCCTTGAAGCCGGGCAGCCACCAAATACGAAACGGCCAGTGCCGCCCCAGTAGTGACAAGCCTCTGCGGTCGGTACTTCCTGATTATGCGCATGGCCTGCGGAAGAGCCAAGAGGACTTTGCCCGCCTCGCGTGCGCCGACTTGACGAACCCACGCTACTTCCGCTCCAGCCAGGAGGGACTTGGATTGCGCCGTCGCAGCCGTCACCCAAACTAGTCGCTGCCCGTCCGCAGTGAACCGAGGCGCGAATTCGCGGAGTTCGTCCAGGTGCCCTCCGGTGGAGGAGACCGCCAGCACACAGGACATCACACGCCGCGTCCGTACCTGTTCAGCGTGCTGAGGATGAACTCTCCCGAACGCGGCGC
This sequence comes from uncultured Ornithinimicrobium sp., assembly GCA_964450585.1. Classification (GTDB taxonomy): domain Bacteria; phylum Actinomycetota; class Actinomycetes; order Actinomycetales; family Dermatophilaceae; genus Ornithinicoccus. Next base: position 4,171 of record CAYVEH010000016.1, read on the forward strand.
AACGGCTACTCCTGCAGCCAAGTACCCTCGCCATTGGCGTGGGTCACGCCGCACAGTCTGGACCGACCAGGACCACGCCTCTTTCCGCTGGCTACTGCAAGCATGGGCGAATGCGATTTTGCCCATGATCCGAGCAGATGCTCGCGCATCCTCTCGAACCGGCTGGTGTTCCTTCAGCATCCAGAGGTTGCTCGTGATCTTCGTATCCCATCTGCGCCGGAAGAAGGAACTCGGCCCCCACGTCACATGGACCAATGGTTCGTCAACATGGACGATAGGTGCGACTGCTGCAGCGCGCAGAAGTATATCCCAATCCTCGTTCTGACTCCCCGGTATTTCTTCGTTGATCAGGCCGACTTCCCCGAGAAGCGCACTGCGTCGGAACAGCAATGACGAAGAGTGCAGCATGGATAATCTTGACCTGACGAGCATGTCATGAGTGACGATCGTGGCGCCGGCTAGACGGACAGTTGAGCGGGTTCCATACTCAACGACCATTGCCGTTGTCACCAATACCGCATCCGGAGCATCCATGAGCGCATTCGCCTGCGCGAGAATTTTTCTAGGGTTCCAATAGTCGTCATCGTCACAAAAGGCCACGATTTCGGCGTCACTGGCTAGGATGCCTGTGTTACGCGCGCCAGCTAGGCCTGGAGTTCGGCTGTTTTCGAGAACTCGGACAGGTCGCTCCCCAGAGCGCTCGAGCGTCAGGTCGGGTTGCGCGCGATCAAAGACCACGATAACAGAGAGGGGCCCGTCGTAGTCCTGATCGAGCGCCGACTGGATGGCTCGCCGCAGTTCGACTGGGCGTGCATGTGCAGGGATGACGACACATACGCTGGGCAACTCGGGCGCTTTAGCTTCGGGTCCGATAGGGTCTGTCTTCCTCATCTGGTCACTTCCGCGGTTCGGTATGGGTCATTCATCAATCAGGATCAGCCCCACGGGATCCAATCCGTTGTAACAGGCTGATCGATATAGGACATTCACGGAGCGAGGGTGAGATCGTGTTGATGCGACGAGTAGCGTGCGCCGACTCCCCCAGGCATGGGGGCCGGGTAGTTCGTGGTCTAACGCTGTCGCCATAGCGACCGCGGCATCTCGCGTGCTGTCCGCCAGTACCCCGGCTACAGGAAGGTAAACCTCTGCGACCTGGCGCGCTCGATACGTCTCCGCGGACTGGGACCACAGGCCTCCCCGATGATCTGACAGCCTGGCCAGCGTGGGGAGTCCGCCCTCCAGTCGCCCCTCGGCGTCACGTCGGAGCCGTCGCCAGCGACCGTCCACGACCGGTGCCAGACAGAGGCCCGCGGCAACTCCAGACACAAGACCCGTACTGATGAGGACAACCCATCGATCTGTGCGGCGAACTGGACCCGATGATCGGATCACCTGGGCATGTTCGCCCGCAAGGAGGGTCGAGCCACTCTCTGCCACCAGATCGGCACGGAGAGAGAGAAACTCCCGCGCAGCGGCCTCTACCCCTCCCAGCGCTACCGCACCGTCCTTGTGTGTGTAGGTGAGGTTGAGGATCCGCGAATTCGGCTCAGCGGTGATCCGCAGGTTCTGGGGGATCGTGTTGATGTCCTCGCCCGTGACCCCGTGGACCGCGGTAAGCACCCGTCCCGACGCCGCCAGCGCACCCTCACTGTCAATGGAGAGTGGCCGGGACGCATCATCGCCCACAACGAGATTCCGCGGCGCGAGCACGGAGATCGTCGCAGACGCTGGGGTACCCCCGGACCACACTTGAACCCCTGCACCGAGTAGTCCTCCAAGGGCACCCAAGGCCAGGACAAGGCGCCACTGACGGAAAGCCGGCGTAGCCAAGGAATTCAAGAGTCGCTCACCTCGCCGGTTACCTTCCCTGTGCATCACCCCGATCGCAATCAAGAGCATGTAGAGGGAGGGGCCCACGGTCGTGTAGACCGGAAGTGTCACCAGCACGGCGATTACGCTGCATGCGGCAGCGGAAGAGTAAGCGGATCTGTTCCTGTAGTTTCGCAGCAGTTGACCTGTAACGAAACTGATAAAGAGGACGGCTCCTATAAATCCCGCTCCGAACACTAGAAGCCAGAGTTGCCCTTGAGTCCCCAATGCCGGTGGCGCGCAGGCCGGACACTGATCCGTAGCTCCGCCTGCGATGCTATTAAAGTTCCCTTGGACGTCACGGGTTGTCCCAAAGCCGAGCAGTGGAGACCCTCGGGCTGCACTCTCGACGGACAGACTGCCCAGGTTGGTCCTTCCTTCATTGCTGTGTGGGGTGTTGAGTCGGTCAACGACGACGGCCCCTAGGGGAGAGGTGGCAATCAGGATGGCCGCGCCCATCAGCCCAGCTGCCATCACCGCCACAAACGTGAGGTTGCCTCGTAGCGCGACCATAACCGTGGCAGACAAAGCCATGACAGCCAGCGCCAACCACAACCCTCGGTTTACTGATGACACAATCGGCACGATTGCTACCACGAGAAAGACCGGCATCAGCCATCGCCGCACCCGTCGCCGCTTCCACCAGGAAACGATGAAGAACGGCAGTGTCACCGCAGTTGCCAGTCCCCATTCGTTCGTATATGCAAAAGGTGCACTTGGACGGGGTTCCTCATACCCAAGGAACGTGTGCACCTGTGCCACCTGCGGATGTATGAGGGAGTTGACGAAACCGTTGCTCGCCAAGCCGTTCGGCAACAGCATTTCCATAAGGGACGGAAATTCGAGCGTTGGCATCAATACTCCAATAATGCCACCGCCAATCAGAGCGACAAACATCCAGCCAAGAGCATCTGCGATTCGCTGTGTGGTGAGGAACTGGCGACTGTTAATGACGTACAGCAGCACAATCGTGCCAACGACGTACCAGCCGAACCGATAGGAGAACGTCAGGTACCTAAGCATGCTAGGGTCTTGGACTGTTCCAGGCGCATCCGCCTGCAGCACAAAGACGCCGCCTAGGATCCAGACCAACAGCAGCAACCATCCGCCGAATCCCTTGGGTACAACGACATCGCGGCGACGAACCAGGTGGATCAACATCGGCACAGCCATGGCGAAGAACATGACCTGCATCAGTCCCAAGGCCCACCAGAGGGGCAACCAGGCAAAGGTCACAGTGAGCGGCCAGCCGGGAGCACGCAGGGCCTGGAGGCCAGGCCCTCCGGGCGCCCGTGGTTTGGCCACCAGGGTAGGTCGGCTTCCCGCCCCAGGTTGACTCATGGTCAGAGTGCTCATGCTGCCCCCAGCTCCCGGCTCACAGTTCCCTAGGCCAAGGGGCCGAGCGACCAACGAAGTCCTCGAGTGGGCCGCGACGCGGTCGGAAGTGCTCTGTCAAGTAGGTCCGTGCATCTGAGGGCATGGATGTGCTCGGACGGGCGTTGAATCGCTCGAACTGCATACCCTTCTGCGGTGGGATCCCCAAGAAGTCGGTGAGAACCCTGAATTCGCGGTCTGGGGAAACGAAGAAATCCTCGCTGTACATGATGTGCAACTGCGCGCGCGGAACCAACTGCGTCACGGGCCGCAGCAAATCGAGATACTCACCTCGGTGCCGATACGCATGATGGCGATGTGCCTTACTGTAATAGCCCGGCTCCGAGGTCAGTCGTTCACTCTCGCCGGCGAGTCGCTCGTCCTCTCGCGCCAGCGCCACCATGAATGGCTCAGTCTCAAATCCACGGGCACTCTCATGCTTCCACGCGGAAAATGCCCTTTCGACGGGGTCCCGAAGCATCGCGATGAGTTTTACATTCGGAAGATCTCGCACAGCCCGCTCCAGCGCGAGCGGATGAAACATGTAATAGCCACTTGCTTCAAAGACAACTGGCTGCGTGCCTGGTGGCACGCGCCGAGTCGCCGTGCGCCGTAGTGGAAAGTGCCCGGCATACCAGTCAGGGCCGCGGTGGTAGTTGATGTCGAAGTAGTTGACGCCCTTGTGGAAGGATGGCCGCACGACGCGGTGGTGTTGCATAAGTGCTCGAAAAAGCGACGTGGTTCCGCACCGCTGTCCACCGATAAGCAGGAAGTCCGGTGCGAGTCGCCCTCGTGCTGTGTGGCTACCGAAGGCGACATACCCCGACCTGCCGAGTCGTTGTGCCCACGTAGGTGCTGCTTTGCGCACTCCCAGTTTCACCAACCCCACCGCTCCATCAGATTGAGATCGAACAAACGCTCGGCCAAGTCAATTTCGTGGCGCAACTGCTCTCGAATCCAAGTCGAGTCATCTTCCGTGATCTGGCGAGCGGAGGCAGGCACTGGCTTGTACAGGATTCGCTGGACACGCGGAGATCGCTTGACGCAGCCCACCAGTCGCGCCCCGTCCAACGCTCGCACCACGTTCGCGCCCTGGCGGACGATCCACGCCGCCGGAACGAACCGAGCCCTGCTCGCTGGCAACTTGCTCTTCAGGTCCTCCTCCGGCAGGACCATGGGCGAGACACCCAGCCAGGCCAATACCGCGTCGATGAAGGACTGCGGGTCCTGCTGCAGGTCATCAAACACCGCCACGTGCAGGCGCTCCCGCCCGAAGGTATCGGCGTAGCGCTTCAGTTGGGTGCCGTACCGCCCATGATCTAGCAGGGTCGGTTTGGTTCGAAGGGCCTCAGAGAAGGTCGCTGGCCCCTCTCCGTGCTTGCGCATGTAGAGGTAGGACGAGTAGGCGCGCTCTACAGGGTCGCGCAGTGTCGCCATCATCTTTGGGCTGCCCAGCGCCGTGGCAATTCGCGCGGGCGACTCGGCGCAGGAGAGGTAGTCCTGGCAGATTTCACCCACAACCAATTCACCTGTCACGTCCGCGAAGTGACGCTGATACCACTCCAAGCCCCGAGCGAAGTACCGGTCGAAGTAGTAGAGGTCCTTAGCCGGTGTGAGATAGATCTCTGGGTGGGTGACTAGCACCTCGTGCAGCCAGGTCGACCCTGCCTTGTCGGGCCCGATGTAGAGGAAGTTGGGGAGGCGCTTGGTCATCTTCCCTCCGAGCTCAGGCGGCCGACCAGTCGCGACCTGTTGGTCCATCTCGTCCTCATTCGGTGTGGTGCTCCGATGGCCGCAAGAAGCGACTGAGAGGCACGCGGCATCTTGTTGCGCCACTCCTCGTCGAGGCGGAGTCGCGTGATGCCAGCATCGAATCTCGACGGATTACCAGACAGCCCGTGGCTGGCACCAAGAGCCGCTTCGCGGGGACCGACGTGCTTCAGGTCGCCGTCTGGGACGGTCAGCTCGAGTCGATTGAGGCTGTGGCTGATTGCTGAGCGAGCGTCCATGATGAGCGACTCGTAAGACAGGAGAGCCGTCGGCGTCCCGGCGATTCTGACAGCGTCCACTTCAGTCTGACAGACGGCCCACCGCCCTGCGGCCGCCGCAACCCCTTGATGGAACATGACCTCATGTTGACCGGTGGCATGGGGCCGAACCAGGTCGCGCTTGTTCATGGACCAGGCCACACCTCGTACATCCCGAACGACATGGATCACTCGTAGGTCTATGGGGCACCGCGACAGGGCCAACGCCTGTGCGGGCCACTTACTGGCATCCACCACCACACGCCTTCCCGCAGTGTGAGCGATGGCTTGGTACAACTTGAGATAGCGATCCTGGTAGGCGCCTAGGGAGTCTCGGAAGGTCTTGCGCTGATAGGGACTCAGGAGGTGTGGGATGTGCCGCTGGCGGGCGACCTGAGACTGGAGTTCAGCCGTCTCCGTCACGATCTTCGCGCTCCATCCACCGAAGGCGCGGTCACCGACCTCGCACCAGAAGGCACACTGCGAGAAGCGTTCTCCGCAGCCGCACAACTCATCACCGGCGTACACCCGTCGGAAGATGTCGATGAGTTCTCCCACATTGACGAACCCATCGATTCCCCCAAGCATGCGCTCGAGGAGCGTGCTGCCGGACCGTCCGGAGCCCGCGATGAACACGACCGTTGGCCCGTCAGCACACATCGACGTCTCCCCTTCCATCCGCCCATCGGACCTCACGTGCCGCCGCCCGAGCACTGGGTTGGACGGCCCCAGCCTTCATGGTCTGGACCTCAACGTATATGGATAGTATTGTTCTGGTCAAGAGACGTTCAGTTTTCCGTCGCAAGTTGGGGGCACACTTTCGTGTACGAGAAGCCATCAGCTGAGCCAGGGGGCCCCGCGGCCCAGCCCAGGGTCGAGTCGTCGTGGGGACTGCCTCGCGCTCGATCGGCGGGTGGGCCCACTCTTCCGTCCGCCGCCGAGGAGGGACCGTTGGGGACCACTAGCTCCAGTAGATCGCTACCGTCGATCATGACCGCGATGCGGCATCACGTGCTGTCGCTACTAAGCGTCGTGGCCGTGTGCCTCGGCCTGGCAGTGGCATTCGTGATGACCACGACGCCCCTCTATTCCTCGACTGCCACGCTGCTCTTGAGCCCCGCGCCAGGAAACCCTCTCACCGCTGAAGAAACTGCCAGCACCGCACGTGCAACGGTCGCGATGGAGACCGAGGCCGGGCTAGTCACGACCCCGACGCTTGCCGATCTCACCGGTGAGCACCTTGGCAGGGCTATCCCTTCTGAGCAGGAGCGCGTTCGCACGAGCTCGCCGAGCGGGAGCCAGATGCTGAACATCACGTTCACGAGTACTTCACCAGAGCGCGCCCGGCAAGGCGCTCAAGCATTCGCGGACACCTACCTTGAGTACCGAGAAGGTCGCGCGCTGGCAAATCAGGAGGCGCGGATCGAGCGACTTGAGGCTCAGGCGGCTGAAGCCCAGCAAGGCCTCACCCGAGCGCTTGGAGACGCCTCCAAGGACCAGTTCTCGGCGCAGGAAGTGGAGATCTACACCACGCGTCTTGCCGACATCAATGCCAGCATCAGCGCGGTACGCGTCGAGAGTTCTGATCCGGGGCGGGTCATCACTCCAGCTCCGACGCCCACCAGCCCGGATGGAGTCAATCCTCTCTTCATCCTGATCGCCGGAGGGCTTGGCGGCGCGATCCTCGGGACGCTTCTAGCGCTTTTCCTGGAGTGGCGGCGTGATCTGGTGCGAGAGAACGAGGAGGTCGATGTAAGCGGAGTTCCGGTGTTCGCTCGCCTCCCTCAGCGGACTCCAGCCGGCCTCGTCGTTGGCGCAGAGCACGAGCACGCCCAGAGCGCAGCGGCCCATGAGTCGTACCGTAGGCTCCGAGCTGGAGTCGTCGCTAACGGTCCGCGTCCACACGTGCTCGGCGTCACGGCGGTCGGTGTGCACGAGCATGCCTCCGCAGTGGTTGCGAACCTCGCGATGTCATTGTCCGAGGCTCGCTTCTCAGTGTTAGTGATCGCCGCGGATCCACGCAGCGATCAGGTGGAGACGTTGTTCCAAGTCTCCAAGTCACCGGGACTCGCCGATGTTCTGTGGGGAACCGTCGAACCGCACCACGCGATCCGGCACTGCGCAGGAGTTGCGATACTCCCTGGTGGTGACATGCTTGCAGCCCGTGAGCTACTAGGCGGTCAGGCGTTCCGGGATACCGTTGATCAGTTGCGCCCTGACTTTGACTACGTCCTCATTGCGGCATCGAGCACTGGAACGGCAGACGGGGATGCTGCCATCGGTTCCTCAGACTCGGTCCTGCTGTCAGTCACCAGCAGTAGAACCACACATGCTCAGGTTTCGGCTGCTCTGGATCGCTTTCAACGGCTGGGGATCCGCCCTCTCGGTGCCGTCAATGTGCCCCCGACGCAGGCGCGAACGGGCAGACGTGGCACGCATAGCATGGTCACCGCGACGGCACCGGCCTCGCCATCCCAGATGGACGCTCATCAGCCAGCCCGGGTGGATGCTCATCAGGACGGCGTGCGCAGGGTCAGTAATGCGGACGCCTGAAGGCGTCAGCGGCCTGGAGAACCTTCTGCGCCAGGTGTGGCCGGCACCACACAGCATTGCCCTATCGTCCAGGCCGAGCCTAACGAGCGCCGGGCATACGTTCGGCCTCCTGCCTGGGCCAGATCGACCGACCCTTCTGCTGCCGATAGGCCCCCGCCGAGTCACCGCACAAGCGGTGCGCGGCTACAAGTCTTCGACCACCCGTACCGATCGTCTGCGAGGACAGGCGCTGGGGTGGGCGGCACGAACTGGCGTTGGATACCTCTTTCCTTGGACTGTCACAGTCAGTGGGCCACCCGGCACGTCCAACTTAGTAAGCCACATCGAGGAACACCTTGGGGTGGTACTTCATGTTGCCATCGCCCTCGGCCCTCCTCGAGCAAATCGCAAACCAGTCCTGCAGTTGATGACCGGCAATGGCAACCCCGTAGCGTTCGTCAAGGTTGGAATCAATCCACTCACGAGCGACCGCGTGCTGACCGAGGCTCGCGCACTAGGCCAACTGAAGGACCTGACAACACCTGGCCTCTCAGTGCCTGAGATCATGGATATACCCGCTTGGCAAAACACGAACTTCCTTGCCACAGAGCCACTCGACACATGGACGACTGGACGCGGTGATCCTGACGTTCGAGGGCGTGCGCTGCGTGGTTTAGCAGCCGCGACTGCGCCTCTCAGCACTCAGCTGCGCGACACACAGTGGTGGCAGGGATTGAGAAGGCGGCTGCAAGCACTTGCAGCCGCACCCGAGGCCAGCAGGCTGGGGACTGCTCGGGAGGTTATCGAACTTCGGATCGGTAACATGCATATCCCTCAAGGTTCAACACATGGCGACTGGTCCCCATGGAATATCGCAGTACATGGTAGCCACGTCTCAGCATGGGATTGGGAACGTTTCATGCCGCACGCACCGATCGGCTACGACTCCCTGCACTACGCAGTTCAGGAGGAGATCCGACTGCGGGGCAAGGCGCCTCGTGAGGCGCTCGTCAATGTCCTCGAACGGGCTTCCCTCATCGTTGTCGAAAACGGTGCTGACCCTGAGCTCGGCAATGCACTATTCGCCCTCTATCTCCTCAGTCAAGGTGAGCAGCACCTGACCGATCGCCAACTCGATGCGGGGTCCGAGCGCGGCCCCATTTCGGAGTGGCTCATCCCCGTTCTGGAGAGAGCAACCGCTCGCCTTGAACGGAGCACACGGTGAGCGAGCCGACTCGAGACCTGCGACGCGCGGCTCGCGGCAGCGCGTGGAACCTGCTCGGGTCCGGCGTTTCGGGGATCGCGACCTTCCTGCTCACGGTGGCGGTCACGCGACTAGCATCCCAGGTCGAGGCAGGAATCTTCTTCTCTGCTACCTCACTCTTCCTGATGGCAACCAGCCTCGGCCAATTGGGCGCCAATACCGGAATTGTCTACTTCCTCTCGGGGGCGCGAGCGAGAGGCGAACTCCACCTTGCAGCCGGCTACATGCGGACTGCCATTCGGCCGGTGCTTGCCGTGGCCCTAATCCTGGCTGCCACGCTACTCGTCATGGCTGAGCCGTTGGAGGGGCTCCTAAGCCCCACCACCGACGGTGAGTTTGCTCACTACATGCGGATCATGGCGTTGTTCGTGCCCTGCGCCGCCGTCCTTAACATTGCGACATCCGGCACGCGTGGCCTAGGCACCATGAAGCCCACCGCTGCACTCGATCAGATGGCCCGCCCAGTCCTACAACTTGTACTCGTCGGGGTCCTACTCGCCCTCATTGGACCGGGTTCCATCAGTTGGGCCTGGTCGATGGCCTACCTCCCCACTGCCGCACTGGCTTGGTGGTGGTGGAATCGGCTGCGCGACGACGCTGCAGCAGTCCAGACGGTAGACGCAACATTCCGGCCCACTGGACCATTCTGGCGCTTCAGCGCCCCTCGAGCCCTGGCAGGCGTGGCCCAAGTTGCGATGCAGCGATTGGACATCATCCTGGTCGGCGCCTTGGCAGGTCTGGAAGCGGCCGCCATTTACGGGGCTGCGACCCGCTTCCTCGCTCTTGGGCAAATGGTTGCGCGTGCAGTGTCACTGAGTGTCCAACCGCTCCTGGGTGAATCTCTGGCACGCCAGGACTACTCAGGGACGACTCGCCTATATCAGGCGTCAACGGCTTGGCTGGTTCTGGCCACCTGGCCCCTCTACCTTGTCCTCCTCAACTTCGGCGGCACAGTCCTGGCGGTCTTCGGGGACGGGTATTCCGTGGGAGACAGCGCCTTACTCGTCCTGTGCACCGCCATGCTGGTGGCGACCGCTTGTGGCATGGTCGACATGGTGCTGATCATGGCCGGAAGATCCTTCTGGAACCTCACGAACGTCCTCTTGGCCCTAACCGTCAACATACTTCTGGACCTACTCCTCATCCCGACGTACGGAGTCATGGGTGCCGCCTTAGGATGGGCCACAGCACTCCTGCTTGGCAACATTCTTCCACTGGCGCAAGTATTTCACTGGTTCCGCTTGCATCCCTTCGGAAGCGCGACACTGCTTGCCATTGTCGCCAGCACCATCTCCTTCGGATTACTACCGATCGCGCTGAGAACCTTGACGGACGGGAGCGTGCACTTAATTATCAGTGTAGCGCTTGGGCTCATCGCCTATATCGGAGCGCTACTCCTCTTGCGGAGGCATTTCCAGTTGGAAATTCTGATGAGCGCCCTCCGGAAAAGGCGATCACGGAGCAAGGATGCATTCATTGCCAGTTAGGCCTCCGCGACCAGCGAACGACAACCTACCGCCTGGGCGTCTCCAGGAGGCTCAGGCTTCGCTTCTCCAATAGATGACGCACTGTCGCTGTCTCTTCTTCGAGTCGCCCCACGTCCCGCTCGTCAAGACGCAGACGCCATGAGTCCGCAACGGCAGCTGGGTCTCGGTGCAGATTATGAAGAGCTCGCTCGTTGGTATCCCGTGAACCTTTGGGACGCATGAGATCTTGTGAGGCCTTCGTCCAGGTCAAATCGAGAACCTGGAACATGGCGCGGACGGCGAGCTCACCCCCCGTCGCGAGTTCACGGTGTGATACCACATCCACCATTTCGGGTGTCGTCTCCCGCAGAGCCATCCCATACAGACTGCTCCAGAACCATGCAAGGGCGCTAACGTCATCGTGTCCGTCGCCGGGTAGGACCACACCCTCCGTCGATCCATAATCGGCGATGAACTGCGAGACGATCGGTAGAAGCTCTTCTGTATCCGGCGTCCAACCCATGCGCCGGTAACTGGCTAAAGCTGCACCCGGGTGCCTATAGATCAGGACAGTTCGGGCTCCCACGATCGACTGAACGGCGGGGATCGAGAGCATGGCAAAAGGGTCCTTGACGACGCACCGCACCGTGGGAAGCCAGGCAAGCCATTGTCGGCTGCCGTACCGGCTATAGGTCCAGGGATTGACCCCCGCGTAAGCCTGTCGCAGACGTCTCCGCTGCTGCGCTGTCGGCTCCGTGAGCCGTACCCACCCAGGCAGGGTCCCGCCGAGAGCATACTGCCGTCCACGTGGATTCATGGGCTCCCTGCCGGAAAGCGCCGTTCTAGCGCCAGTGGCCAGTAGGCGAGCCAACCAGGTGGTCCCCGAACGGGGCATCCCAGTAACCAGGATAGGAGCCCGTGCAGAAGACCTCGCGTTACTCGATTCCACTGCTAACCCTGGGCTGAAGGTCGGGTTTCGAGGCCGGCTGGCGGCGCACCTTGATATGACAACACTGGCCGCACCTGTCGTCTCCACTGCTTGTGCTCCCACGATGACACAAGCAACAATGTCCCGCACATCAAGAGGATTCCAACAAATGACTCATGAACTCGTCCCAGGTAGTTCAGCACCATGCTGTGCCACTGATCTCCGACCCTCAAAGACCGTCCCAGTGCTGACACGACGATCGGTGTTGTGACGAGCATCGCGTAGAACGGCACTCGCCAGTGCTGGGACAACGGCGCCGCAGACCCATCCAGCATCCACCGTTCCACGATATCGAAAACGACGATCGTCAAGAGCACCAGGATTATCCCTTCACCGAGATAGATGACCCAGTTGTCTGATTCCATGCGTCCGCCTACTGCTGGTCGCGCTTCCAACATGCCCAGGGCGACGATGGTCAAGATTCCACCCGCAAGGACCCATGGAACCCACCGAGCCAAGGGCCGCACCAAAGTTGCGTACGGCAAGGCAACGCCCAGGGCAAGAGCTGGCTCGTTCAGCGTCCTTATCGGGCTGGGCAGCGAACTGTGGAGGAGTACCCAGCCGATCATCAGCCACAAGACCCCGAGGGCGAGCGCCAACGACGACCACCAGGCCCCTCTCCGGCCTCGCGCAACGTAGTAAACCCATGGGGTCAGCACCAAGGCAAACAAGTAGCTCTCGCTGTTGTACCCGACCTTGGAGGCCACAGAGGACGGCAGAAACTTGTTCGTAAACCCCGTCGTCACCGCCACTAGGAGCAGAAGCAAACCTGCTGACGCGGCCAGAACGACCCAGAGTCCTTTGCTTGACGTCTCGGTAGATTCGTCCTGCTTAGCACCCCTGTGAGCCACCTCAGCACCCAACTTCTATAATGTCACTCGAAGGTAGACCATTCACCAACTCAGCCGCGGCGTTCCACTCGTCCATGGCAGTCTGATGGTCGCCAGCGTCGATCAAGCCCACTGCATACTCCCAGTGCGCATAGATCTCGCGCGCGACTTCGATCTCCTCTTCCGCACCCGGCATCTGCCACGACAGGCCCTCCCACACACCTAGGTCGTCGCTGAGAGAGAGCGCCGCGAAGCGCAGCATCTGATCATCCAGTTGTCCGTCCACGACCACGTGTGCGCTGAGTTCCTCAAGGTGTGGTCTGTTGAGGTTGCAGAGTGTGCCCACCATCGACTCTGCTGGCTCTGGCTGGTTCTTGCCATACGTCTCGCGAATCTCTTCTTGCGACAACGCTGGCTCTGGTTGGTCGTCAGGGGTGGGTATCGGGGTCTCAGCAGCCTGCGAGTTATTCGATTCCTGAGCATCTGTCTGGGAGCCGTCACTGCTTGGTCCAGACTCAGCGACGGTCGCCGATGAAGTGGGCGCGCTGCCGGACTCCTGCAGCGACGTGACCTGCTCAGCGACCGTTGAGGCTGGCCCCACCACCTCCTTCTGGGTCAGCGCAGAGCCGCTCACGGTGCCTGCGGCTCCCTGAGCGCCTTCACCGCTGCACCCACTCGTCACCAGAACGCCGGCCACGATGAGTGGAAGCAGCCAACTCATCCTGGAACTGGCATGCACCCTCTGACTACATCCGCCCATGTGAGATCTCCTTGGTCACGGCTTGAGGATGACGGTCATTGCGACACCGCGTGCCGCCTCGGCATCTGTCTTGGCGACAAGTCCCCCATAGGGCCCCGGAGCCGCTGCCTCGGCGACGACCAGCGAGCTGACGCGACCACCACCGGCGCCCACCTGCTGTGACAAGACCACGGGCCCCTCGGGCGGCGTCCACTGCGTGGTCACTCCGCCACGATCCGACCAGTAAGTCAGGCCGACACGGTCCGGGCCACTCACCTGCACTACCGGTGATGTCAACGATGAGGTGTTGCTGTAGGTATCCACTGCCAGAACCTCGACGGGCTCGTTCGCGGCGCCGCGATAGACGATGACCGTCAGATCCCATTTGGTCAGTGAGCTCCCACTGACTGTGATGGTCTGCTCCGCCTCGCTCCCATCAGCGATCCGGGAGAAGAGTCTGGTGGCCAGTGGACCGGAGGCCGCTTCCTCCTCGGTATTCCAGTCTCCGACGCCTGACGGGCCGGAAACAGCGGATGCGTTGCTGGCAGTCACGAATGCCAAGATCGTGTCACCAGTCTCGACGTCATTTGGGACTGCGATCGAAACACTGGATGAGTGCGCCTGAGTAGCTGCGGTGGCAATGAGCTCCGGCTCTCCTTCGCTCATCTCCTCGCTCACGCTTAGTTGGGTGGTGATCTCATCAACGGCACCGTCGTCGTCAGTCACACGAAGCGATACGTCGTAGGTGCCGGTGTCCGCGTACACATGGGTAGCCGTGGGCCCAGAACCCGTGTTCGTGTCCCCGAAGTCCCATTCGTAGGACTGGATAGCCCCGTCGGCATCGGCCGACCCTGTGGCATCGAAGTCACACGAGAGCTGGGTGCAGGCCACTTGGACAGCGGCCTCCGGAGGCTGGTTGACGGGGGGCTCGACTGTGCCGGGCGCCAGAATCAAGGTCATTGACATGGCCCGCGACGTTGGTGCGTTGGTCTCAGCCACCAACCCCCCGTAGGGGCCTGGCGGAGCGGGCTCGGAGACGATCAGCGAACTCACCCGTCCGCCGCCGGTGCCAACCTGCGTCGACACGACGGTGGGACCGTCCGGAGGTGTCCACTCGGTGGTCGAGCCACCACGATCTGACCAGTAAGTCAGCCCCAGCCGGTCGGGACCGCTGATCTGGACGATGGGCGAGGTGTGGGTGGCAGTGTTGCGCGCGGTCTCCACCGCCAGCACCTCAATCGGCTCTCCGGCAGCACCTCGATAAGCGAGTACTGTGAGGTCCCACTTGGTCATCGATGAACCGGACACGGTTATCGTCTGACCAGACTCGCTACCATCTGCGATTCGTGAGTAAAGGCGTGTTGCCATGGGTGAGTCAATGGACTCTTCCTCCAGTTGCCATGCGCCCACACCGGATGGTCCGGTGACTGGTGCGTCATTGCTCGAGGTCAGGAAGGCGAGGATGGTGTCGCCAGCCCGCAGTCCGTCCGGGAGTTGCAGCGAGACGGACGAAGAATGCGCCTGGGTCGCGGCGACACCTGCCTGTTCGGGTAGCCCAGCTTCGGTCTCATCAGTCACGATGACCCGTGTGCTGGCTTCGCCGATCGCACCCTCGTCGTCCGTGACTGTCAGGCTCACTTGGTATTCGCCAGCGGTTGCGAACTCGTGGCTCGCTGTTGGGCCGGTGCTGCTCGAACCATCCCCAAAGCCCCAGGCGTAGTTTGCGACAGATCCGTCCGTGTCGGTAGACGAGGTCCCATCGAACTCGCACGCCAGTCGGCTGCACGAAACCTCCATGGCTGCCACCGGTGGTTGGTTGCCCTCGACAACCTCCACGACTTCGGTCGCGGTGTCCGACAGGTCCCCATCATCTGTGACCGTCAGGGACACCGAGTAGCTGCCTGTGCCGTCGAAGGTGTGGGTGACCGTGGGGTCGGTACTCGTATCACCGTCGCCGAAGTCCCACAGATAGGAGTCGATCGAGCCATCCGCATCAGAGGACTCCGTACCGTCAAAGTCGCACATGAGTTCTGTGCAGGTCACATCCATGGCTGCCTCAGGAGCCACGTTGTCGAGCGCGACGGTGACGTCCTGAGTCGCCTCGCCAGCACTCCCGTCATCGTCTGTCACGGTCAACGTCACGGAGTACACCCCTGGTGTGGTGTAGGTATGTGTCGCTTCGGCGTCGGAGCCAGTCCCTCCATCACCGAAGGACCAGTTGTAGGTCGCGATTTCTCCATCACTGTCGGTGGAGCCCAGTCCGTTGAACGAACAGACGAGTTCGTCACAGGAGGCGTTGATCGCTGCGACTGGCGGGACATTCGCAGCCTCAACCGACACCTGCTGCTGGGTTGACCCCGTTGCACCATCGTCGTCGACCACCGTCAGTGACACGGTGAACGTGCCATCCTCAGTGAAGGTGTGGCTAGTGGTGGCGCCACTTCCCGAGCCGCCGTCGCCGAAGTCCCAGTCGAAGGTTTCCACTGTCCCGTCGGTGTCGCTCGAGGTGGAACCGTCGAAGGTGCATGTCAACCCCTCGCAGTTCACGTCCATGGAGGCAGTCGGAGCCACATTCGGGAGTTGCGGTTCCGGGCCTTCTGCAATGAAGAGCGCCGAACTGCGCCAGTCCATGCCATCGATAGCAGGGCCGCTCACCGTCGTGGCAGTGCCCTGGATGGCCCCCTCGACGAAGGCGATCCTTGAGAGGGTCCCGTTGACCACGTTGCTGAAGTAGAGGAAATCTCCATCGGGATCGAAGAAGATCTCGCCCACGTTCGCTTGGTTGAAGCCGGGGACCGTGGTGGTGGCCTCACGCATGACACCGCTGTCTGGTGAAAATCCTCGGCCATACAGGGAATTCGACCCGGCCCTCGTGTAGTACATGACGTGGTCCTGGTAAGCGAGACCACGCACGCTGGGGATCTGCGAATAGAAACTGGGTTGCCGACCGTCGTAGGTGCTACTTCCGGAACCGGTTCGGTACCCGGCCCACCGCGGGTCGTTGTACGGATCGATCACCGTCGCGGGACCGTAACTCGTCCCGTCGAAGGCCCTCCGCCAGAACGTCCGATCGGCCAGCGTGTAGTACAGATAGCCGTCGATCATCTCGGCACCGTGGACCTCCGTCCAATCGATGTCACTGGCCGGCGCCGCGGTCGAGGCATTGGTCACCTCCCCACCGGTGAACCAGACCCGCTGAAGGTCAGGGTCACTTGGCTCGGGTTCAGGTTCATCGGACTGCGCCACGATCTCGATCGCATTGACCAGTGGGTTCTCGGTCTCGTGTAGGAACGTGATGTCAACCGTCCCGTCAGAGGTGATATCGAACTCCTTGGCGGTCCCAGTGTTATGACCTGCGTCGGCTGCGATGTCGTAATTGTCGAGGACCGTGGTCCCGTCCAGTACGACGTCGAACATCCGCTGACCAGGGGCTGCGGTTCCCTCATATCGGTTGGCCAGGTAGAGACGCACAGTGATCTCTTCACCGCTGTCGATCGGGATAGACCACGCCATCTCCCCACCGTCGTTCCGCGTTCCGGGGTCCCACCGCTCCTGGGAAAAGACCTCGAGAGGTGTGGCGCTCGGAACACGGGACGTCACGCCTGGCACCAAGTCGTATGTCGCGATGTTGCTTCCACTGTTCCGCCAAGGGCTAGTGACTCCCTCGTCGGCCACCCAGTCCGGACCTGCATCGAGGGCCGCCACTTCTGGACCTGCGGCATTGAGGCGGAAGAGCACATCCTCCTGTGCTGCGCTGCCGCTCCCCAAGCCGTGGTAGTACACGTTGGCGGGAAGCACGCCGGTGGAGCCCTCGCCGAGCTCATAGCCGCCCTGCCTGGGGAAGAATGCGAGACGTGGCCTGCGGTAGGTGAACTTTCCGATCCACTCGTTGTCACTGCCAATCCAGAGCCCGGCATCGGTGACGGTGGCAGCCTCAGCGCCGATCCCTCGCGGGTGCCGCGCGGGGTTCCAGGTCAGTGGGATCCCGCTCTCTGCGTCGAAGCCCTGCAGTCCGGGACGCGGCACCGCTCCCAATTGGGCATAGTCGGAGCCGTTCTCGTTGTTAGCCCAGCGTTGGTGGCCCCCCGTGTAGACAGCTGTGTCGCTGGCTGTGACGCTGAGAACTGAGTCGCCACCACTCCAGTCAACCCACGTTGGCTGAATTGCATCCCCTGAGTCATCGACATCAAAGCGAGCCACGGCGTCGCACAACGAACCATTGACCCCACCACCCGTCGTCGCCACAACGAAGTAACCCCCATCGGGTGAGACGGAGATGTCCCGCATGTACGTGTCGAAGGCCCACGAGTAGCAAGCTGGCTCATACCGCCGCGTACGCCAATCGGGGCGCACCTCCGCCGTATCACCGCTGATGTCGATCAGCACCATCTGACGGCGGTCAAGCCCATCCGCCTTCCGGAAGTTGCCGACCGCCCCTAGCGTGGTGCCCGCTGCATCGACCGCGATTTGCGAGGCACCGACACCGGCGCGGGCACCACTAGAACCGGGGGTCCAGTTGTGATTCTCGGTCAGTTCGACATCGAGGAAGTTCAGTCTCGCTCCGGTCACAGCATCGAGTGCGACGAGGCCGCCGTGATCCTCCCCGTCTACCCGGGTGAAGAGGCCTGCAACATAAAGGCGGTTGTCCGACAGCGCGAGGTCCCGAACCTGGCCGTTCATGGGCGGGTCGTCGAACTGGGAGACGATAGATCCATCGTTGACATCGAGCAGGAAGACGCGTCCGTTCTGTCCGTTGATGCCCGGAAAGGTCCCACCGACAAAGACCGTGTTGGCGCTTGGTCCCGGGATAACGGCGTTCACCCGGCCACTTGGGATACTGGGATTGAACGCGGTGCGGATCGCTCCAGTGGTCGCGTCGAACGCAAGAATGCGCTGACGGTCCATGGCGGGCCCGCCGAAGGTCTGCGAGACGCTGGTGAAGGACCCGCCGACCACCATCGTGTTTCCCACCTGCGTGATGGAGAGGACCTTGCCACTTAAGACCGCGGGGGTCCACCCGGCCGGCACATCGGAGACGACACCGGAGTGCGTCATGCCGGGCACTTCACCCATCAGGGCCGACCCGGCAGCCAACGGCTCGACCATCGTCACCGTCGGCGGGGCTGCGGAGGCCGGCAGCGCTAGGCCGACGGCTGTGGCCATGGCAGTCAGGACCACGAGTACGACGCGTGACAGGCCGCGGATCGGTGCGCTCATGCTGGGTTCTCCCTCGAGCGTGGACGTCAACCCCCAGTAGGCCGACATGGAGAGTATGCCCCTCTTGAGAGGATTTGACTAGACCTGTTGCAGACTTTTTTCTTACTTGCTCTTTACTTTCCTGTGCGGGAAGGTGCCACTGGCATCGGCCGCCGCCGTCCACTCGGACCTTCCCAGCACAGCCCCGTAGAACGCCGGGCGTCCGTGCAGACGGCGCACGCCACCCCAGGCGATCGGGCCCAGCACGAGCAACGCCCCGCCCACCAAGCCCACGGCAACGGGTGGTACGCCCACCATCGCTAGGCCCGTCAGGCTGAGCACCATCGCGATCCCGCGCCTGATCACACCCGACGGGACCCAGCTAGCCAGTTTGGCCCCAAGGTAGGTACCCGGTGCGCCCCCGATAACCAACGGGATGAGGATCGACCAGGTGACACCGGTAACGATGATGTGACTAGCAGCGGCTGCCACCACGAGGGGGATGGCCTGCAGCAGGTCCGTTCCGACCAGCCGAACGGCCGTGAGAGTCGGGTAGAGGAGGAGCAGGCTGACCATGATCAATGACCCGGCTCCCACGCTGGTGACGCCGACCAGCAAGCCGCCCACCATGCCGACTGAAAGAGTCGCCAGGGGTCGTAGTGGGGGGTTTGGGTCGGTGCCCGGCGGCTTGACGTTCCGCAACTCGAAGTAGACCCGACTCACAAAGGTGGCTGCAGTGAGGAGCAGCGCCACCCCGATGGCCGTCTTCACGAACTGCTGCTGCGCGTCGTGCGTCCCCAGCCGGTCGACGATGAAAGCTCCCGCGAAGGCGAAGGGCACCGAGCCGGCGATGAGAAGCAGGGAGAGCCTGATGTTAGGCGAGCCGTGCTTCCAGTGCACTGCCGCACCGACGGACTTGTTGACTGCCGCAGCGACCAGGTCGTTAGCCACGGCCGCCGTCGGCGGAATGCCCAGCAGGACTAGCGCGGGCGTCATCAGCGCCCCACCGCCCATGCCGGTAAGCCCGACGACGATGCCGACACAGAAGCTGACCGCCAGCAGCGCCAACGCACCATGAGTCAGGAGATCCACCGAGACGCCACCACCCCTGTCGCCGGAAAGTCCACCCGCTGCAGTCTGCCAGGCCAGTAGTGGGTAAGGGAAGAGTCAAGATGAAGTAAATCTTATGGTGGTCGCCACAGGCCCCGGTCGAGGACAGTCGCCGGCATCGCTCAGCCCTTGGGTGATCGGCCAACCGGCAAGAAGGCGCGTTCACTCCGGGCGGGTCCGATGACTGCCAGTCCTGCTCGAGGTGGACGGCCTCCTGGCACGGTGCGTGCATTCGTCATCGGTGCTATCCGTAGGCTCTTCGCGTGGAGCGACGTCAACTGGAGTATCTTGTCGCGGTCGTAGATCAGGGCAGCTTCACCCGTGCTGCCGAGACCGTGTTCACTACACAGCCGGCCTTTTCTCGAGCGATCGCCAAGTTGGAGGCTGAACTCGGCGTCAGGCTCTTCAGGCGCACGGGGCGCTCCATCGAAGTGACGCCGGCGGGTGAATCCTTGGCATTGCGGGCGCGGGAGATCCTGCAGTCCATGAACGACATGCACCTAGTTGTACCCGGCCAGGAGGTTGGTAGCACTCGGCGGGTCTGGTTGACCTAGGAGGAGCCTCCGAGTGGGGTGTGGCTGTTCGAAGGCTGCACCACCACAAGGAGGCTCCGTGTCCCACCGTAATGCCCGCCTGACCTTCTATGGTCGGCGTCTGATCGTCGACCGTCACCGGGATGGTTGGAAGCAGGCCCACATCGCTGCCGCGATGGGTGTGTCCCGCAAGTGCGTCAAGACCTGGATCGACCGCTACCAGGCTGAGGGCGAAGGGGGGTTGCACGAGCGGTCCTCGCGGCCGCACACGATGGCGACCAAGACCAGCTACGAGGTCGAGGAGAAGGTCCTGGCAGCCCGTGCTGAACACCGCGAGGGGCCCGATGTGCTCGGCCCGAAGGTCGGGGTACCGGCCCGGACAGTCTCGCGGATCTTGCGCCGACACCATGTGCCCTACCTGCGGGAGTGCGACCCGATGACCGGTGAGGTGATCCGGGCCAGCAAGACCACCGCGGTGCGCTACGA
>CAYVEH010000017.1:0-21397 GCA_964450585.1 uncultured Ornithinimicrobium sp.
TGGTCATCCGACGCAAGCAACAGTTCGCGATGAAGGACCTGCACCCGCCGTTGGTTGCGCCGTAGCGCCTCAAGAGCCGACGGTCAGGGGCGGGGTTGCTGGCAGTCTTATCTCCGTTCCGGCTCGCGGTGCCGACCGGTGACCTCGTTGGCCCCCGTGCGGCGAACTGCTCCAGTCGGCTGATGACCTGGTGGTATGCCGTGTGCCACCGAGAGTCCTCTGCCTCGCGCTCCCGTCGGCTGACGAACGGGTCGTATGCCGTGCGCTACCGGGAGTCCTCCGCCTCGTCCTCCAGCGTGACCACGCCCTCCTCAGGCCGCGCGATCTCCCCGGTGATGCCGGCCCCCGGGATGGAGCGCAGCAACTCGCGGGTGTAGTCCTCCGCCGGGTGCTGGAAGATCTCGTCGGTGCTGCCCTGCTCGACGATCCGCCCGCGTTGCATCACCGCGACGTCGTCGGCGATCTGCCGCACCACGGCCAGGTCGTGGGTGATGAACAGGTAGGTCAAGCCCATCTCCTCCTGCAACTCCCCCAGCAGGTTCAGGATCTGAGCCTGCACCAGGACATCCAGCGCAGAGACGGCCTCGTCACACACCACCAGCGTCGGTTCCAGGGCCAGCGCCCGGGCGATGGCCACCCGTTGTCGCTGCCCGCCGGAGAGCTCGTTGGGGTAACGCCGCATCGTGGAGGTCGGCAGCGCCACCATGTCCAGCAGCTCGGCGACCCGCTTGGCACGGCTGGCGGCGTTGCCGACCTGGTGCACCCGCAGCGGCTCCTCGATGATCCGGTACACCGAGTAGATCGGGTCCAGCGAGCCGTACGGGTTCTGGAAGATCGGCTGCACCCGGCGGCGGAAGTCGAACAGTGCTTTACCAGTCAGCCCGCCCAACGCGGTGCCCTCGAACCGCACCTGGCCCGAGGTCGGCGGCAGCAGGTTCAACAGGATGTTGGCCACCGTGGACTTGCCGGACCCGGACTCCCCGACCAGGGCCATGGTGGTGCCGCGCGGGATGCTGAAGGAGACATCGTCCACGGCGGTGATCTCCCGGCCGCTGCCCGGGCGGGACCCGCGCAGGTGGAACGTCCGGGTGAGGTGCTCCACCTCGACGATGTCCCGGGCCCCGGTCTCCTCCTCACTGGTGAGCAGGTCGGCCGACTCCTCGCCGCGCTGCTGGGCAGTCTGGATGCGCCGGGAGGCCAGCGACGGCGCGGAGGCGACCAGGCGTTGGCTGTACGGGTGCTGCGGGTCCGCCAGGATCTCCCGGGCGGGGCCGGACTCGACCACGCGGCCGCGGTGCATCACCACCAGGTGCTCGGCACGCTCGGCCGCCAACCCCAGGTCGTGGGTGATGAACAGCAACGCCACGTGCCGTTCCCGGGCCAGGTTGCCCAGGTGGTCCAGGATCTGGCGTTGCACGGTGACATCCAGCGCCGAGGTCGGCTCATCGGCGATCAGCAACCGTGGGTCACCGGCCAGGCCGATGCCGATCAGGGCCCGCTGCCGCATCCCGCCGGAGAACTCGTGCGGGAACTGCTGGGCGCGGTGCTCGGCGTCCGGCAGCCCGGCGCTGGCCAGCACCTCGGCGACCTGTCGGCGGGCCTGCCGGCCACGGGCCACACCGTTGGCCTCCAGCGCCTCCTTGACCTGGAACCCGATCTTCCAGACCGGGTTGAGGTTGCTCATCGGGTCCTGCGGGACCAGCCCGATCTCCCGGCCGCGCAGCCGCTGCATCTCCCGCCGGCTGGCGCGGGTCAGGTCCTTGCCGACAAACCGGATCGACCCGCCGGTGACCCGGCCGGTGCCGGGCAGCAGGTTGATGATGGCGTGCGCCGTGGTCGACTTGCCGGAGCCGGACTCCCCCACGATCGCCACCGACTGCCCCGGGTAGACCGTCAGGTCGACGCCGCGGACGGCGGGGACCACCCCGGTGGAGGAGCGGAAGGAGACCTCCAGGTCGCGCACCTCCAGCAGCGGGGTATGCGGGTCCAAGTCTTGGTGGAAGCGCTCGGTCGTCAGCACAGCCTGGTCACTCACTGGCGCCCCTTCGGGTCGAGGGCGTCGCGGACGGCGTCGCCCATCATGATGAAGCTCAGCACGGTCAGTGCCAGCGCCCCGGAGGGGTAGAACAGCACCGCTGGGTTGGCCCGCAGCGACTGCTGGGCCTTGGCGATGTCGCCGCCCCAGGAGGTCACACTCGGTGGCAGCCCGATGCCCAGGAAGCTCAGCGTCGCCTCGGTGACGATGAAGATGCCCAGCGCCACCGTGCCGTAGACGATGATCGGCGCGGCCGAGTTGGGCAGCACGTGCCGCCCCAGGATCGCCAACCGACCCATCCCCAGGGAGCGGGCAGCGGTGACGAACTCGTTGTTCTTCACGCTGAGCACCGCGCCACGGGCGATCCGCGCAATCTGCGGCCACCCGAAGGCCGCCAGCACGGTCACCACGGTCATCGTGGAGCGCGACCCGCTGAACAGCTGCATCACCACGATCGCCGCCAGCACCAGCGGGACGGCGAAGAAGATGTCGGTGATCCGGGCCAGGACGGTGTCCAGCCAGCCGCCGAAGTAGCCGGCCAGCGCTCCGATGATGGTGCCCAGCAGCACCGCCGCCAGCGTGGCCAGCACCCCGACCATGACCGAGGCCCGGGCGCCGTGGATGGTGCGGGCGTAGATGTCACAACCCTGCCGGTCGAAGCCGAACGGGTGCCCGCCCCGCGGGTCGCCCAGGCTGTTGCCCAGCTCGCAGAACCGCGGGTCCTGGGAGGTGAACAGGCCCGGAAAGGCCGCGACGGTGCAGACCAGCAGGATCAGCACGGCCGCGATCCAGAAGATCGGCCGTCGCCGCAGCGAGCGCCACGCCTCACCCCAGACGCTGGAGGGGGCACCGGTGTCCTCCACCGCGTCGACCGCGCCCAGGCCGGTCTCGTCGACGTCGGCGACGAACCGTTCCTGCCCGGGCCGGCCACCGGGACGGTATGCCGTGTGCTCACTCATAGCGGATCCTCGGGTCGAGCCAGGCGTACAGCAGGTCAACCAGGAGGTTGGCCACGATGTAGACCAGCACCAGCACGGTGGTCAGCGACACGACGGTGGCCGACTCACCCTGCCCGATCGCCCGGAACAGGGTGCCGCCGACACCGTTGATGTTGAAGATGCCCTCGGTGACGATGGCCCCGCCCATCAGGGTGCCCAGGTCGGCACCCAGGAAGGTGACCACCGGGATCATCGAGTTGCGCAGGATGTGCACGTTGATCACCCGGCCGCGGGTCAGCCCCTTGGCGTAGGCGGTGCGCACGTGGTCGGCCGTGGCGTTCTCGGCCACCGAGGTGCGGGTCAGCCGCAGCACGTAGGCCAGGGACACCGCGCCGAGCACCACCGCGGGCATCAGCAGACTGTAGAACGTCGGATCTCGCCCGGCGGTGGTGGGCAGCAGGCCCCACTCGACGCCGACGAAGAACTGCAGCACGAAGCCGATCACGAAGGTCGGCACCGCGATCACCAGCAGGCTCAGCGCCAGCACGGTCCCGTCGAAGATCCCACCGCGGCGCAGGCCGGCGACCAGCCCGGCGGCGATGCCGAACAGGGCCTCAAAGGCCAGTGCCATCACCGCCAGCCGGAAGGTGACCGGCAGCGCCTCCCGCATCACGTCCAGCACGTCCCGCCCGGAGAAGGTGACTCCGAAGTCGAGCGTGAGGATGCCCTTCAGGTAGAGCAGGTACTGCACCAGGAACGGCTCGTTGAGGTGATAACGCTCCCGGATCTGCTCCTGCACCTGCTCCGGCAGCCCCCGTTCGCCGCCGAGGGCGGCGATGGGGTCACCGGGGAGCTTGAAGACGAGGAAGTAGATGAGCAGGGTCGCGCCGAGAAAGACCGGCACCATCTGCAGGACCCTGCGCGCGGTGTACCACAGCATGTGTCGTGCGCCTCAGTCCGTGTCGGCCTCAGCCTTCCTTGGTGACGGCGTGGTACACCGGCACGCTGTTCCAGCCGAACTCGACGTTGTCGACGGTGTCCGCCGAGCCGCCGATGACGTTCTGGTACCACAGCGGGATGGCCGGCAGGTCCTCCATGAGGATCTCCTGGGCCTTGACGTAGGCGGAGGTGGCCGCGTCCACCGACTCGGCGGTGGCGGCCTCGGCCAGCAGCTGGTCGAACTCCTCGTTGGAGTAGTCGCCGTCATTGGAGCCGGCACCGGTCCCGTACAGCGGGCCCAGGAAGTTGCCCATCAGCGGGTAGTCGGCCTGCCAACCGGTGCGGAAGGCGCCGTCCATGTCCTTGGCGGTGACGGCGGTGCGCAGCTCACCCAGCGAGGGGTAGGGCACGCCCTCGGCCTCGATCTCCAGGTTGTTGCGCAGCTGGTTCACCACGGCGTCCACCCAGGGCTGGTGCGGGTCGTCGCTGTTGTAGGAGAGCGTGAAGGTCCCCTCCCACGGGGAGATCTCGTCGGCCTGGGCCCACAGGTCCTGGGCCAGCTCCGGGTCGAACTCCAGCACCTCGTTGCCCGGCACCTGGTCGGTCCAGCCGTCAACCACCGGGGAGGTGAAGTCAGCGGCCGGGGTGCGGGTGCCCTGGAAGATCGTCTCGGTGATCTCCTCGCGGTCGATCGCGTGCGAGATCGCCTGCCGGCGCAGCTGGCCCTCCTCACCCTCGAAGTGGTCCAGGTACTCGGGGATGGTGAACGACTGGAAGATCGCGGCCGGCTGGTTCACCGCCCGGTCCCCCAGCTCCTCCTCGAACGCGGCAAAGGCGGAGTCCGGGATCTCGTCGATGATGTCCAGCTCGCCGGCCAACAGGTCGTTGTATGCCGAGTCCTGGTTGTCGTAGAAGAGCAGGGAGACGCCCCCGTTCTGCGGCATACGCTCACCCTGGTAGGCCTCGTTGGGGACCAGGTCGATCCCGATGTTGTGCTCCCAGGCGCCCTCACCGTCCAACTGGTAGGGGCCGTTGCCGATGGGGTTCTCGCCGAAGGCCTCGGGGTCCTCGAAAGCAGCCTCCGGCAGCGGGTAGAAGGCGGAGTAACCCAGCCGGGCCGGGAAGTCGGCCTCGGGTTGCTTGAGGGTGATGGTGAAGGTGTGCTCATCGACCACCTCCAGGCCGGTGAGCTCGGAGTCCTCCTCGTAGGAGAAGCCCTCGATCGGCTCGAAGAAGTAGCTGGACAGGTGACCGTTGCTGAGCAGTGCCCCCTGGTTCCAGGCGTCGACGAAGCTGGAGGAGGTGACCGGCGAGCCGTCGCTGAACGTCCACCCCTCCTCCAACGTCACGGTGAAGGTCTTGTTGTCCTCGGTCTCGATCGACTCGGCCACCTCGTTGTGGGCCGAGCCGTCCGCGGCGTAGTAGACCAACCCGGCGAAGACCAGATCCAGGATTCGGCCGCCGCCGACCTCGTTGGTGTTGGTCGGGATGAGGAGGTTCTGCGGCTCACTGCTGTTGGCCGTGACGATGCCTCCGCTGGCCCCCTCACCGGTGCTGCCGCTGTCGCTGCTGTCTCCGTCGCCCCCGCCGCTGCACGAGGCCAGGGCCAGTGCCCCCACCGCCACCAGTGCTGCAGCTGCACGTACGTGTCCCCTGCTCATGGTTCCTCCTTGAACCGTCGTCGAGTTCCCCCACCCCAGTCCCACAGCGCCTGGCCGAGCCGAGGCGGGAACAAACAATCGGACACCGTACACATCTTCTGCACCGAACGCAGTCCTTTTGACCAGGCCTTGACCAAGGGGATGTTCGCGGGGTCCGGACCAGACCTGAGCTTCCAGGCCTCCCATCAGCCCAGTGATTGCTCGACTGTGAGGTATGACTCAGTCAGCAGAGGACCGCGTGGTGCGGACCAGTCGACAGATCGGGGCGGGACAGTGAGAGCTGACGACCTATGAAGATCGCGGTGTCACGTCGTGGATCCCGAGATAGTGCGCCAACGCCAGTTCGACCTCGTGCAACTGATCCTGGGTCAGGTAGTCGACGGGATCCCCCACGACGTAGTCGGTGTCGATGGAGCGGACCTGATCGACCAGCATTCTCGTCGGGCGACCAGCGATCTCCAGCTCGGGGCGATGGATGGACGGCCCGGCCGACGTCGAGGTCGGGATGACGGTCACCACGGAGAGCGGCGAGTCGGAGGGTGACACCACCAGACCCAGTCGCCGGCCGCCCTGCTCATGGCTGCGGGGACGGCCGAAGTCGACGCGGTAGACGGCACCGCGAATCACCAGGCTTCAGGCTCCGCGTTGACATCCTCGTCCTTGAGGGCCTCGGCGTCGGCCCGGAACTGTGTCAGCCAACGCTCGTGATCCAACACCCGCAGAGCACGCCGCAACGTGTCCGACGTGCTCTCGCCAGGCTGCGCCGCCTCGCGCAGGATGCGCTCGTCATCCGGCGTGGGACGGAAACCGATCGACGTTGCCATACCGCAGATCCTACCGCGCGTTTGACAAATGTTGAACGCCGGCCGCGGCGATAACCAGCGAGCTGGCCCGAAGCCGCACCGGATTCCCAAGCGGTGCTTTCAGGGTCACGGCTTTCAGATCGTGGACGGCGTGGTCAGCAGCACTGTTCAGGAGGTCTTGGGCGCTGCGCACGCCATCCGCGCCAGCCTTGATCAGGTCGAGCATGGAGACACACCGTGGATCGCCGTCGGAAGCGGTAGTGAAACTGACTGCCGTGCTTCTCGAGCTGTCGATGGCACCCACATGCGAACTGCCATCGTGCTCAAAGGTGATGAGCTTCATTGCTCCCTCTCTTCTGCCGGAGAGCACCCACCTTTGTCAGGAGATGAGCAAAGCACTAGGTCTCGGCCCGTCGTGCACACAGGGCCCGGTTAATCCAGTCCTACTGAACTCGTCGTGTGGTTCAGTTCATCCGATCCACATCGCACGGGTCAAAGATAAAGGCGAGGAACGAGGGCGGATCGGGCCAGAGGTGCCGGACTCCTGCTGCGCGACAGATCGAACCTGCGTGTGAGCGAGGTGGCCACCGCGTCGATGAGGTGGCCGAGTTAGATATCGAGTGCCCAGTCAGGACTGCAACCTGTGACACCTCTCCCTCGACGGTATGGCGTGGCCGACCACCGCTGCGAGAGAGGGGGCGGGCTTACTCTGCCCGTTGCAGGAATGGCGCACGCCGTCATCCTCGTAGGCACGAGAAGGCGGCGCTCTGCCGCACTTCTCGTGCCGGTCGCTAGGTGCTACCAACACAGGCGCATATCTGAACCTGGGCCCGGGGGGCAGCCGGTCCTCGGCCCGCGAATGGTTTGCACCTTCGGGTCAGCGCACCCGGCGGGTCAGCCGCCCCGCCGCGACCTCCGGCCCACTCGACGGTCGCCGGCTGTCACCACCGAACCGTGCTCGTCCTCCGGAGCGGACTGCAGCAAGCGCCCCAGCGCCGGGACCCGGGCGTCCAGGCCGGCGGCGTCCACCGCGGCCCACAGGCCCGCCACGGCTGAGCTGACCACCGGCACACCCAAGGCCTCTTCCAGCAGCAACATGGCACCTCGGGTGCGGAAACCACCACAGGAGAGCACCAGGGCATCGCCTGACTCCTCGGCCGACTCCCAGGCGCGGATGCCCAGGTCAACGATGTCCCGTGGGCTGACCTCCGCCAGCTCGTCGAGGTCCACGATGTCGAGCCGGGACCCGATAGCCGGGTCGAACCCCTCCTCCACCAGGAAGTTGGCCAGTTGGGTGTGCACCGCGGCGCTGTAGGCGGAGGCGAGCACCGGGCGCCGCGAGCCCACACTCCGCAGGCCGGCCGCCAGTGCACTGCTCATGGTCACGCAGGGCAGGCCGGTGCTGGCCCGCACGGCCTGTTCCACCTCCCGGTTGCCCTCGCTGCCCCGAAAGAACGTCAATGAGGTGCCCATCACCGCGATCGCGGAGGCGCCACGGCCCGCCAGCACCCCGGCGCGCTGCACGATCCGGCGCGAGGCTTCCCGATAGCTGTCGTCCTCCATCCGACGCAGCCCGAGCCCAATGCTGTCGAAGGCGACGTCCGGGTAGACCAGCGGCGCGTCGGTAGGGACGCTGCCTTCCTGGGGCGGGACCACCAGTCCGACGACGCCCTGCGGGTCGGGCTGGGCTGCCCCGGCGTGCTCAGGCCTGCGCACGGACACCAGCCTGGGCATCGTCCTGATACGGGCTCTGCCCTGGAGCCACCACGGTCCCGGGCGGCACATCCAGGGTGTGCCCGACGATTTCCAGCTCGGCAAGCCGGGTCCGGACATCAGCACCGACCTCGGCCGCGCGCGCCACGGCCTGCGCGTTCTCGGTGAGCTGGGACGGCTTGGACGACCCCACCAACACGTTGCCGGCGTGCTCGAAGCTCGCGGCGAACACCACGGCCAGCTGCGCCAGGGAGAGGTCGAACTCCGCGGCGACCTTCCGCAGGTCGGGGATGCGGCCCTGGATCTGCGAGCGCACCCCACCGGGGTCTCGGCCCAGCACCCGCTCGGAGTTGACCTTGCCGGCCAGGACCCCACCCTCCAACGAGTCAGAAGCCTGCAGCAGAATCTGGCCCTCGGCCCAGATGCGCTGGTACTCCGGGGACTCGACGATGTTCTTGCGGGCGAAGTTGTACTTCATCTGCATCAGCACCGGCTGTGGCAGAGACTGCCGCTGCAGCGACTGCTGCGCAGTGACCAGGTCAGTAGCCGACCAGTTCAACCCGCCCCACCAGCGGGCCAGGCCGGACTGCACCAGCCCGGCCGTCTCCTGGGCCTGGGCCACCGGGTCGCCGATGTCCCAGCGGGGGCCGTAGCACAGCACCCCATCGACATGGTCGGTCCCCAGGCGGAACAGGCTCTCCTGCAACTGCTCGGCCATGCTGGTGTCGTCGCGGCCCCACACCTTGGTGACGAGCACATAGTCCTCACGCTGCAGGCCGGCGTCCTGCAGAGCGCGGGTCAGCACCACCTCGGTATGCGGTGCGCGACGGTAGTGGGCCACGTCAAAGAGCGTGACTCCGGCCTCGGCAGCAGTGGTGACCAGGCGGACGATTTCCTGGTACTCCAGGTAGCAGAGGGTTTCGTAGGAGCCGAGGCCCAGCAACGAGATCTGCTGCCCGACTCCGGGCAGTTCACGGATCGGCATCATGGTGTGTGTCGTTCCTTTCGACGTGTCAGGGGCCTGGATCAGGCCTGAAGCTGCAGTACGGCCCGCGGGTCGGCCTGCAGGCCGACCCGGTCCCCGGGCCGGATGGTTCCCGCGGTGTCCGACGAGAGCGCCGCCAGGGTCTCCCCGTCGGCAACGACCTCGTAGCGGATGGCATCACCCAGGTAGGTCATCGAGCGCACGAGGCCCTGGGTGTGCCAGGCGCCGGGGCTGGGAGTGCTCTCGCTGCTGGTGACGCGCAGTGCGCTGGGTCGGATCCCGATCGCCGCGCAGTCTGCGCTGACCAAGCCGGAGGCGATCGGCATACCGCCTGGGGTGGTGATCCCATCGGGTCCCCGGGTCAACTCGAAGACGTTCTCCACGCCCATGAACCGCGCTACGAAGACCGTGCGGGGCTCCTCATAGACCTCCCGGGAGGTGCCGACCTGCTCGACGCGCCCGTGGTTCATCACGATGATCCGGTCGGACAACGACAGAGCCTCCAACTGGTCGTGCGTCACGAAGAGCACACTCTGACCGAGGTCCTCCTGCAGGGCCTTGAGCTCCAGGCGCAACTCTGCACGGAGCTTGGCATCGAGGTTGGACAGCGGCTCATCCATCAGCAGGATCCCCGGCCGCATCACCAGGGAGCGGGCGACCGCCACCCGTTGCTGCTGCCCACCGGAGAGCTGCCCGGGGTAACGCTGCCGCAGGTCCTCGATAGCGACCAGCTTCAGCGCCCAGGACACCCGTTCCTTGATCTGGGCGGCCGAGACCTTCTTGGCCTTCAGTCCGTAACTGATGTTCTTCTCCACCGTGAGGTGTGGGAACAGCGCGTAGTTCTGGAAGACGACCGAGCTGTCCCGCTTGTGTGCCGGGGTGCGGGTGACCTCGGTGCCGTTGATGAACACCCGACCGGCGTCGGGGTTGACGAAGCCGGAGACGATGTTGAGCGTGGTGGTCTTGCCGCACCCGCTCGGCCCGAGCAGGCTGACGAACTCACCCTGATGGACCTCCAGGGAGAGCTCGTGCAGCACCTGGGTCTTGCCATAGCTCTTGGTGATGCCGTCGGTGCGCAGCGCCACCTCCCCCGATGCGCTCGATGTCTGGGGTTGTGCTGCGACTGCCAAGGTGTTGTTCATGTCTCCTGCATCACCTTTCCAACGTTGACGAACCGGCCCGCCAGCCACAGCAGGACGGCCATGATGATGATTTGCACGGTGGCGATCGCCGCCAGCGAGGGATCCATCCCCATCCGGGCGTACTGGATCATCGCGACCGGGAGAGTGATGCCTCCGGGCTCCACCAGGAACAGGCTGATCTCCAGGTTCCCGAAGGAGAAGATGAACGCGAAGATGAACCCCGCCAGCAGCGCCGGCCTCAGCAGCGGAAGATTGATGTGCACCAGGGTGTAGATCGCCCCGCGGCCCAGGTCGCGACTGGCCTTGTCCAAGGTGCCGCCGATGTTCACGACGCCGCTGTGCAGCAGTTTGAACGTCCACGGCAGAGTCACCAGGACGTGGCCCCAGAGCAGCGTCGTGGTCGAGGGTGCCAGGCTGATCCCGATCACCGTGGACAGCCGGAAGAAGGCCACATAGATGGCGATGCCGACGATGATCGAGGGCAGCACCAACGGCAGGAGCAGCAGGCCGCTGATCATGCCCGCACCACGGATGCGGCGCTTGCCCAACGCCAGGGCCGCCATCATGCCGATGGTCACCGAGAGCACCGAGACGATCAGGGCCAGCCAGGCGCTGTACCACAGCCCCTCGATCAGGGAGGAGTTCTGCGGCAGCCCGCGGAACCACTTCAACGAGTAGCCCTCCGGCGGGATCGCGATGAACTGCGAGGAAGTCACCGACACCCACGCCACGATGAAGACCGGCGCCAGCATGAACAGGAAGGCCAGGATGCCGATCACGCTCAAGGTCCTGCTGCGGTTCACGTCAGCACCCTCCATTTGTCGAACTGCTTTCTGACCAGCCAGGAGAAGACACCGACGATGGACAGGCTGATGATGAGCAGGGTGACTGCCATGGCCGAGCCCAGCTCCCAGTTGTTGTCCTGGGCGATGGTGTCGTAGACGATCGGCGCCATCATCGGCACCTGGCTGCCGCCGATGAGTAACGGCACCGAGAAGGTGTTCACGCTCATCACGAAGATCAGCGAGCTGGCCGCCAGCAGACCAGGCACTGCCTGGGGCAGCACCACCCGGAAGAAGGTCGGGGTGGGGGCCACGCCCAGGGACTGGGAGGCACGCTCGACGTTGGGGTCGATGCTCTCGAACGTCGCCTCCAGGATGAGCACCAGGATCGGCAGCACCGCGCTGGCCATGGCGATGACGATGGTCACCTCGGTGTGCTGCAGGTCCGCGTCGTCACCGACCACGCCGAGACCGACCAGAGCCCGCTTGATGATGCCGCTGTAGCCGACCAGCGAGGCCCAGCCGATGGCGCGGATGACATCGCCCACCAGCATCGGGAAGACGGTGGCCACCAGGGCCACCGCCCGCCACCTCGGGGTCATCGTGCTGATCCAGCGGGCCACCGGGATCGCCACGATCACGCCGAGCACCGTGGCCAACAGCGCGATGATCAGCGTGCGCAGCAGGGTCTGCTGCAGGCTGGCGCTGACGAAGAACTCGCGATAGTTGGCCCAGGTCAGGCCGGCGTCACTGGCGGCGCCCGTGCCTGCCTGCGGGTTGAAGCTGTACTGCACGAAGTACAGCAACGGGGCCAGGCACATGATGATGACCACGGCGCTGGCCGGGATCAGCAGCATGCGAGCCAGGGGCGCCGAGACGGTGGCCACGCCCTGATCGGGCGCGGTCCGACGCCGCGGACGCCACCTCCTCCTCTGGCCCCGCAGTGCGGTGCCGGCTGTCACTGCTCAAGCACCTTCTGCTGCCACCGCTGGCGCCACTCCTCGGTCTTCTCGGCGATGTAGGCCGGGTCGAGCATGATGGTCCGCTCCTGCGCGGCCTCATCACCGGCGACCGCGGTGAAGTCCGCTTCCGGGATCTCCACATTGGTCACGGCCGGGATGTAGCCCGAGCTGTCATAGATCGCTTCCTGGGCGTCTGGCTCCAGCAGCGTGTTGAGGAAGGCGTAGGCCTCCTCGAGGTTGGGGGCGTTCTTGGGGATGACCGACAGGTCCACCTTGGCCCAGGTGCCCTCGGCGGGGATGACGCCCTTGATGTTCATGTCGGTGTCCTCGGCCAGGTCGACCGCGGAGGACAGCGAGCCCATGAACATCCAGATCTCGCCGCTGTTCATGGCCTGGGCGGTGCTCTCGCCGTAGAACTTGGCCTGCTGCGGCAGCTCCTCCACCAGTTCCCAGCCGGCCTGCCACTCCTCATCGGTCTCCGGGGGCGCTCCCTTCTCCGCCGCAGCGGCCGCGAAGAGCCAGTCCATGGTGTGCGAGGTCTCCACGCCGATCTTGCCCTGGAACCGCGGGTCCCACAGGTCTGCCCAGGAGGTGGGTGGCTCATCGCCCACGGCGTCCGCGTTGTAGACGATGGCCCGGGAGCTGTAGAAGTTCGGCACCGCGAACTCGGAGCGATACTTCTCATCCACGTACTCCAGGTTGGGCACGTCCTCGACGGTGATCGGCGCGAGCAGGCCCTCCTCGGCCATCTGGGTCATCGGGATCGGCAGGGTGGTGACCACGTCATAGGTCGAGGTGCCGTCGCGCTCGGCGCGCACCTTGGCCATCGAGGTGAGGTCGTCGGTGGCGGTGAACACCACGTCAACGCCGGAGTCCTCTTCATAGCTGGGCACCGCCTTGGCCTCGTAGGCCTCCTGGATGGTGCCGCCCCAGGTGGTTACGGAGAGAGATCCGGCGTCACCACTTCCGCTGCTGCCCTGACCGCAGGCGGTCAGGACGAGCCCGACCGCGCCGGTCATCACCAGGGCCACTGTCCGCTTCATTGCGTTCTCACTCTCTGCGCCGCCCGCCATCGCCGCGGCCGCGTGCTAGATTGTGCCACTAGTTGGCACGTGTGCCACTCAATGGAAAGGAGGATACTGGTGCCATGGCAGAGGGTCAAGGGGTCCGGAGTCTGAATCGAGGGCTGCAGGTGCTGGAACTGGTCGGGGAGCTGCAACCCGCCGGGGTCAGCGCCATCGCCCGGGAGCTGGATGAGCCGAAGAGCTCGGTGCAACGGGTGCTGCGGACCCTGGAGTCCGCCGGTTGGGTGACGCGGGCAGGCGGGAC
Organism: uncultured Ornithinimicrobium sp.; assembly: GCA_964450585.1. Lineage (GTDB taxonomy): Bacteria > Actinomycetota > Actinomycetes > Actinomycetales > Dermatophilaceae > Ornithinicoccus. The sequence continues at coordinate 13,290 of CAYVEH010000017.1, forward strand.
CGGCAGCGGGTGGATCCTCACCCAGCGGGTGGCCCGATTGGGTGGTCAGGTCGGGGGCGACCTGGGGTTGCGCAGCGCCGCGCTGCCGACGATGGAGTCCCTGCGCAGCGAGGCCAACGAGACGGTGCACCTGGCGGTGGCCGAGCCGCCGTCGATGGTGTTGATCGAGCGGTTGGTCAGCAACCATCCGGTGCGTTACGTGGAGCCGCTGGGCGGCCTGGCGCCGATGGCGCTGACCGCGACGGGGCGGGCCAGCCTGTCGACGATGCCCTCTGCAGAGGTTGAGCGGATCCTGGCCCAGGAGACCCGGATCGACTCGGACGAGCAGCGCGAGCACATTCTGGAGCTCATCGCCGAGGCGGGGCGGCAGGGGTATGCCACGACCTCGGACTGGCGCGATGGGGTCCGGGCCACGGCGGCACCGATCGTCTATCAGGACGGTGCGATGCCACCGCCGGCGCTGAGCATCTCGGCGCCGATGTCCCGGGTGGATGAGGGGATGCAGGCCCGGCACGCGGAGCTGATCACGGCGGCGGTGGCAGAGATCCAGCGCCGCCTGTAGCAGCACCGGCCCAGGGGTGCAGATGAACCCTGGGTCGGCTCCGCCACCGGATGCGCCGTGCTAGGACATCGAGATGACCACCTTGCCGACATGCCGGGACTCCTCCACGATCTGGTGCGCCTGGACGGCCTGTTCCATGGGCAGCACGTCATAGATCAGCGGCCGCTCGTGGCTGCGCTCCAAGAACTGCACCACCTCGACAAAGTCGTTCCACCCGCCGAACGGCGCACCGATGATCTGCCGGTGGGACTGGTAGATCTCGCGGATGCTGATGTCAGGGTTGTCTCCCCCGGTCGCTCCGCACAACAGCATCCGGCCGCCGGTGGCCAGCGAGCGGATCGAGTCGCGCCAGGTGGGGGCCCCGACCGCCTCGATGATCAGGTCCACGCCCTCGCCACCGGTGGCCCGCAGCACCTCACGGTGCCACCCTTGGTCGCTGCTGTCGATCACCTCCCGCACTCCGGGCAGCGCCGCGATCCGGCCAGCCTTGGCCGCACCGCGGGTGGTGGCCAGCACCTCGGCACCGGCACGGGCCGCGATCTGGATAGCCGCTACGGCCACGCCGCCGCTGGCGCCAACCACCAGCACCCGCTCGCCGACGCGCAACCGCCCGGCGGTCTGCACCATGGTCCAGGCGGTGGTGTATGCCGTGGGCACCGCTGCTGCCTCGATGAGACTCAGGTGGTCAGGCACCCGCAGCAGGCTCTGCGGGTCCAGCCAGAGGCGCTCCCGTTGCACGCCCCAGACGTCCTCACCCAGGATCGCGTACTGAGCACACCGGCTGGTCTGCCCCCGGCGGCAGTAGCGACAGTGCCCACAGGAGAGCCCGGAGAACACCATCACCCGGTCACCGGGCCGCAGGTCCGTGTCGGCCTGCGGCCCGACCTCGAGGACCTCCCCGGCCCCTTCGGCGCCCATCACGTGCGGCAGCCTGCGCGGCGTGCGCACCCCGGGACCGGTCAACCCCTGCCGGACGAAGACGTCCAACCGGTTCAATCCGGAGCCGGCCATCTGCACCAGCACCCCGGTGGGATCGGGCGGGGGCTCAGGGAGGTGCGCCACCTGCAGGACGTTCGGTTCGCCATACTCCTCGATGAGGACCGCGCGCATGCCCGACCCGCCCTCGGGGGCCTCTGTCAGTGCCAAATCTGCTCCAGCACGCGCATCACGTTGCCCCCGGTGACCTTGATGATGTCCTCGTCGCTGTAGCCGTTCTTCACCAGCCAGCCGACGATGTTGTGGAAGCACTCGGTGGGGTTCTCCAGCCCGGCGACGTAGGGCACCTTGGGGTACTCCGGGCCGACGTGGGCCTGGTGGACGCCCAGGTTGGCCGCGAACACGTCGTGCAGCGTGACGTGGTCGCCGTAGAGGGTGTCCGGGCCGAAGGCGACGTGGTCGATGCCCATCAGGTCCACGCAGTAGGTGAAGTGGTCCATCACCGACTCCAGCGAGTGCTCGATGTGCTGCTCCGACAAGGTGGTATGCGGAGCAGCCTCCAGCCCGAGCACCCCACCGCTGTCGGCGCAGGCGCGTAGCACCTCATCAGGCTTCATCCGCGGGGTCGGCCAGACCCCGCGAGCGCCGGCGTGGGTGATCAGCACCGGGTTCTCGGAGACCTCGAAGGTGTCCAGGCAGGTGCGGTCCCCGGAGTGGGAGACATCGATGGCGATGCCCAACTGGTTCATCCGCTTGACCGCCCGGCGGCCGAAGACGGTCAGCCCGCCATCACCCGGCTCCTTCAGACCGGAGCCGAGGGTGTTGGCCTCGGAGTAGGCGATGCCCATCTGCCGGACCCCGATGCCGTAGAGGATGTCCAGCCGGTCGACCTCGTTCTCGATCGGGGTGGCCGCCTCCAGGCAGAGCACGATGGCCAACTGGTCCTGCTCGTGCGCACGGCGGATGTCATCGAGGTTGTAGGCGATGGTGACGTAGTCCTGGTGGGCGATGTCACTGAGGCGCATGCCGATGTCGTAGATGATGTCGTCGAACTTCCAGCCGGACTTGCTGGTGACACACGCGGTGCCGTCCATGAGGTTGTCGAAGACCGCGGTCATCCCTGACCGGGACAGGCCCAGGTAGCCGGTGTGTTCCCGGCCGGTGCGGATGTAGTCGCGGACCTGGGACATGTCCTGGGGGAAGACCTGCGGGTGGTCGTGCAGGCTGATGATGATGTTGTCCCGGATCAGCCGCTGGGTGCGCTCTTCCTGCTCGGCGTCCAGTCCGAGGTCGTAGGCAGGGACCCGGTCCAGCTCGGGGGCCATCTCGAAGGTCTCGTAGTCGGTCCCGGCCTCCAGGTAGGAGTAGGAGGTGTAGCCGGTGTAGCGGGACGACCGGTAGGGAGTGGCCGAGGTGGGCTCGCTCATGATGTCCTCTCGTCGAGTGATTCGGTGGATCTGGCCGGTACTGGTCAGGGCCGGTATTTGGCCAGGGTCGGTGTGTTGGTCAGGGGTCGGGTGGGATCGCCGGCTCAGGTCAGGTAGCCCCGCTTGACGGTGCCCAGCTCCAGGGCCACGTCGGAGCGCCGGATGCCCGGTAGCGGGCCGACGACGGTGGTGAGGAAGTCATAGACGTGGTCAAGGTCGGGCAGGATCACCTCGGCGATGAGGTCGCTGTCCCCGGCGCTGGCGGAGACGTAGCGGACGGCGACCTGCTCGCTGAGGGCGTGGGCGACCTCCTCCAAGTGGCGCAGGTCCACGTTGAGCCACAGGAACAGCGGTGCCTGAAAACCCATCAGCATCGGGTCGATGAAGGTCGCGAAGTGCAGTGCTCCAGAGGCGGTCAGTGCCTCCACCCGCCGTCGCACGGAGGACTCGCTGAGGTCGGACAGTTTGGCCAGCTCCGCGGCGCTGGTGCGACCGTCCTCGGCCAGCAGCTGCACCAGGGTGAGGTCGTGCTCGTCGACCTTGGTCGGGCGCGGCGGACCTGCCGGGGTCGGCGCCACCGGCAGCCGATCCACCCGGTCGCCCAGCAGCCCCCGGGCCCAGTCGTAGGAGAACTTGAAGTTGCGCACCACCACTTCGCTGGAGCTGCGGACGATGCCGGGGATCTGATTGAGCTCGTTGAGCACGACCTCCGCGAGGTGAAAGCGGGAGGGCACCACCAGCTCGACCACGATGTCGTGGCTGCCGCTGAGGAGGGCGACGAACCGGACGTCGGGGCGCTGGGCTAACCGGGCGGCGACCTGCTCCGCCTCGCCGACGGCACAGCCGAGTTGCAGCAGCACCGGGAAGCCCAACCCGCACCGGATCGGGTCGGGCATCGCCGAGACCCGCACCCGCTCGGAGGCCAGCAATGTCTTGGCGTGCCGGGACACGGTGGACTCGGACACCTCCAGTGCGGTCGCGATCTGCTGCCACGAGGCACGGGGCGCGATCTGCAGCGCCGCCACGATCTGCTGGTCCAGCAGCGACAGGGTCTCCCCCGGCTGCGCGGCGATCGGTGAGTGCGTCCGTGGCCGAGGGGTCGAACGGTTGGCCATACCGAGCACTGTCGCAGAGTTGCGCCCACCGCGCAACCAGCAACTGACCGAAATCAGTCACAAATACGACCTTCACGACCGTATTCCTGCAATAACCCCTTGTATCACGACGCAAAGCCTGCAATGATGCGTCAGGTCGGCAGTCGTCCTCCGTGCCCCACGGCAACCGCATGAAAGGTAGCCACGATGCCTCCCGAGCCCCCTGAACCCGGTGGCGCAACTCTGCGTCCCTGGGTGGTGCTGACCGGGGACACCGTGCTGACCCGGGAGCCGAAGGTGGACCCCCGTCTGACCTCGCTGCTCACCCAGGCACCGATCGCCGTGGCCAACCTCGAGGTGCCGCTGACCGGTGATGGTCCTGCGGCCGAGAAGGCCTCCACCCACCGGGCAGATCCGGGAGTGGCCCGGTGGCTGACGACACTGGGGATCACCGCGGTCTCCCTGGCCAACAACCACGCCATGGACTACGGAGCCGACGGGTTGACCAACACCCTGCACGCCCTCAGGGGCGCCGCCGTGGCCAGCCTCGGCGCCGGGGTGAACCTGGCCGCCGCACGAGCGGCCCACCACGCCGTCACCCCCGCCGGGACCGTGGCGTGCCTCGGGCTCAGCTCCTCCCTGCCACCTGGTTTCGCCGCGACGTCGACCCGGCCCGGCGTGGCGCCGCTGCGGGTCCGACAGCAGGTCTCCATCGACCCAGCGCTGGCTGCCGAGCAGCCCGGCATGGCGCCCTACGTGCACACCCAGGCCCACGGCCCGGACCTGAGTGCCGCGGTGGAGTCGGTGGCCCGGGCCGCATCCCGGGCCGACCTGGTGGTGGTCCTCATCCACTGGGGTGTCCCGCACGGCTTCGCCGCCGCCTCCTACGGGACGTTGGCGCAGTACCAGCGTCCCGTGGGACAGGCACTCATCGACGCCGGCGCGCACCTCGTCGTGGGGCACCACCCGCACGCGGTGCACCCGCTGGAGGCTCACGGCCACGGGCTCATCGCCTACTCGGTGGGCAACTTCATGTTCCACAACTGGAGTCACTTCAGCGGGCAACATCAGCAGGAGCCGGCCGCCGACTGGGCCGGCGACAACAGCGCGGCCTTCCCGATGGAGGTGCCCGCCGCGCCCTACCGCAGCGCCTTCCACGACCCCGAGACCCTGGACTCGGTCGTCGTGCTCATCGAGGAGGCCACGACGAGAGGACGGATCATCCGCTTTCTGCCCACGACCATGACCGACGGTGACCCCTGGGTCCCCGGCCTGGCGCACTGCCACCGCATCCTGGACCGGCTGGAGGGCTCAGGTGCGCAACTGGCCGGCCGGGCGCTGACCCGCCGCACCGATCTGGTCGCCGACGCGGCCCTGGGCGAGGTGATCATCGATGCCTGAGACCTCGCCACCGGTCTTCTACCAGGCCTCGGCCGTCTTCGACGGGCACACCCCTGGCCTGCAGCCGCATGCCGGCGTCCTGGTCGTCGAGGGCAGGGTGCAGGCCGTGGGCACCGCCGGGCGGGTCTGCCCGGCCGAGGCGCAGGTCGTGGACCTACGGCCCGGCGTCATCGTCCCGGGTTTTGTCGACGCGCACACCCATATCACCATCCGACCCGGCGAGGGAGACCAGCACGGGCAGCTCGCCCAGCCGGCCGCCTGGCAGACGGTGCGCGGGGTGGCCAACCTGCGGGCCATGCTGACCTCTGGGGTCACGACAGCCCGGATCATGACCGAGGAGCACGACATTGACTTCCACTACCGGGCAGCGGTGCGCTCCGGCGAGGTCGCCGGCCCGGACCTTCGGGTGGCCGGCCGCGGCTTCAGCCCACCCGGAAAACACGGCGGCGCGGTCAGCGGCGTCCAGGGCGTCGACGACCTGCGCGCGGCCGTGGCCCAGCACGCGGCCCACGGTGTCGATCACATCAAGATCTTCACCACCGGCGGAGTCTCCTCGACCAACACCTCCCTGGAGGAGTCGAACTACTCGGCCGAGGAGATCACCGCGATCGTGACCGCCGCGGCCGAGCACGGTCTGACCGTCTCGGCCCACGCCCACGGGGGCGCCGGGGTCGATCTGGCGGTGGCTCACGGCATACATTCCATTGAGCACGGCGCCCTGCTGACGGCGGAGTCCATCGCCGCCATCGTCGCGGCCGACGTGTGGATCGTGCTGACCAGCAGCATCCTGTTCCACCCCACCGGGATCGAGCAGGGCGATGCCCAGGATCCACGGATCCTGGCCAAGGTGCAGCAAGCCCGGGCCTCGATGGAGCAGGCGATCCAGACCATCCGGGCCCAGGGTGCCCGCATCGCCCTGGGGACCGACTCGATGCACGGGCTGTTCGGCTACGAGATGGAGTGGCTCACCGAGCACGGCTACACCGTCGAGGAGGCACTCACCGCAGCGACCCGGGGTGGCGCCGACCTCATGGGCCTGCCGGACCTCGGCCGACTCAGCCCCGGCTCTCGGGCCGACTTCGTCCACCTCGGCAGCAACCCCCTCGACGACATCCGCGCCGTCTATGACGTGCGCGCCGTCTACCGCCACGGGCACCAGGTGGTCACCCCCGAGGGTGACGTCCGCCCCGTCGACACCCCCGCACAGGAGGAGTAACCCCCGCTATGAACACCGCTATGCAGGACCCCCAGCCCACCTCCATCAAGCGTGACATCCGGTACCTGGTGCCCGGCCCCATGCACCTCACCGAGCTGGGCACCCAGGAGCTGAACCGGCGTGAGGCCAAACTGGCCTCCTGGGCGCTCCCGGGCACCAAGGTGAGCATCCAGGCCGTCCCGGCCGGGCCGGCCTCGATCGAGTCGATGTATGAGGAGTACCTGGCCATCCCCGCCATGGCCCAGCTGGCGGTCGACGCCCAGCGGGACGGGGCCGATGCCGTCATCGTCGGGTGCTTCGGCGACCCCGGCCTGGACGGCCTGCGGGAGGTGACCGACATCCTGGTCACCGGCCCGGCGTCGGCCTCGATCGCGCTGGCCACCACCCTGGGGCACCGGTTCAGTTTCGTCACCGTCACCGACAGCATCGTGCCGGCGCTGCGCCGGCTCACCTGGGAGGCCGGCGCCCTGGACGCGTTGGCCTCCATCCGGGCGATCAACGTCCCGGTCATCGAGATCAACAAGGACCACGACGCCGCGGTGGCCACGATGGTCGAGCAGGGACGCCGGGCGGTGGAACAGGATGGTGCCGACGCGCTGGTCCTGGGCTGCATGAGCATGGGCTTCCTGGATGTCGCCGAGCAGATGACCCAGGACCTGGGCGTGCCGGTCATCAACCCCTCCCGCGCCGGACTGCACCTGACCGAGACCACCCTGGCGCTCGGGCTCACCCACAGTCGCCGGGCGTTTATGACCCCACCGAAGCTGGCCGCCGGCAAGACCCTGGACGAGCTGTACCTGAGTGGAGAACAGCCGTGAGCCGGGCTGCCGAACCCACCCGGGGTCGCACCGCACGGCGCGCCGCCACCGTCCTGGTGGGCACGCTGCTGGCCTTCGCCACCTCGACCGCCGCCGCCTCGGCCGACCCGGTCCTGGAGACCGCTGAGGCCGAGGTGCAGCTGGCGGCTGACGGCACCGCCTCCGTGCAGTTGACCTATCACGTCCTCGCCGACGCCGAGGGCGAGCCGGTCGACTCGCTCAGCTTCTCCTACCTGGATTTCGGTGGTGAGCTGCCGCAGGACCTGCAGGTGACCGGCCCGGAGGGCACCGAGTTGACGCTCGAGTCGCAGACCACCAAGGCCGAGACCCACACCACGGTCACCCTGGCCGAGCCGTTGGCTCCCGGCCAGCAGGGCACCTTCGAGGTGTCGTATGCCGTGCCCGGCGCCGGAGTCCCCGACGGGGAGAAGCTGTCCAGCAACATCCCGATGCTGACGCTGGACCAACCGGCCGCCACCGCTGCCCCGGAGACGTTCACCGCCACGCTGCAGCTGCCGGCCGACCACACGGTGGTCGAGGGGTTCCCGGCCAACCCTGCCGTGGACACCACCGCCGACGGCAGCGAGGTGCTGCATTATCAGGTGCCGGCGATCACCTCGGTGCTGCGGGTCGTCAGCACCTCGGGCCAGCCAC
>CAYVEH010000017.1:21497-24492 GCA_964450585.1 uncultured Ornithinimicrobium sp.
CAGGTGCCGGCGATCACCTCGGTGCTGCGGGTCGTCAGCACCTCGGGCCAGCCACCTTTCTGGACCACCGAGACCCAGATGGAGGTGGCGCTGGGCCTGACCATCGTGGTCGGCATCGGCCTGCTGTACGTCTCCTTCGTCCGGCCCCAACGCAAGGCCGCTCAGGCCCGGGCCACCACCACCGTCACCGCGAGCCAGAACTGAGGTCTGTGATGTCGATCTTCGACGCGGGATTCATCATGTGGGGCTTCTTCGCCCTCTACCTGCTCTTCATCCTGGCGTACTACGTCTGGATGCACGGGCAGAACACCAAGGACCGGCAGGCCCGGACCCACCGGGCGAGCGGGGGTGAGCGGTGATGACCCAGATCCTGGTCATCGGCGCCTACCTGCTGCTGACGCTCGGGTTGGGCTACCTGGGGCTGCGGCTGACCAAGACCGATGAGGACTTCTACATCGCCGGCGGCAACCTGGGCTGGGCCGTGGGCGGGGCGACGATCGCCGCGACCCAGATGAGCTCGGGGCTGTTCATCGGCACCATCGGCATCATCTACGCCGTCGGGTGGTCCTTCGCCTGGGTGGTGTTCGTCTTCCCGCTGGCCTACTGGCTGATGGTGGCGGTCATCGCGCCCCGGTTCACCCGGCAGCGCAAGGTGTCCCTGCCGGACTTCCTGGCCACCCGCTACTACAGCCGGGCCGCCCGGGTCATCGGCGCGGTCATCATCGTGATCGCCTTCACCGTCTACATCTCGGCCCAGGTGATCGCCGGCGGACTGATCGGCAACGCGCTGTTCGGCATACCGGTGGAGACCGGGATGGTCGGCTTCATGCTGATCGTGCTGGCCTACACCGCGATCGGCGGCATGGTCGCCGTCGTCTACACCGACTTCCTGCAGATGATGATCATGATCGTCGGGGCCGCCCTGGCGATCCCGATCGTGCTGTCGCACACCGGTGGGCTCAACTCGCTGCTGGGCCTGGTCGACAGCGCCGCGCCGGTGACCTTCACCTGGGAGGGCATGGCCCCCTCGCTGCTCATCACGCTGGGGTTGGCGTTCTTCCTGGGCGCGGTGGCCCGGCCCGAGCAGTTGGTGCGGTTCTACGCGATGAAGGACATGGCCACGATCCGCAAGGGCGTCGGGTTCGTCATCATCCTGGTGGGGTTGGCCCACTCGCTGGTGTTCATCCTGGCCCTGGGCACCCGGGTGCTGTTCCCGGCGCTGGACACCGGGGACAACGCGATGCCGGTGCTGGCCACCAACGCGCTGCCGCTCTTCCTGGGCACGGTGCTGCTGGTCGCGGTGGCCTCGGCGATGATGTCGACGATCTCCTCGGTGCTGCTGGTGGCAGGGACCGCCCTGTCGCACGACATCTACGGCACCATCCGGCCGCACGGGTCGGCCAGTCGCCGGCTGATGATCGGCCGGGTGGGCACCGTGGTCGTCGGGCTCGCACCGCTGGTCATGGTGCTGACCGGCTTCGGCGCCGGCGAACTGGTGCAGTTCATCGTCGCGCTGTTCAGCGCCATGATGGGCGCGGTCTTCCTGGTGCCGGTGGTGGCGGGGGTGCTGTGGCGGAGAGCCACCCGTGAGGGCGCCATCGTCTCGATGCTGGGCGGGTTGGTCGGCACGGTGGGGTGGCGGCTGTTCGGCGACACCGACTCCCTGGACCCGGTGGTGCCCGGCTTCCTGGCCTCGCTGCTGCTGATGGTGGTGGTCAGCCTGCTGACCGCACCTCCCCCGGAGTCGGCCACGGCGCCGTTCTTTGACGAGCCGACCGAGGATGTGCCCGACCTGGACACTGCCGAGCCGGCCCAGGGGTGAGGGATGTCGATGCACGTCTCGGCCGAGCGGATCCGCGCCGACATCGAGCACCTGGCCACCATCGGCGCGACCGCCACCGGTGGGGTCAGCCGCACCAGTTTCTCGGCGGCTGACCGGCAGGTGCGCGACTGGGTGGACCAGCAGTGCGACGAGTTCGGATTGGCAAGGCACACCGACGGCATCGGCAACATCGTCATCACCTGGGGTGGCGATGACCAGACAGACCGGGCCCCGGTGTATGCCGGCTCGCACCTGGACACCGTGCCCGAGGGTGGGCGCTTCGACGGGATCCTCGGGTCGGTGGCCGCCCTGGAGGTGCTACGGACCCTGTCCGAGCGGCGGGTGCCGCTGACCCGGCCGGTCGGGGCGATCATCTTCGCCGACGAGGAGGGCAACTACCACCACCTGTTGGGCTCCACCGCGCTGGCCGAGGGCTACAGCTGGGAGCAGCTGCAGACCTTCCGCGGGCGGGACGGTGACCTGTTGGTCGAGGCCCTGGCGCAGCTGGGGTGGGACCCGCGGGCCGCCGCCGAGGTGCGGTGGACCCCGGAGCAGGTGCATGCCTTCCTGGAGCTGCACATCGAGCAGGGCCCGGTGCTGGAGGCGGCCGGTGTCGACATCGGCGTGGTCACCTCGATCGTCGGTCTGGCCGCCGGGCGGGTCGAGTTCGTCGGCCGGCAGGACCATGCCGGCACCACCCCGATGGGCCAGCGCGTTGACCCGATGCCGGCGGCCGGAGCCTTTCTGGCCGGGCTGGCGGACATCGCCACTCGTGGGTCAGCCACAGCGGTGCTGACCTGCGGGCTGCTGGAGGTCTCCCCCGGCGGCACCAATGTGGTGCCGGAGCGGGTGCGGCTGCACCTGGACTTCCGGGACCCGGACCTTGGGGTGATCCACGCCCTGGAGGAGGCGATCATCGAGGCCGCGGACCGCGCCGGCAGCCAACACCAGGTGAGGGCGACCTATCAGCGCCTCAGCATCACCCCACCGGTCCCGCTCAACCCCCAGGTGCAGGACCTGGTGGAGATCAGCGCGCACAACCGCGGGTTGACCACCCGGCACCTGGCCTCCGGGGCCGGGCACGACTCACAGAACATGGCCCGGCTCACCCCGACCGGGATGATCTTTGTGCCCAGCGTCGGCGGGCGCAGCCACAGCCCGCAGGAGTTGACG
>CAYVEH010000018.1:0-24328 GCA_964450585.1 uncultured Ornithinimicrobium sp.
GTCAGGGGCGGAGCACCTGTGGAATCAGGTCGGTGAAGGGGGCAGTGGTCCAGTCCGTGGGCCACCAGGACACCGTCCCGGCATCAACGACCGTGTACCCCAACACCGACACACCAGCCACCAGCAGCACGGTGACCAGCAGCTGGGTCACCAGTGGCCCGGGCGTCAGCGCACGCACCATGGTGCGCGACCCGCGACGGAGGGCGAGACCGCCGGGCCCCCACCACGCCATCAACATCCCCAGCACACTGCCCACGGCCACCGGCACCGGGTGCTCCACCCCGGCGTTGAGCAGCCCGGTCTCGGTGAGCAGCCCGGAGGTGATGACCGCTGCCGCCACGGTGAAGGCCAGTGGCAGCAGCATGGCCAGTCCGGTGGCCAACGCGGCCACGAACAGGTGCCAGGGGCTCGCCAGCACCGTCAACGGCACATCGGAGCGACGCGGCCCAGCCTCGTGGCGTCGGAGCACCAGCGCCGTCATCGCATGATCGGCGGTGCGGGCGGCCAGCGACCAGATCACGAACAGCCCCCAGGCCAAGAGCGGCGCGAGCGCCGAGAGCCCGACCAGGGCGACCAGGCCGGCCGCCAGCGTCCCGGTGCGCATCGGCCGGCCGATCCGCGGATCTGGTCCGCCGCGCGGCGTGGCACCGGGGACACCGGGCGGCGGGTCGTAGGGCGAGCCACCCGGCGCAGCGCCCCCGGCCGGGGCACCAGGGTGCGACGGGAGACCTCGTTCACCGGGCGGAGCCGACCCCACCGGCACTCCGGACTGCCCCACCGGCGGCGCGCCCAGCTCCCGACCCCGAGACGTCACCGTCGGACGGGCCGTGGCGGCCGGCTCCTGCGGGGCCAGGCGGGTCTGCGGCCCGGGACGGGAGGGCTGCACCCGCGTCGGGTCGACGCCGGGGTTCAGCACCGTCGGATCTGCCGGAGCCCACGCGCCCGACGTGGCGGGCGCGGTGCCCTCGGGCCCCGTGGGGCCTCCACTGGCGTTGCCGCGTGGCACCCGGACGGTGAGGGCCTCGGTGACCGGGCGGTTCGCGGCGTACAGCTCCAGGGCCGCCATCACCTCCTCGCTGTGCGGTCGACGCTCCGGGTCGGGGTCCAGGGCAGCGGCCAACAGGGGCCGCAGCTGCGGATCCACGCCCTCCAGCTGGGTTCGCCCGCGGATCACGCGGTCCAGGACCACGCTCATCGGCCCACGCCCGAAGGGCGGCGTGCCGCTGGCCGCGAACGCCAACGTCGCGGCCCACCCCCACCAGTCCGTGGCCTCGGTGACCGCTCCCCCCTCGACGACCTCCGGGGACAGATACCCCGGCGTGCCCATCACCAGGCCGGTCATGGTCAGCCGGACATCATCGGCGACCTGGGCGATCCCGAAGTCGATGACCACCGGATCGGAGCCGACCATGAGCACATTGCCCGGCTTCAGGTCCCGGTGGACGATCCCGACGCGGTGGATGGCGGTGAGTGCCTCGGACAGGCCACGGCCCAGGTCCACCAGGGCCGGGCCGGTGACCGGTCCCTTGGCCTCGACCACCTGATCCAGCGGTGGCCCGGGCACGAACTCGGTCACGATGTAGGGAGCCGAGCCGGTGGTGTCCGCGTCCAGGACCGCCGCGATCCGGGGACTGCTCACCCGGGAGAGAGTGGCCACCTCCCGGGCCAGGCGGGTGCGCGCATCCGGGTCGTGGGCAATGTGCGGACGCAGCACCTTGATCGCCACGTCCCGGCTCCCGTCGGCCGGCGCACCGTCCGGGCGAGCACGCCACACCACCCCCATACCGCCCTCGCCGACCCGGGTCCCCAGCGTGTAGCCCCCCAGCCGCCGGGACTCTGCGGAGCCACCCTCAGCGGGCCTCCCAGGTGTGGACTCGGCGCTCATAGTTCCCACCGTATTGTGTCTCCTCGTCTCAGCAGTGCACCTCGGCACCGGTCCGCGCCGGGGGCGGGGCCGGATCGCAGGCCCGGGACGGCCCGACTAGGCTCGACACCGGGAACGATCGGGACTGCCGGATGGTTTCCGTCTCGTGGGCTGGATACGGTCAGGCGGGACGACCCGGCCGGGCCTGGTGACACCGGAGACGATCCGATAACGATGGAGAGGGTTGTGGGTAGCCCACAGCAGAAGTACGACTTCGTAGTAGCGGCCAACCGGTTGCCGGTGGACCGGGTGGTTGACGAGAACGGTGAGATCCACTGGCAGACCAGTCCCGGTGGTCTGGTCACCGCGATGGATGCCGTGATGCAGGGCAAGACGGCCGCCTGGGTGGGCTGGGCCGGGGACCCCGGGGAAGACGTCGCACCGTTCGACCGCGACGGGATCCACCTGCACCCGGTCGGGTTGAGCGCCGAGGAGGTGCGCGGGCACTACGAGGGGTTCAGCAACGAGACCCTCTGGCCGCTCTACCACGATGTGATCGTGCCGCCGCGCTACCGGCGCAGCTGGTGGGCGGCATACCGCCGCGTCAACACCCGATTCACCGAGGCGCTGGCCCTCATCGCCGCGCCGGGGGCCACGGTCTGGATCCACGACTACCAACTGCAGTTGGTGCCGGCGCTGCTGCGGGCGCTGCGGCCCGACCTGCGGATCGGATGGTTCAATCACATCCCGTTCCCCCCGGTGGAGCTGTTCGGCCAGCTCCCCTGGCGGCACCTGGTGTTGCGCGGGCTGCTGGGCGCCGACTTCCTGGGCTTCCAGCGCCCCAACGACTCCGCGAACTTCATCCGGGCCTGTCACCAGATCCTGGGGACCACCTCCACCGGCGAACTGATCTCCTGGGCCGGCGCCGACGACGACCGGATCGGGGCCGAGCCACGGCGGGTCCGCACCGCCAGTGTGCCGATCTCGATCGACTTCGCCGCCATGGAGCAACTGGCCCGGGACCCGTCCGTGCGGCGACGCGCCCGCGAGATCCGGGCATCCCTGGGCAACCCGGGCACCGTCCTGCTGGGCATCGACCGGCTCGACTACACCAAGGGGATCCGACACCGGCTCCGCGCCATCTCCGAGCTGTTCGCCGACGGCGACATCGCCGCACCCGACGTCACCTTGCTGCAGATCGCCACCCCCAGCCGGGAACGTGTCAGCGCCTACCAGGACCTGCGCAGTCAGGTCGACGGGCAGGTGGGCCGGATCAACGGCGACCACTCGGCGATCGGCGCAACGGCCGTGCACTACCTGCACCACTCCTACCCTAAGGAGGAGATGGCAGCGCTGTTCCAGGCGGCCGACATCATGCTGGTCACGCCACTGAGGGACGGGATGAACCTCATCGCCAAGGAGTATGTTGCCAGTCGTTGGGATGGTGGCGGTGCACTGGTCCTCAGTGAGTTCACCGGCGCCGCCCAGGAGCTCGGCGGCGCGTTCCTGTGCAATCCTCACGACATCGCCGGACTCAAGGAGACGATCCTGACCGCTATGCATGAGGACCACCCGCCGTTGCGCAAGCGGATGCTCTCCATGCGCCGCAGAGTGCGCTCGCACGATGTGCACGCCTGGGCCAGGCGCTATCTCAACGCCCTGGAGGCCGCGCCCGAGAAGCCGGGCCGGTGACCGGCTGCAGCACGAGCCGGGCGGCGCTGCGCCAGCCGCTCCCGGAGTCCCTGACTCATGCCCTGGATACCTTCGCCACCCGGGGGCGCGTCCTGGTGGCGATGGACTTCGACGGCACGCTGGCTCCGCTGGTCGACGAGCCCATGGACGCCCGGGCCCTGCCGGGCACCGAGGAGTTGCTGACGGCCCTGGCTGAACTGCCGGACACCCTGGTGGCCATCATCTCCGGGCGAGCCCTGGCCACGCTGCGCGAGCTGTCCGGGATGGGCGACCCCCTGGTGCTCATCGGTAGTCACGGGGTGGAGGCCTCCCACCACCCGCGTGCGCCGGGAGCGGACACCGCCGAGCGGGCCCGGTTCGCGGCGCTGGACCAGGACCTGCAGGAACTGCTCAGCGCCCACCCCCGGGCCCGGATCGAACGCAAACCGCACTCGCTGGTCCTGCACACCCGCGGGCTGCCCGAGGCCGAGGCCGAGGCCGCGGTGCGGGCGGCCGAGGCCGTCGTGGCACGGCATACCGGCTTGGTGGTGACCCCGGGCAAAGGTGTGCTGGAGATGGCGACCCAGCACGTCGGCAAGGGAACCGCGTTGCGGGACCTGGCCAGCGAGCGCGGTGTGGACGCAGTGCTCTTCGTCGGTGATGACGTCACCGACGAGCAGGCCTTCGAGGTGCTGCACCCGCCAGATGTCAGCGTGCGGGTGGGTGCCGGTCAGACCCGGGCCCAGCACCGGGTCGCTGATGAGTGCCAGGTGCAGGAACTGCTGCGTGCGTTGCTGACTCGTCGGCAGGGACGGGTACGCTAGGCAGACAGTCATGGGCAGTGCCGCCGGTGACCGGTCCCCTGGTGGGCCGGGACCTCCCGGGGCAACCGCCCCGGCTGCTTTCCGTCGTCATCCGACGGCGGGACCGTCCTTTACAACGGATCGTCCGGCACGTTCCTGCCGGTGAAGGAGACGTCCACTATGGCAACAGTGACCTTCGACCAGGCCACCAGGATCTATCCCGGCTCGGACACCCCGGCTGTGGACTCCCTCGATATCGAGATCGCTGATGGCGAGTTCCTCGTCCTCGTGGGGCCCTCCGGCTGTGGCAAGTCCACCAGTCTGCGCATGCTCGCTGGGCTGGAGGAGGTGAATTCCGGCCGGATCCTGATCGGGGACCGGGAGGTCACAGATCTGCCACCCAAGGACCGCGACGTGGCGATGGTCTTCCAGAACTACGCGCTGTACCCGCACATGTCGGTGGCCGACAACATGGGCTTTGCGCTGCGGATCGCCGGCAAGCCCAAGGCCGAGATCCGACAGCGGGTCGAGGAGGCCGCCAAGATCCTGGACCTGGAGCCCTACCTGGACCGCAAGCCCAAGGCGCTGTCTGGTGGGCAGCGGCAGCGGGTCGCGATGGGCCGGGCAATCGTGCGCCAGCCACAGGTCTTCCTGATGGATGAGCCACTGTCCAACCTGGACGCCAAGTTGCGGGTGCAGACGCGCACCCAGATCGCCTCGCTGCAGCGGAGGCTGGGAGTCACCACCGTCTATGTCACCCACGACCAGGTGGAGGCAATGACGATGGGCGACCGGGTCGCGGTGCTCAAGGACGGGGTGCTGCAGCAGTGCGACGCCCCGCGTCGCATGTACGACCACCCCAACAACGCCTTCGTCGCCGGTTTCATCGGCTCCCCCGCCATGAACCTGATGAACCTGTCGGTCACCGACGGGGGTGCCCGGTTCGGTGAGACCACCCTGCCGATTCCCCGTGACGTGCTCGCCGACGCCGGTGACCGGGTCGTGGTCGGCATCCGGCCCGAGGACCTGACGCTGTCCGGCAACGGCGCCGGGCTGCCGATCGAGGTCGACGTGGTGGAGGAACTGGGCGCCGACGCCTACGTCTACGGCCGGATGCCCGGTGAGGAGACCGAGGACAAGCCGTTCATCGCCCGTGTTGACGGTCGCACCCCGCCCACCAAGGGCGACGTGGTGTACTTCTCCCCCGAGGCACACCACCTGCACGTCTTTCACGCCGAGACGGGCCTGCGCCTCGGCGACTGACTCACCAGGACGCGTCATGGCTCTGGAGATCACCGCCGCCCGACCGGACCCGGCCATCCTCGACCTTCCCTGGCAGGTGCCGTTGGAGGACTGGCCGGAGGACCACCTGGCGGCGCTGCCGCGGGGTATCTCCCGGCACGTGGTCCGGTTCGTCCGGCTCTCCGGCGGGGTACTCGCTGTCAAGGAGATCAAGGCCGAACTGGCCCGGCGCGAGTACCAGACGCTGCAGTTGCTGCGGCGGCTCGACCAGCCCGCGGTCGAGCCGCTGGCGGTGATCTCCGGCCGGGAGGATCCCGAGGGTCAGCCGTTGGATGCCTGCCTGGTCACCCGGCACCTGAAGTTCTCGCTGCCGTACCGCGCCATCTTCAGTCAGCGGCTGCGGCCCGACACTGCTCGGCGGGTGCTGGACGCGCTGGCTGTGCTGCTGGTGCGGCTGCACCTGGGCGGCGTCTACTGGGGGGACGTGTCGTTGTCCAACACGCTGTTCCGGAGGGACGCCGGGGAGTTTGCGGCCTACCTCGTCGACGCCGAGACCGCCGAGGTGCACAACCAGCTCAGCGACGGGCAGCGACGCCACGACCTGGAGATCGCGCACGGCAATATCGCCGGCGAGCTGATGGACCTGGAGGCTGGTGGGGTGCTCGCCGGGGACGCGGACGCCCTGGAGATCGCCGACCGGCTGATGCACCGCTATGACCTGCTGTGGCGCGAGCTGACCGCCAGCGAACGCTTCGAGAAGGGCGACCGGTGGCGGGTCGATGAGCGGATCCGGCGGTTGAACAACCTCGGGTTCGACGTTGGCGAGTTGGCGATGAGTACCGACCTGGACGGCACCCACATCCAGATCGAGCCCAAGATCGTGGATGCCGGGCACCACAGTCGGCGGCTGCTGCGTCTCACCGGGCTGGATGTGGAGGAGAACCAGGCCCGGCGGCTGCTGAACGACCTGGACGCCTTCCGGGCCTCCCAGGACCGGCAGAACGACGACGAGGAGCTGGTCGCTCACGACTGGCTCGCCGGGATCTACGAGCCGATCACCCGGGCGGTGCCCCCGGAGCTGCGCAGCAAGTTGGAGCCGGCAGAGTTGTTCCACGAGCTGTTGGAGCACCGCTGGTACCTGTCCGAGCGGGCCGACTATGACGTGCCGTTGGAGGAGGCCGTCCAGGACTACGTCGACACGGTGCTGCCGCAGAAGCCGGATGAGGTGGCGGTGCTCGGCGTGGACACCGAGGCGATCCCGATCCGGGCCCGGCACTGAGCGCGCCGCTGCCCACCGCTCAGTTCACCGCACCCAACCAGATCGGCCGGGTCGTGGGGTCCTCGTTGAGCCAAGACGCGAGGCGACGCGGGTACAGCGGTGAGCCGATCAGCTCCGGCAGCGGCACCCACCGCACGTCGTGCTGGTTGACGTCGGCATCCATCGCGCTCAGGTCCGGGTGGTCGTCCAGCAGCTCACACCAGAACCACAGCTCGGTCTGCTGGAACGCGGTGTCCCAGTCCGGGAAGTGCCGGGCACCGATGTAGTCGCGCCCGCAGGCCAGGTCACCGACGCGGACCCGGTAGCCGGTCTCCTCCAGGACCTCCCGGGCCACGTTCTCGACCTTGGACTCCCCGAAGTCCTGACCGCCGCCGGGGGTGAGCCAGTACTCGCCGGTGCGCCCGTGCAGCACGGTGAGCAGGAGCCCGGAGTCGGTGACGACCAGCCCGCGGCTGGCGGCGCGGACCTGCGGCATCGGCTCAGTTCCTGCGCTTACGGGCGATCTCGTAGAGGGCCACTGCGCCGGCGATGCCAGCGTTGAGGGACTCGGTGACGTTGGCCATCGGCACCGAGACGATCTGGTCACAGGTCTCCCGGACGAGGCGGGACAGGCCCTTGCCCTCCGAGCCGACCACGACGACCAGCGGCAGGTCGGCGAGCTCCAGGTCCGGCAGGCTGACGTCCCCGTCGGCGTCGAGTCCGATGACGAAGCAACCGGTGTTGCGATAGTCCTTCAGGGTGGTGGTCAGGTTCGTGGCCTGCGCCACCCGGATGCGGGCGGCCGCGCCGGCGGAGGTCTTCCACGCCGCCGCGGTCATTCCCGCCGAGCGTCGCGCCGGGATCACCACGCCGTGCCCCCCGAAGGCACCCGCGGAGCGGATGATGGCGCCCAGGTTGCGCGGGTCGGTGATGCCGTCGAGCGCCACGATCAGCGGCGGGCCGGGCAGCTCAGCCGACAGCAGGTCCTCTGGGTGGGCGTACTCATATGGCGGGACCTGCAGGATGATGCCCTGGTGCACCGCTCCGTCGGCCAGCCGGTCCAACTCTGGTTTACCGGCCTCCAGGATCGGCACGCCCTGCTCCCCGGCGAGGCGCAGTGCCTCCTTGACCCGGTCGTCGGACTCCATCCGGGCGCTGACGTACAGGGTGCTGGCCGGCACCTGCGTGCGCAGCGCCTCCAGGACCGGGTTGCGACCCAGCACCGCCTCGGTCCCACCGGCGCCGCGACGGCGCGGACCGGAACGCTGCTGACCGCCCTTCTGCCGGGAGGCCGGACGGGCGCGGCGTGCCGCCGGGTGCCCCGGCCGGTCGATGGCGCGGGGGGTGGGGCCTCGGCCCTCCAGCCCCTTGCGGCGCTGCCCTCCGCTGCCGACCTGGGGGCCTTTCTTGGCGGACTTGCGCACCGCACCCTTGCGCTGGGAGTTGCCTGCCATGGTGGCTCCTAGTGTGCTTCCGTCGGATGGGTCAGGGACCAGCGGGCACCGGAGGGGGTGTCCTCGATGGCCACCCCGACGGCCCCGAGCTGGTCCCGGATAGCGTCGGCGGTGGCGAAGTCCCGGTCGGCACGGGCCTGGGCACGGGCCTGCAGCCGCTCCTGCACGAGGGCATCCAGGACCGAGGAGGAACCTGCCGGTGAGTGCTGCTCCCCCCAGGACGGGTCCAGCGGGTTCACCCCGAGCACGTCGAGCATCGCCACCAACTGCAGCAGGGTATGCCGAAGGGCGGCGGTGTCGATCTGTTCCGGGGCTGCCTCCAGGGCCTTGTTCCCATCCCGGACCGTCCCGAAGATCACCGCCAGGGCCTCGGGCACATTGACGTCGTCGTCCAGGGCCTCCCGGAACGCGGTGGGGAAGGCCTCCTCGACGGTCAGGGCCCGGGACTCGGCCAGGATCTGCGGTGCCGGTGCCGCCAACACCTCCAGGGCACGGTCGGCATACCCCTCGATGCGGTCGACGGCGGCGCTGGCCTCGGCCAGGGAGCCCTCGCCGTACTCGATGGTGGAGCGGTAGTGGGCCGCACCCAGGTAGTAGCGCAGCACCAGCGGGCGGACCGTCTTGGTGAGCTCGTTGACGGCCAGCGCGTTGCCCAGCGATTTGCCCATCTTGGCGCCCTTGACGGTGACCCAGGCGTTGTGCAACCAGAAGTTGGCGAAGTCCTGCCCCGCGGCCCGGGACTGGGCCTGCTCGTTCTCGTGGTGCGGGAAACGCAGATCGACGCCGCCGCCGTGGATGTCGAAGGCATCGCCGAGATACTTGTGCGCCATCGCCGAGCACTCCAGGTGCCATCCCGGTCGGCCGCGCCCGAAGGGGGTGGGCCAGCTGGCGGTTGTCGGCTCGGTGGGCTTGGCCCCCTTCCACAGCGCGAAGTCACGCGGGTCCCGCTTGCCGCGCGGGTCAGCGTCCTCGGCGGGCTCCATGTCGGCCAACTGCTGGTGGGTGAGTTCCCCGTAGGCCGGCCAGGAGCGCACATCGAAGTAGACGTCGCCGCTGCCGTCACCGGCCGGGTAGGCATGGCCACGCTCGATGAGTTCCTCGATCAACTCAACCATCTCAGTGATGTGTCCGGTGGCCCGCGGCTCGTAGGTCGCCGGCAGCACACCCAGGCTCTCCAACGCCCGGGTGGTCTCCCGTTCGTGCAGGTAACTCCAGGCCCACCAGGGCTGGCTGTGATCTGCGGCCTTGGTGAGGATCTTGTCGTCGATGTCGGTGACATTGCGGATCAGGGTGACCTCCAGTCCGTGGCCGCGGACCAGCCACCGGCGCAGGATGTCGAAGGCCACCGCGAACCGGATGTGACCGATGTGCGGGGAACCCTGGGTGGTGAGGCCACAGATGTAGACGCCGACCCGTCCGGGCTGCAGCGGCACGAAGTCCCGCAGCTCGCGGGAGGCGGTGTCATAGAGGCGCAAACTCACGACGCCAAGGCTACCCGCGCCGCACCAGCACCCGGGACAGATGTACCCAACGACCGGGGACATTGCCCCCTACCCGGGGTCCCGTCGAGTTCCTAGCGTGACAGCTATGAATCCACGGACCACGCAGCACACCCTCCCGACCCATCACCCCAGCAGCACGCCCGAGGGCCCGGCCACCGCCGCGCAGCCCGCTCGTCCGCTACCCCCCAGAGGCGGTCGGCGGCTACTCCTCATCGGCGGGGCCGCAGCAGCAGCCTGGGCGGTGTGGTGGGTGGCGGGCCCGGTCCTGGGCACCGACCTGGCGGCGGCTCCGTCGCCGGGTGCCGCCCCGATCTCCGTCACCGCCGGGTCGGTGCTGGTCTCATCGATCGTCGCCGGCCTGCTCGGCTGGGCCCTGCTCGCTGCGCTGGAGCACCTGGTGGGCCGTGGCACGACGATCTGGCGCTGGGTCGCCGGGACGGTGGCCGTGCTATCCCTGGCCGGGCCGCTGACGTTGGCCGAGACCACCAGCGCGGCCGCCGTCCTGGTGCTGCTGCACGTCGTCGTCGCCGGCGTCCTGATCCCGGCCCTGCCGGGGGCAGCCGGCGGCCGGGTCGACCAGTGACCCGCAGCCACGGAAAACCGTTTCGCGGGTCGCCGACCCGGCGTACTGTTGACAGGAGTGCCCCCGATGACAACCTCTCCGCAGGGACCTGACGGCTGCGCGGCCCCCGCCGCGGGCGGGTGGCAGACGCCACTGGGGCGTCATGGCCGGTGGCTGGTGCTCATCTGGGCGCCGTTGCTGTTGGGCGCCTACATCGTCGCAGCCGCGCAGGAGCAGCAGTGGCGTGACACCGCGCTGCTGCTCGGCACCGGGGGCAGTTTCCTCCTGGCGATCGCTGCCGTCCACCTGCCACATCGGCTCCACCTGCCGGCCTGGGCACCGCTCGGGCTGCTGGCGACACTCGTCGTCACGACTCTGCTGACGGTGCGCACGGTGCCCGCCTCCGAGCTCGCCTTCATGGCGGTGGCTCTGCTGGCCATCGCGGTGGCGATCGTGCTGCCGCCCCGTTGGGCGGTCCTGGGGGTGGGGCTGACTGCGCTGCTCGGCGGCTTGGGTGCCCTGCTCGCCGGGTGGGGGTGGGGGGTGATGAGTTGGTTGCTGATCACCAGCGGGCTCAGCGGGATGGGCACATTGACGGTGCACCGGCTGGCGGCCACCGTCGCCGAGCTGGCCAGCACCCGGCAGCAGTTGGCCGAGGCGGCGGTGAGCGCGGAGCGGATGCGCTTCTCCCGCGATCTGCACGACCTGCTCGGTCACACCCTGTCCGTGATCGTGGTCAAGGCCGAAGCGGTGCGCCGGCTGGCCGAGGCGGACCCACCGGCAGCCGCGGCCCACGGCGCCGAGATCGAGACGTTGGGCCGATCGGCCCTGACGGAGGTCCGGCAGGCAGTCGCCGGCTATC
The DNA here is from genome assembly GCA_964450585.1 of uncultured Ornithinimicrobium sp. Classification (GTDB taxonomy): domain Bacteria; phylum Actinomycetota; class Actinomycetes; order Actinomycetales; family Dermatophilaceae; genus Ornithinicoccus. The sequence continues at coordinate 11,219 of CAYVEH010000018.1, forward strand.
GCGAGGGCAGCCTGGAGGACGAGGTCTCCCGGGCCGCGGCCGCGCTGCGCGCCGGTGGGATCGATCCGCAGATCGGACCGGTCCCGCCCGGGTTGGACCCCGGCGCCGAGCGTCTGTTGGCATGGGCGGTCCGCGAGGCCACCACCAATGTGCTGCGGCACTCCGGGGCACGCAGCTGCCGAGTCCTGGTGGACCGCACTCAGGACCGGGCTCGGGTGACAGTGGCCGACGACGGGCACGGCACCCCGGGCAGCCTGCGCAGTGGGACCGGGCTGGTCGGCCTCCGTGAGCGGTTGGCCGGCCGGGGCGGCACCGTGACCGTGCAGCACCGCCCGGACGGCTTCACGCTCGTCGCCGAGGTTCCCGTCGCCCTGGACGACCGGGGTCACCAGCACCGGCAGACACCTCGTGGTGCCAGTTCCCTGCAGGGACGCCGGTGACCACCCGGATTCTGCTGGTCGAGGACCAGGGCATGCTGCGCTCCGCCCTGGTGTCGTTGCTCAACGTGGAGGCCGACCTGCAGGTCGTGGCCGCGGCCGGGCGTGGCGATGAGATCGTGCCCGCCGCTGTGGAGCACCAACCGGATGTGGCCCTGATCGACATCGACCTGCCGGGCGGCAGTGGCCTGGACGCACTGCCCGAGTTGCACGCCCGCGTGCCGGGCTGCACCTCGATCATCGTGACCACCTTCGCCCGCGCCGGGTACCTGCGCCGGGCCATGGCCGCCGGTGCCCGTGGCTTCCTGGTCAAGGACGACCCGGTGGATCAACTGGCCGCGGCGATCCGACGGGTACTCGCCGGAGAGGTCGTGGTCCAGCCTGACCTGGCAGTGGCCGCGCTACGAGCTCCCGCCAACCCGCTCACCGAGCGCGAGCAGGAGGTGCTGCGAGCCTCGCGCGCCGGGGCAACGGTGGCCGACATCGCGGGCACGCTCTACCTGTCGGAGCAGACCGTGCGCAACTATCTGTCGGCGGCCATCGGCAAGACCGGTGCCCGCAACCGCGCCGAGGCCCGGGCCGTGGCCCAGGAGCACGGGTGGGTATGAGGCTCAGTGACCGCGGTCGATCCACTCCTGCCGGTGCGGCGCCTCGGCTCCGATCGTGGTCGTCTCTCCATGACCGGTGTGCACCACCGTGTCCAGCGGCAGGGTCAGCAGCCGACGGGTGATCGAGTCGACGATGGTGTCGAAGTCACTGAACGAGCGCCCGGTGGCACCCGGGCCCCCGTTGAAGAGGGTGTCTCCGCTGAACACCGCACCCAGGGCCGGGGCGTGGAAGCAGCAGGCTCCCGGGGAGTGACCCGGGGTGTGCAGCACGTGCAGCACCGTGCCGGCCACCTCGAGGGTGTCACCATCGGCCAGTTCCTCGCTGGGGGCGTGGTCGTGCACCCGGTCCCACAACATCCGGTCCTCCGGATGCAGGAACGTGGGCGCACCGGTGGCCTCGGCCAGCTCCGCGGCGGCGTCGATGTGGTCATCGTGGGCGTGGGTGAGCAGGATCGCCGTCACCGTGCGGTCGCCCACCACGTCCAGGATCGCCTGGGCATCGTGGGGGGCGTCGATGACCACGCACTCCTGGTCGTCACCCACCACCCACACGTTGTTGTCGACCTCCCACGTGCCGCCGTCCAGGCTGAAGGTCCCGGAGGTGACTGCGTGGTCGATGCGGGGCAGCCCGTTGCCGTTCACAGGATCACCACCGAGCGCAGCACGTCGCCGCGTTCCATCTTGCTGAAGGCCTCCTCGACCTCGTCCAGGGCGATGGTCTCGGTGACGAACCCGTCCAGGTCGAACCGGCCCTGCCGGTACAGGTCGATGAGCATCGGGAAGTCGCGGGAGGGCAGACAGTCGCCGTACCAGCTGGACCTCAGCGCGCCGCCGCGGCCGAAGACGTCCAGCAGCGGCAGCTCAATGGTCATCTCCGGGGTGGGCACCCCGACCAGCACCACGGTGCCGGCCAGGTCCCGGGCGTAGAAGGCCTGGCGGTAGGTCTCCGGTCGACCGACCGCGTCCACGACCAGGTCGGCACCGAAACCACCGGTGAGCTCCTGGATGGCCACGATCGGGTCCCGGCCGGAGCTGTTGACCGTGTGGGTGGCCCCGAAACGCTTGGCCCCCTCCAGCTTCCGGTCATCCAGGTCGACGGCGATGATGGTCGTCGCGCCGGCGACCGCAGCGCCGGCGATCGCCGCGCTGCCCACGCCACCGCAGCCGATGACCGCCACGGAGTCCCCGCGGGTGACACCACCGGTGTTCACCGCCGCCCCGAAGCCAGCCATGATCCCACAGCCGAGCAGACCCGCCGCGGCGGCCGAGGCCTCCCGGTCGACCTTGGTGCACTGCCCGGCAGCCACCAGCGTCTTCTCGGCGAAGGCACCGATCCCCAACGCCGGCGACAATTCGGTGCCGTCGGTGAGGGTCATCTTCTGGCTGGCGTTGGCCGTGTCGAAGCAGTACCAGGGCCGGCCCTTGGCGCAGGCGCGGCACCGTCCCCCGCAGACCGCGCGCCAGTTGAGGATGACGAAGTCGCCGGGCGCCACCTCGGTCACGCCCTCCCCGACCGATGCCACCGTGCCGGCCGCCTCGTGGCCCAGCAGGAACGGAAAGTCGTCGTTGATGCCACCCTCGCGGTAGTGCAGATCGGTGTGGCAGACGCCGCAGGCTTCCACCCGCACAACGGCTTCCCCGGGGCCCGGGTCCGGGACCACGATGTCGACGACCTCGACGTCGGCTCCCTTGTTGCGGGCGATGACTCCTCGGACGGTGCTGGGCACGGTGACTCCTCGGTGTGGGCGAATGGGTTCCCTGGCCTATCCCTACCAGGCTCTGGCCTCGGGATCCAGAGGTGGACGGCGCAGGATGAGTGCGGTCGCGACCCCGGCCATTCCCTCACCACGTCCGGTGAAGCCCAACCCGTCGGTGGTGGCGGCACTGACCGACACCGCGGCGCCGTCCAGCGCCTCGGACAGGGCCGCCTCCATCTCCTGGCGTCGCGGCCCGATCCGGGGGTGCCGTCCGATGAGTTGCACGGTGACGTTGCCGATCTGCCACCCGTCGGCGACCAGCAGGCCGAGCACGTGGCCGAGCAGCTGCGCCCCGGAGGCGCCGGCCATCTCCGGGCGGTCGGTGCCGAAGACGGCCCCCAGGTCGCCCAGACCGGCGGCTGACAGCAGGGCGTTACTGATGGCGTGCGCGGCCACATCGCCGTCCGAGTGCCCCTCGATCGGACGTTCCTGGGGCCAGGGCAGGCACCCCAGCATGAGCATCCGGTCGGTCCCTGCCGGGGCGTAGGCATGCACGTCCACGCCGTTCCCGACGCGAAAGGGCGGAGTCGGCGGGGGCATAGGGCTCACTGTAGACCGATGCGTCAGGATGGGTCCGTGGAACTGCGCGTCTTCATCGAGCCCCAGCAAGGGGCCACGTATGCCGATCAGCTCCGGGTGGCCCGCACGGCCGAGGCCTGCGGTTACGGGGCGTTCTTCCGTTCTGACCACTACCTGGCCATGGGCGCGGGTGCTGGTCTTCCTGGCCCCACCGATGCCTGGGTCACGCTGGCCGGGCTGGCCCGGGAGACGACCACGATCCGGCTCGGCACCCTGGTCAGCCCGGTGACCTTCCGGCTGCCCGGGCCGACGGCGATCTCAGTCGCCCAGGTGGACCAGATGAGCGACGGACGCCTGGAGCTGGGGCTCGGCTCCGGGTGGTTCGGCCAGGAGCACCGCGCCTACGGCATCCCGTTCCCCTCCCTCCGGGACCGCTTCGATCTGTTGGAGGACTCCCTGGCGGTCATCACCGGCCTATGGCACACACCGACGGGCGAGGAGTTCTCGTATGCCGGGCCGACCGTGACGGTGACCGACTCTCCGGCCCTGCCCAAACCACGGCAGCGCGACCCCTACTCCGGTGGGCCGCCGATCATCATCGGGGGTCACGGCAGACGTCGCACACCGGAGCTGGCGGCGCGCTATGCCACGGAGTTCAATGTGGCCTTCGCCGCGCTGGCGGACACCGTCGCCCAGTTCGACCGGGTGACTGCGGCCGCGGCCCGGGCGGGTCGGCAGGACGGTGGCCCGCTGCGATCGGTCGCCCTGACCACCGTGGTCGGGCGGGATGAGGCGCAGGTCCGCACGCGGGTTGCGGCCACCGGTCGAGAGCCGACGGAGCTTCGCGAGGCGGGGCTGGCCGGCACCCCCACCGAGGTGGTGGACCGGATCGGGATGTGGCACGAGGCCACGGGGGCCGAACGGTTCTACCTGCAGGTGCTGGACCTGTCCGAGGACGTCGTGGACCACCTGGAGCTGATCGCCGCGGAGGTCATGCCGGCCCTGGATGGGCAGCGCTGAGCCAGGCCGCGGCCACCGCCAGGTCCTCCGGCCCGGTGATCTTCAGCGCCCGGGGGTGACCGGGCACCACCAGGACGGCCTCACCCAGCGCCTCAACCAGACCGGCGTCGTCGGTGACCGTGTCGCCGACCTCTCGGTGCGCCCGCTCCAGCGTCGCCCGCCGAAATCCCTGCGGGGTCTGCACGGCACGTAACGTGCTGCGCTCGGGGGTGGCCACGACGCGGTCTCGGGTATCAACGGTCTTGATGGTGTCACTCACCGGCAGCCCTGGAATCACGGCGGGGTGACCGCGCCGGACGGCCGCGACCACCCGGCGGAACACTCCGGTCGGGGTCAACGCGCGGGCGGCGTCGTGCACCAGCACGGCGTCCACCGCCGCGGGAAGGGCGGCCAAGCCGGCGGCCACCGAGGCGCCACGGTCGGCGCCTCCGCCCACCACGCGGACCCTCACCTGCTGACCGGCAGCGCCCCGGAACGGGCCCGGCACGCGAGGCGTCGCCGGGCGATGGGTGTCGTCGGCCTGCCCCGGACCGTCGGTGGCGGCGAGTTGGACCGCGGTGGTGAGCTCCGGCATACGGTCCGCGGGGGCCACCACGATGACGTCGGACAGGTCCGGACATGACAACACGCCCCGGAGGGCGTGTGTCACGAGCGGTGTTGCGTCGGTCCCGTTCCCCAGGGGGACGAGCGCCTTGGGCACCTCGGCCCCCAGTCGGGTTCCTTGGCCGGCGGCGACCAGGATGACGCCGACGCGGTGCTGCGGACTCAGGAGGCCAGGACCTCGTCCAGCGTGGCCTCAGCCTTGTCCTCGTTGGTCTTCTCGGCCAGGGCCAGCTCGGAGACCAGGATCTGACGAGCCTTGTTCAGCAGGCGCTTCTCACCGGTGGACAGGCCACGGTCCTTGTCACGACGCCACAGGTCGCGCACCACCTCAGCGACGCGGATGACGTCACCTGAGGCGAGCTTCTCCAGGTTGGCCTTGTAACGGCGAGACCAGTTGGTCGGCTCCTCGGTGTGCTCGGCGCGCAGCACCTCAAAGACCTGGTCGAGCCCCTCCTTGCCCACGACGTCACGGACGCCGACGAGATCGCAATTGTCTGCGGGAACTTCAATGGTCAGATCACCCTGGGCAACCTTGAGCTTTAGGTAAAGTTTCTCCTCGCCCTTGATGGTGCGCGTCTTCATTTCTTCGATCAGTGCGGCCCCGTGGTGCGGGTACACAACCGTCTCGCCGACCTTGAACGTCATCTTCAGTTTGCCCCTTTCGCGGACTACCAGGATAGCACGAGTGGCGCAGATCACGTAATGACATCCATGATATTTATGCTGGTCAGCGTCCCGGAAGGACCGTTCGGAGGCCGCTGTGCAGCACGTGGCCCCACCGGCACGCGGGGGCCCTCCGGGCCTGGTCGCCCCGACGCAGCCGGCCCTTGCGCGCGCGTGGGACCCGGGCCGCTAGAGTGTCCCTCGTGACCATCCGGACCGCAGCCCAGCCCGCCTCCCGTCGCCGCCGCCTGGCCTCTGCCGGGTTCGCGCTGGCGGCTGCGCTGACGCTCAGCGCCTGCCAGATGACCTCTCCGGTCACGACGGACATGAACTATGACCCGGCCGACGGGGTGTCTGTCGATGCCGGCGACGTCGCCGTGCGCGACCTGCTCGTCGTCAGCGAGGGCAACGGCGGCCCCGGCACCGTCAGCGGGCTGGTGGTGAACAACACCAGCGAGCCGGCCGAGGTCACCCTGTCGGTGAGCACCGAGGGTCAGCCGGTGACCCTGCAGCCCACCCTGAACATCGCACCGGGTCAGGCGGTCCGGTTGGATGGCGAGGGCCCGCTGGGCAGTGAGAACGCGGTGCACGTCCCCAGCGTCGAGACCTACCCGGGCGGCACCGTGCAGATCGTTGTGCAGACTTCCCTGGGCGAGGCGGACAGTGGCCTGGCGCCCGTGCTGCCACCGGAGGGTGTCTACGGCGACATCTCCATCCGGACCTCTGACGTCCCCTCCTGACCGGACGGCGGGCTCTGCCTAGCGGCGGACCTCGGTGATGTCGATGCGCTCGTCGATGTCGAGGTGATCCTCGTCCCACTGGCCGGTGACCAGATAGACCACTCGCTGGGCGATGGACACCGCGTGGTCGCCGAACCGCTCGTAGTAGCGGCTCAGCAAGGTGGCGTCGATCGCAGCCTGCACCCCGCTGTCCCACCCTTGGTCCAGCAACGTCCGGAAGACGTCGCGGTGCAGATCATCCATCTCGTCATCGGTGATCTTGAGCTGAGTGACCGCCTCGACATCATTGGTCTGGATGATGCGGGCCGCCTCCATCACCAGGACGTCGGCCACCTGAGCCATCCGCCGGAAGGTGTCGGCGAGGCCGTCAGGCAGTACCCGAGCGGGGTAGCGCAACCGGGCCAGCTTGGCCACGTGCCGGGCCAGGTCGCCCATCCGCTCCAGGTCCGCGCTCATCCGCATCGCGGTGACCAGGGTGCGCAGGTCGGTGGCCACCGGCTGCTGGCGGGCCAACGCGTCCACGGCACGGGTGTCCAGGTCGCGCCGCACGGCATCGATGTGCTCATCGGCGCTGATCACCGTCTCGGCCAGCTCCAGGTCCGCCGTCATCAGTGCGGTGGTGGCCTGCTCTAATGCCGCAGAGGTCAGCCGCGCCATCTCGACCAGCTGATCAGAGATGAACTGCAACTCCTCGGTGAAGGCGATACGCATCAGGTCGGCTTCTCTCTTGTTGATCCAGATACTGTTCGCGGTGACTGTGACAGGCGCGGGTGAACAGATGGAGCATCTCAGGTGAACGGCATCCGACCAGGTGGATGCTGCCCCCGCTGGGCGGCGGACACCGCCGCCCAGCAGCGCCTGCGCACCGGTGGGGCCCACTTAGGCTAGTGCTGTGGACGCGCTGACGGCAGGGGCCCTAGGAGTGGTGATCGGTCTGGCCCTGGCCGCCATCGCCACCCTCTTGGTCCGGCTCTCCGAGCGTCATGCTGCCCCGGCCGCGGCTGCGCCGCCACCACGCCCCCGGGTGCCGGCGGGGGTGGCTGAGGTACTGGCGGTGCTGCGAGACGGGGCGATCGTGCTGGATGCCAGCGGTGGGGTCATCAAGACCAGCGCGACGGCGGTGGCCTACGGCCTGGTCCGCGGCAACACGTTGACCCACGCCGAGCTGCGGACGCTGGTGGTGCAGGTCCACCGGGACGGCATCATCCGGGAGGCCGAGTTGGAGCTGGCGCGCGGTCCGGTGGGCCACGGGGTGATGGTGGTCGGTGTCCGGGTGGCGCCCATCGGGGCGGATCTGGTGCTCGCGCTGGTTGACGACCGCACCAAGGCACGGCGGGTGGAGGAAGTCCGCCGCGATTTCGTGGTCAACGTCAGCCACGAACTCAAGACCCCGGTCGGCGGCCTGGCCCTGCTGGCTGAGGCGGTGGAGGACGCCGCCGACGACCCCGCCGCGGTGCAGCGGTTTGCCGGGCGGATGAAGGTGGAGTCCCACCGGCTCACCCGGCTGGTCAGCGAGATCGTCGACCTGTCCCGGTTGCAGACCGCCGACCTGTCCGACCCGTTGACCGCGGTGGAGGTCAGCGCCTGCGCCGAGGAGGCGGTCGAGCACTCCCGGGTGGTGGCCGGGGACCGACCGATCACGGTCCGACGCACCGCCGCCCGGCGGGACCTGCAGGTCAGCGGTGACGCCGAGCTGATCACCACCGCGATCCGGAACCTGGTGACCAACGCGATCAACTACTCCGAGGACGGCAGCCCGATCGCGGTGGTGAGCCGACGCGACGGTGACCTGGTCGAGGTGTCGGTGACCGACCAGGGCCAGGGCATCTCACCGGCCGATCAGGAGCGCATCTTCGAGCGCTTCTACCGGGTGGACGCGGCCCGGTCCCGCGCGACCGGCGGCACCGGTCTGGGGCTGTCGATCGTCAAGCACGTCTGCGCGAACCTGGGTGGTGATGTGGTCGTCTGGAGCCAGGTCGGGCAGGGCTCGACCTTCACCATCCGGTTACCTGCCACGGGCCCGACGACCGGGTCGGGACCCGGCCCGGCAGCCGATGCGGGTGGGCAGCCCCTGCAGCCCACCGACCAGAGCCCGGCGGTACCCTCTGGTCCAGCATCCGTTCCACCTGCCCGCCCCCGACACGGCCTCGGCACCGCGCCCGAGTGAGGAGTGACGTCATGACCCGGATCCTGGTGGTCGAGGACGAGGAGTCGTTCTCGGATCCGCTGTCCTACATGCTGCAGAAGGAGGGCTTCGACGTCGCCATCGCGGAGACCGGCCCGGATGCCCTCACCGAGTTCGACCGCAACGGGGCGGACCTGGTCCTGCTGGACCTCATGCTCCCGGGCCTGTCCGGGGTGGACGTCTGCCGCTCACTGCGCGCCAAGTCCAGCGTCCCGGTCATCATGCTGACGGCCAAGGACAGTGAGGTGGACAAGGTCGTCGGGTTGGAGATCGGCGCGGATGACTATGTCACCAAGCCGTACTCCGGCCGGGAGCTGCTGGCCCGCATCAAGGCGGTCCTGCGTCGGCAGGCCGAGCCGGAGGAACTGCTGCCGGCCACGGTGGAGTCCGGACCGGTCCGCATGGACGTGGAGCGCCATACCGTCTCGGTGAACGGCGAGGCGATCACCCTGCCGCTGAAGGAGTTCGAGTTGTTGGAGATGCTGCTGCGCAATTCCGGCCGCGTCCTCACCCGGGGCCAGCTCATCGACCGGGTGTGGGGCAGTGACTACGTCGGTGACACCAAGACGCTTGACGTGCATGTCAAACGGTTGCGCGCCAAGATCGAGCCGGACCCGGGGCATCCGCAGCACATCGTCACGGTGCGCGGTCTCGGCTACAAGTTCGAGGCACCGTGAGCACCGGCAGCCGGACCGGGGTGCGCCCGGTGGTCCTGGTGGTGATGGACGGAGTCGGTGTGGGCCCCGGCGATGCTTACGACGCGGTGGCGGCGGCGGATACCCCCCACCTGGACCGGTTGCGCCAGAGCGGCCTGTACCGAGAGATCTACGCGCACGGCACCCACGTGGGCCTCTCCTCCGATGACGACATGGGCAACTCGGAGGTCGGCCACAACACGATGGGGGCCGGTCGGATCTTCCCGCAGGGCGCCAAACGCGTCGATGACGCGGTGCGCGGTGGCGAGATCTGGGAGGGTGCCTGGCAGGACGCCGTGGCCACCGCCCGCACCGACGGGGCCGCGCTGCACCTGATCGGGCTGCTCAGCGACGGCAACGTCCACTCCTCCTGGGACCACCTGATGCTGCTGCTGGACCATGCCAGGTCCGACGGGGTCACCCGGTTGCGGGTGCACACCCTGTTGGATGGGCGCGATGTGGAGGACCGGACCGCCGGTGAGTACGTCGCCCGGCTCGAGGAGACACTGGCCCAGCACACCGCCGGCACCGACCTGGACTGGCAGATCGCCTCCGGTGGCGGCCGTATGGTCACCACGATGGACCGTTACGAGGCGAACTGGGGCGTGGTGCAGGCCGGTTGGCGGGCGCACGTGCAGGGCACCGCGCGCCCGTTCCGGTCAGCCGGCGAGGCGATCGACACGCTGCGCCGGGAGACCCCTGGGATCAGCGACCAGCTGCTGGAGGCCTTCACCGTCGTCGATGACGCGGGGCATCCGGTGGGGCCGGTGCGCGACGGTGACGCGGTGATCATCTTCAACTTCCGCGGCGACCGGGCCATCGAGTTGACCCGGGCCTTCGTGGAGGGCCAGGAGTTCACTGGGTTCGACCGCGGCCACGTGCCGGATGTCTTCTTCGCCGGCATGACCCTGTATGACGGCGACACCAACATGCCTCCGGTGCGGCTGGTGCAACCACCCCGGATCGACCACTCCGTCAGCGAGATCATCGCCAAGGCCGGGTTGCCGCAGCTGGCGGCCTCGGAGACCCAGAAGTTCGGCCACATGACCTACTTCTGGAACGGCAACCGATCCGACCCGTTCGACCCGCAGACGGAAACCTACATCGACATCCCCTCAGACCGGGTGGAGTTCGACAAGGCGCCCCGGATGAAGGCGGCCGAGACCGCCGAGACCATCGTGCGTGCGTTGGAGGAGGGCAGCTACACCTTCCTGCGGTCCAACCTGGCCGGGGGTGACATGGTGGGTCACACCGGCAACTTCGAGGCCACCATCACCGCGCTCGAGGCCGTCGACGCGGCGGTGGGTCGGATCGCGATGGCCGTCGAGGCAGCCGGTGGGTGCCTGGTGGTCACCGCCGACCACGGCAACAGCGAGGACATGGTCGAGCGGGACGCCCAGGGCCAGCCCCGCACCTCTGCCGACGGCACCCCGTTGTGGAAGACGGCGCACTCCACCAACCCGGTGCCGCTGTCTGTCCTGGACTACTCCGACCAGCAGTGGGAGATCACCCCGGATCTGTCGGACCCGGGGCTGTCGAACCTGGCGGCGACGCTGCTGGTGCTGCTCGGCCTGGAGGTGCCCGCGGAGTACCGCCCGTCCCTGGTGACCCCGGCGTAGCGCCGCCGGTCGCTCGCTCCACCGGGTCCCTGAGCAGCTAGCGGGTCGGTCCTTGGCTGTCGGGCCGGTCCCGCGTGGGCGTGCTGTCCGCGCCCTCCTCGAGCAGGTGCCGGAAGGCCTCGAGGTTGGCGGTGGACTCCCCTCGGGACAGTCGCCAGCGCCACTCGGCGCGCATGGAGGTCAGAAAACCGATCACCAGCAACTCGTTGAACGGCTCATCGCAGGCGGTGAGCACCGCCCCGAGCAACTGGTCGATGCTGTCCGCGTCGATCGCCACCAGCGGAAGCCGGCCGGTCAGGTACACATCTCCGGTGCCGTCGATCGCGTACGCCAGGCCGGGCAGGCGCAGGTTCCGCTGCAGCAGGTGACGATAGAACCGCTCCTGGTTCTCATCGGGCCGGCGGATGACGAAGGCCTGCACCGACAGGCTGTCGGCCCCAACCAGCAGGGAGCACACGGTCCGCAGTTTCCGCTCCCCCGGAAGGGTGAGGACTACCTCCCCGGGCCGGGCTCCCTGCTCGTGCTCGACGCCCAGGTCCTCCAGCGCCGCGCGGAGTCGGTCCACGGCGTCGCCGCGACGGTCCGGGCTACTCACGGCAACACCATGCTCGGAATCTGCGACGGCACCTGGTGAGCACCGTTGATCGCCACCCGCTGATGATCGGCTCGTGCCGTGCGGTACACCTCATCGAGCAGGTCGACAGTGTGGTCCCAGCCGAAACGGGCGGCATGCCGCACCCCGGCCGAGGCCAGCGCGGAGCGCCGTGCCGGGTCGGCCAACAGCGTGCCGAGGGTGTCCGCCCACTGCTGTGGGTCGTGGCTCGGCAACAGCACCCCGCCCTCGCCGACCGCCACCGGCAGCCCTCCCACCGCCGCGGCCACCACGGGGGTGCCGCTGGCCAGGGCCTCCACGGCGACCAGCCCGAAGGACTCGCTGTAACTGGGTACGGTGACCAGGTCGGCGGCGCGGTACCAGTCGGCCAGGTCGCTCCGGGAGACCGGTGGGAGGAAACGCACCACGTCGGTGAGCCCCAGCTCGGCAGTCAGGTCCTGAAGCGCCCGGGGCCGGTCCAGGCCGGACCCGGAGGGGCCCCCGAGCACCGCAACCACCAGCCGGTCCCGCAGTGCCGGGTCCCGACGCAGCAACTCGGCGGCGGCCCGCACCAGGACGTCGGGGGCCTTCAACGGTTGGATTCGGCCGACGAAGAGCAGCACCTGCGCCCCCTGCGGGAGGCCGACGGCGCGACGGGCTGCGGCCCGGTCCCCGGGCCGGAAGACGGACAGGTCGACACCGGGTGGCACCACCCGGACCGCGTCCGGGTCGGCGTCGTAGAGGCGCACCAGCTGGCCGGCCTCCTCCTCGGTGTTGGCCACCAGCACGTTGGCGGCCTGCACGACCTGCGCCTCACCGATCTCCCGACCGGGTGGTTCGGCGCGGTCCCCGTCGGCCAACTGGGAGTTCTTGACCCGGGCCATCGTGTGCATGGTGTGCACCAGCGGCACGTTCCACCGGTCGGCAGCTAACCACCCCACCTGACCGGAGAGCCAGTAGTGGGAGTGGACCAGGTCGTACCACCGCTCCGGACGTCCGGCGGCGGTGCGCATCACTCCTGCGGCGAAGGCGCACAACTGGCCTGGCAGGTCCTCCTTGCCCAGCCCCTCGTAGGGGCCCGCCGGGACGTGGTGCACCAGGATGCCCTCGCCCATCCGCACGGTCTCCGGCAGCGCCCCGTCCGTGGCCCGGGTGAAGATCTCTACCTCGGTCCCCCGGGCAGCCAGCCGGCGGGCCGTCTCCACCACGTAGACGTTCAACCCGCCCGCATCACCGGTACCCGGTGGGTCCAGCGGTGAGGTGTGCACGCTGAGCATCGCCACGCGCCGGATCCGGTCGCTGTCGCTCACCTCTGCGCTGCTCCTCTCCTCACGGGTTCTGCACGTTCAGTCTGGCACGAGCCCTATCGTGGTGCCGTGGCTGGTGCACCCAAGCGTTCTCGACCGGTCGGCACCATCACCCGCGGGACGACCAACCCCAACCGACTGCGCCGCGTGGACCGGTGGGTGGTGCACACCCACGGTGAGCTGTTGCGCACCGCGACCGACCCGCTGGTCGTCGACCTGGGCTACGGGGCACACCCGGTCACCACGGTGGAGCTGGCGGACCGGTTACGGCAGGTCCGACCGCAGGTAACGGTGGTCGGCCTGGAGATCGACCCGGACCGGGTCGCCGCAGCAGCCCCGCACGCGCAGCCGCCGCACCTGGTCTT
>CAYVEH010000019.1:0-3443 GCA_964450585.1 uncultured Ornithinimicrobium sp.
CGACCTGCTCCTCGGAGCGACCGGTCAGCCGCAGGTAGTCCAGGGTGACCTCGTCAATCGGGAAGATGGCACAGGTGGAGCCGAACTCCGGGCTCATGTTGCCGATGGTGGCGCGGTTGGCCAGCGGCACCTGGGCCACTCCCTCGCCGTAGAACTCCACGAACTTGCCGACCACGCCGTGCTCACGCAGCATCTCGGTGATGGTCAGCACCACATCGGTGGCGGTGGCCCCGGGCGGGATCGCACCGGAGAGCTTGAAGCCGACCACGCGCGGGATCAGCATGGAAACGGGCTGACCGAGCATCGCGGCCTCGGCCTCGATGCCACCCACACCCCAACCGAGCACGCCCAGACCGTTGACCATGGTGGTGTGGCTGTCGGTGCCCACACAAGAGTCCGGGTATGCCGTCAGCTCCCCGTTGACCTCCCGCGTCATCACCGTGCGGGCCAGGTGCTCGATGTTGACCTGGTGGACGATGCCGGTGCCCGGGGGGACGACCTTGAAGTCCTCGAAGGCGGTCTGCCCCCACCGCAGGAACTGATAGCGCTCCCCATTGCGCTCGTACTCGATCTCCACGTTGCGCTCGAAGGCGTCCGGGCGGCCGAACACGTCAATGATCACGGAGTGGTCGATGACCAGCTCGGCCGGGGCCAGCGGGTTGATCTTGGTGGGGTCACCCCCCAGGTCCTCCATCGCCTCGCGCATGGTGGCCAGGTCGACGACGCAGGGCACACCGGTGAAGTCCTGCATGATCACCCGGGCCGGCGTGAACTGGATCTCAGTGCTCGGCTCAGCCGTCTCGTCCCACTGCGCGAGCGCGTTGATGTGGTCGGCGGTGATGTTCTGGCCGTCCTCGGTGCGCAACAGGTTCTCCAGCAGCACCTTCAGGCTGTAGGGAAGGTTGGCCGCGCCCTCGAGGTCGGTGATCCGGTAGATCTCGTAACTGGCGTCACCTACCTGGAGGGTGCCCTTGGCCCCAAAGCTGTTGGTCGTGTCGCTCACGCCGACTCCTCTCCGACTTATCTTGACGTCAAGATAACTCTATCACAGACACGTCTCCTGCCACCCAGTCTCCCGCACCTGGGTGGGCTCGTCCACGGAACCTCACCCGACTCGCCGCCCACCGCGCCGACGGAGCGGTCAGTTCTCGCCGTCCTCGTCGCGCTGGGGCCGGATCCGGCTCTCGGGGTTGAGGGTCAGCGCCAGGGACTGCTCAGCCGCCGGCGGGCAGATAAACAGGATCTCGTCGCCGGGCTCGATCGCCTCATCCGGGCTGGGTGTGATCGGCTGCCCCTCGCGCAGGATGGTGATGAGCGAGACTCCCTCCGGCAGCGGCACATCACCGACCCGGGCGCCGGCATACGGGCTGGACTCCGGCAGGGTCAACTCCACCATCTGCGCCTCACCGTGCTGGAACTCAAAGAGCCGCACGATGTCACCGACCGACACCGCCTCCTCCACCAGTGCGGTCATCAGCCGCGGGGTGGAGACGGCCACATCCACCCCCCAGGCATCGTCGAAGAGCCACTCGTTGCGCGGGTTGTTGACCCGGGCCACGGTGCGTGGCACGGCGAACTCGGTGCGCGCCAGGAAGGAGACGACCAGGTTGACCTTGTCGTCGCCGGTGGCGCACACCACGTGGTCGTAGGACTCCAGCTGGGCGCTGGTCAGCGTGCTGATCTCACAGGCGTCGCCGATGATCCAGTCAGCGGCCGGCACCATGGAGGTGCGCTCCTCGGTGGCGTCCCGGTCGATGATCAGCACCTCGTGCCCGTTGTGGATGAGCTCCCAGCAGATGGAGCGGCCCACGCTGCCGGCTCCGATCACGGCGACCCGCACGACGACCTCACTCCTCCGGCTGGACCGTGTCCAGCCGGTGCTCGAGCTCTGGCAGGGTGCCACGCCGCGCCACCAGGTGCAGCTCATCACCCTCCTGATAGACGGACTCCGCGGTGGGGATCAGGGCATCCCCCAGCCGGGTCACGAACGCCACCCGCACCCCGAAGGTCTGCTCGATCTCGGTCAGCCGCCGCCCGATCCAGCGGGGGTTGACGTGGATCTGCCCCAGCACCAGGGTGCCGCTGGGGTCGAAGTAGTCCGGGGTGCTGCCCTCGGGCAACAGGTGGTGCAGCGTCTGGTCGGCCGTCCACCGGACAGTGGCCACGGTCGGGATGCCCAGCCGCTGGAAGATCTCGGCCCGTTTGGGGTCATAGATCCGGGCGACCACCCGCTCCACCCCGAAGGTCTCCCGGGCCACCCGTGCGGCGATGATGTTGGAGTTGTCGCCACTGCTGACGGCCGCGAAGGCATACGCCTGCGGCACCCCGGCGTCCTTCATCACCTCCCGGTCGAAGCCGACACCCTTGATCCGTCGCCCCGGAAAGTCCGGCCCCAGCCGGTGAAAGGAGCGGGGGTCCTGATCGATGACGGCCACCTCGTGACCGCGCAGGATCAGGCTGTGCGCCAGGGTGGCCCCGACGCGTCCGCAGCCCATGATGACGAAATGCACAGCCCTGACGCTACCTCTCCCGGGCCGGTCGGTGCGGCACACAGCGCGACGACGTCCATAGAGTGGCCCATATGGAGTCCGGCAACCTGCTGAAGCGGGTTCTCATCGGTCGCGCGCTGCGCACCGATCGGCTCAGCGACACCCTGCTGTCCCGGCGCCTCGGTCTGCCGGTGTTCGCCAGCGATGCCTTGTCCTCGGTGGCGTATGCCGTGGACGAGATCGTGCTGACCCTCGCCCTGGCCGGTGGTGCGGCGATCTACCTGCACTCCTGGGAGGTCGGGGTCGCCGTCGGCCTGGTGATGTTGGTGATCGTCGCCTCCTACCGGCAGACGGTGTACGCCTATCCCCGTGGGGGTGGCGACTACGAGGTCGCCTCGGACACCCTGGGCCCGCGGGCCGGGGTGGTGGTCGGCTCGGCGCTGATCGTGGACTACACCCTGACGGTGGCCGTGTCGGTCTCTGCCGGGGTGCAGAACGCCGCCTCGGCGCTGCAGTTCCTGCGTGGCTACGAGGCGGCGGTGGCCGCCGGCCTCATCGCGCTGCTCACGCTGATCAACCTGCGCGGGGTGCGCGAGTCCGGGCGGGCCCTGGCGGTGCCCGTCTACGCCTTCCTGGCGGCGCTGCTGATCCTCATCCTCACCGGAGCGGCCCAGTACCTGAGCGGCCACCTGGATCGGGCCCCTAGCGCCCGGTACGACCTGCTGCCCGCCGAGGGGTACACCGAGGTCACCGGAGTGTTCCTGGTGTTCCTGCTGCTGCGCGCCTTCGCCTCCGGGTCGGTGGCGCTGACGGGCGTGCAGAGCGTGGCCAACGGCGTGCCCGCGCTGCGTCGGCCCAAGTCAGCCAATGCCGCCTCGGTGCTGGCGACCATGGCGGCTCTGTCCATCACGATCACCGTCTCGGTGCTCTGGCTGACCCGGGAGAGCGGGATCC
>CAYVEH010000019.1:3543-24210 GCA_964450585.1 uncultured Ornithinimicrobium sp.
CTGTCCATCACGATCACCGTCTCGGTGCTCTGGCTGACCCGGGAGAGCGGGATCCAACTGGCCGTCGACCCCCAGCAGCAGTTGAGGTTGGCCGGTGAGCCGGTCGGCCCGGACTTCGTGCAGGACACCGTGCTGGGCCAACTGTCCCAGGTGGTTTTCGGCTCCGGCAGCCTCGGTGCCCTGGTGGTGGCCGTGACCACCGGGGTGATGCTGGTGGTGGCCGCCAACACCGCCTTCAACGGGTTCCCGGTGCTGGCCTCCCGCCTGGCCCGCGACCGGTTTCTGCCCCGGGGCCTGGTCAGCCGGGGGCAGCGGCTGACCTACTCCAACGGCATCCTGCTGCTGGCCGCCGCCGCCGCGGCGCTGGTGCTGGTCTACCGGGCCACGGTGACCGAGCTGATCCAGATGTACATCGTCGGGGTGTTCATCTCCTTCACGCTCAGCCAGGCGGGCATGGTCCGGCACTGGAACCGGCGGCTGCGCACCGAGCTCAGCCTGCGGCAGCGGGTCGGGATGATCCGCAGCCGCACCATCAACCAGGTCGGGGTCGCGGTCTCCGCGACCGTCCTGGTGATTGTTCTGCTCACCCGTTTCACGAACGGGGCCGGGTTGGCCCTGCTCGGGATCGGCCTGATCTGGATGGTGATGACGATGGTCTACCGCTACCACCGCACGATGGACGATGCCATCTCGCTGCCGGCTGAAGGGGTGGATGCCAGCCAGGTGGTGCCGGCCCGGGTGCACGCGCTGGTCTACGTGCCGCGGCTGGACCGGCCCACGATGCGAGCGCTGGCCTACGCCCGGGCGAGCCGTCCGCATACGCTCGAGGCGATCACGGTCGACGTCGTCCCGGAGGCCACCCGGGAGCTGCGCTCGGCCTGGCAGGACCGGGGGTTGCCGGTGCCGCTGCGGGCCCTGGACTCCCCCTACCGGGAGTCGGTGCGTCCGGTGCTGGACTATGTGCGCCGGGTGCGCCGGGACCGACCGCGGGACGTGGTGGTGGTCTACGTGGCCGAGTACGTGGCCCGCGACGGGTGGTGGATCCGGCTGGTGCGGGACCGCACGCTGGAGCGGCTGCGCAAGGGCCTGCTGCGCACCCCCGGGGTGATGGTGGTGCTGGTGCCCTGGCAGGCCGAGGCGGTCCGTGATGGGTGAGCAGCTGCAGGTGGGTGACCAGGTGGTCGTCGACGTCGGGGCGGTCGCCCACGGCGGGCACTGCGTGGCCCGGCACGCCGGTCGGGTGCTGTTCGTGCGGCACACCCTGCCCGGGGAGCGGGTGCGGGTGGAGGTGACCGGGATCGGCTCTGGTGGGCGGTTCCTGCGGGCCGACGCGGTCGAGGTGCTGCGGGCCGCTCCCGGGCGGATCACGGCGCTGTGTCCCTGGTCCGGTCCGGGGCGGTGCGGTGGGTGCGACTGGCAGCACGTGCAGCTTGAGGTGCAGCGCGATCTGAAACGCCAGGTGATTCTTGAGCAGTTCTCCCGGCTGGCCGGTCTGGACCTGACCGCCCACCTGGGGCGAGAGTTCACCGTGGAGCAGGTGCCCGGTGACCACGCCGGGTTGCAGTGGCGCACCCGGGTGGAGTTCGCGGTGACTCCCCGGGGACGTGCCGGGCTCCGGCGTCACCGCAGTCACGACATCGTGCCGGTGGACACCTGCCTGATCGCCGACCCGCGGGTGCTGCAGACCGGGGTGCTCAGCAGCCCGCACCCGGGGTCCTCGGCGGTGGACGTGGTGGCTCCTTCGGTCGGGGAAGCCGTGGTGGTGGAGGTGCCCGAGGGGCCGGTTCCGACGGTGCGCGAGCGGGTGCGGCTGACCGATCGTGAGCTGGAGCTGCAGGTCTCCGCGCGAGGGTTCTGGCAGGTGCATCCCGGAGCGGCGGCCACCTTCGTCAGCACTGTCTGCCGGTGGCTGGAACCACGCCGCGGTGACCGGGTGCTGGATCTGTATGCCGGGGTGGGCCTGTTTGCTGCGGCGCTGGCTGAGCCGGTGGGTCCCGATGGTGCGATCACCGCGGTGGAGGGCGACCGGGTGGCTACCGACCATGCTCGGGACAATCTGGCCAGCGTGCCCGGGGTGCGGGTGCGCCACGACCGGGTCGACCGGGCGCTGCGCTCGATGGTGCGCCACCGCGAGCAGGTCGACCTGGTGGTGCTCGATCCGCCCCGGACCGGAGCCGGGCGGCAGGTGTGCCGGGACCTGGCGGCGCTGGCGCCGCGCGCCGTGGGCTATGTGGCCTGCGACCCGGCAGCCCTGGCGCGCGATGTCGGCTACCTGACCGAGTACGGGTACCGGCTGCGGGACGTGCGGGCCTTCGATGCCTTCCCGATGACCCAGCACATGGAGCTGGTGGCTGTGTTGGACGCACCGGCTGGTGGGCGCTGAGGCCAGGTGCCGGCCCGGTGCTGCCGGCTGTGGCGGTCACCGGTGACTCCGCGGGCCGTGCCCCGGAGGTGACGGGTTACAGGTCGGCGGCCCACTCGCCGTAGAACAGCGCCAGGCCGACGGCCACCCCGATCCCCGCGATGATCCAGAACCGGGCGACGATGGTGACCTCGGCCCAGCCGAGCAACTCGAAGTGGTGGTGCAGCGGGGCCATCCGGAAGATCCGTTTGCCGGTGAGCTTAAAGCTGGCCACCTGCAGGATCACCGACATGGTGACGATGACGAACAGCGCTCCCAGGATCGGCAGCAGCAGCTGGGTGCGGGTGAGGATGGCCATCCCGGCCAGGGCCGCGCCCAGGGAGAGCGATCCGGTGTCTCCCATGATGATCTGGGCCGGCGAGGCGTTCCACCACAGGAAGCCGAAACAGGCACCTGCGATCGCGCAGGCCACGATCGCCAGGTCCAGGCTGTCGCGGACCTCGTAACAGTCCGGGCCCGGCGCGACCTGGCAGCTCTGGTTGAACTGCCAGAGGCTGATCAGCGTGTAGGCACCAAAGACCATGACGCAGGCGCCGGTGGCCAGGCCATCCAGCCCATCGGTGATGTTGACACCGTTGGAGGCCCCGGTGATCAACAGGTTGGCCCACAGCAGGAACAGCAGTACGCCGATGACTGGCCCGGCGAAGGCCAGGTCCAGCCCGGTGTCGCGGATGAACGAGATCGCCGTCGAGGCCGGAGCCCGGCCGTGCGCGTCCGTCACCAGGAGCGCCAGCAGCGCGAAACCGACGGTGATCACCGTCTGCCCGACCAGCTTCTGCCCGGAGGTGAGACCCAGGCTGCGCTCCCGGGAGATCTTGGTGTAGTCGTCGAGGAACCCGAGCACGCCCAGTCCCACCAGCAGGAAGAGCACCAGCAGGGCGCTGAGGGTGACCGGGCTGGGGCGCACCTCCACCAGGTCACCGGTCTGCAGTGCCAGCAGCACGGGACGCGACCCGAAGTAGCCGACCAGGGTGGCGATGATGATCACCACACCACCCATCGTGGGTTTGCCGCGCTTGTGGTGGTGCTGGGTCAGGTCGTCCCGGATGAACTGGCCGTACTCGCGGCGGATCAGGTACCGGATGAGGAAGGGGGTGCCCAGCAGGGCTACCACCATCGAGAGGCCTCCGGCCAGCAAGATGCCGACCATCAGCGTGGTCCTCTTCTGCCGCGGGGAGCCGGCGGTCTGAGCCGCGGGGCGGTAGTCGGAGCAGGCCCCGACGTGCCCGGAGGCGACCCGCTCACTCGGCCGAGGGGCCGGGCCGGTCCACGGAGGGCGCCTGGGCGCCCTGGCTGACCGGGGTGCGGCCAGTGGCGAGCATCAGGCCCATTACCACGATCGCCGCCAGGTAGGCCGGCCAGCCCAGCGCGATCTTGGTCACGCCCAGCCAGGCGACCTCCTCGGCGAAGTACAGCGGCAGCATGATCGCCACCCGCACCGCAAACAGCACCACCAGCACCCAGGTGAGTCGGCTGCAGACCTTCACCAGGGCAGAGTCCTGCCGCCAGGCCGTCGGGTGCTCGACGTAGCCTGGGTCGCCGGCCGCGACGAGGAACCCGACCGCCGGCCACCGGGTGAGGATCGAGATCAATGTGCCCACGCCGTAGGCCGCGGAGGTGAGGATCCCTGGTAGGAAGGCGTCCTCGGCCTGACCGGAGCGCAGCGCAAAGAACGCCGCGATGGCGGTGGCGAAGATGGAGGTCAGCACAAACCGGACCGATCCGCCGATGTACAGGCGGATACCCAGCAGGATGATCGCCACTCCCCCAGCGGCATACAGGGCCGGGCGCACCTCGTCGCGGATCAGCCACAGGATCACGAAGGCCACCGTGGGCAGGGCAGTCTCCAGCGAGCCGTACCAGCCGCCGAGCACGTCGGAGATGCGGCGCCGGATGACCTGCTCCACCGTCTCCACCGCGGCCACCTCGTGCTCCGGTGCCGGTTGCCGGTCACGGCCCGGTGCGGCCTCGCCCTCAGCCATGGGAGGGCAACATCTGGTAGCCGGGGTTGAAGATGGTGAGTTGACCGTCCACCACGGTGACCCGCCCGGTCAGGGTCAGGTAGGCGCCGGGGCGGATGCCGGCGATCTCCCGACGCCCCAGCCAGATCACGTCCAGGATGCCGGTGCCGTCGAACAGTTCCACGCGCAACTCCGGTGCCCGCTCGGCCGGCAGCACGGCGATGCTGTGCACCGTGCCGGTCACCGACACCATCTGCCGAGGCTGGAGGTCGACGATCCGGGTGCTGCCCGGCCGGGCGCACTCGGCGACGAGTTCCTGGGCTTCCAGCGTGGAGTCGTCCTGGGCCAGCCGGTCCAGGGTCCGGCGCAGGCTCATCGGTCCGTCGGCTCGACGTCGTCGGCAGGCGGTGCGCCGGCCCCGTTGGCCTCGGCGGCTGCGGCCTGTTGCTGGGCCTGTGCCTGCTCGGCGGCCTTCTTCTCGGCAGCGGCCTGCTGGGCCGCGGCGCGCCGGCGTGCCGCCTCCTCCACGATGGCCTGGGGCGGGGTGAGGGAGAGCACCTCGCGCGGGGGCCGGGGGTCGGTGCCCCGGTCGACGACCACCTGGCGCAGGAAGGTACGCACCGTGGCCAGTTGCTTGGCATCGGTGGCGGCGGGGCCATTGATGACGGCCCGCAGGAACCACCGGGGACCGTCGACTCCGATGAACCGGTTGGGGCTGTAGCTCACCCGCCCGGCGGAGTCACGGCCCGGCATCCGGGCCAGCAGTTCCTGGCCCATGACGCCCTCGGAGTCGACCTGACAGGAGCCGCCCGCGGCGGTGACCCCGTCCACCAGTCCCTGGCGGATCTCCTCCCACAGGCCTTCGCTGCGCGGAGCCGCGAACGCCTGCAGCTGCAGTTTGCTGCTGCCGAAGGTGCAGGTCACCCCGACGATGCGGTTGCTGCCCTTCTCGATGTCCAGGCGCATCTCCATGCCACGCACGGCCGGCACCCGCAGCGCTCCCAGGTCAACGCGACCCTTCAGGTCTTCGCGCTCGGAGACGTCGTAGGGACCGTCGAACGGTCGTTGCCAGTCCCGATCGACGCCCGGCTCGCCCTCCGGGACGGTCGGTTCGGTCTCCTCAACCGTCTCGACGGTCTCCTTCTTCTTGCGGCCGAAGATTGCCACGGGGCGTCAGTCCTTCTTGGTTGTGGTGTCGGTGCTGGTCTGTGGGATGCCGCCGAACCCACCGGAGGCGCCGTGCCCGCTGCTCCCGCGGTGGCTGCCAGGCAGGGCAGTCACCTCGGTGAAGGCCACGACGGTGACGGGCTGCACGATCAACTGGGCGATCCGGTCACCGCGCTGGACCGTGAACTGCTCGGTCGGGTCGGTGTTGATGAGGTTCACCTGGACCTCGCCCCGGTAGCCGGCGTCGACGGTGCCGGGGCTGTTCAGCGTGGTCACCCCGTGTCGTGCGGCCAGGCCGGACCGGGGGTGCACGAAGGCTGCGTAGCCGTCCGGCAGGGCGATCGCGATCCCGGTGGGCACCAGAGCCCGTTCTCCGGGAGCAAGGGTCACGGTCTCGCGGGCGTATAGGTCGACGCCGGCATCACCAGGATGCGCCCTGCCGGGGACCGGCAGGGCGTCATCCAGCCGGTGCAGCAGCACCGGCACAGGTTGGGTGGTCACGTGGATCGAGGGTACCCGCACCCGACGGGCTCCCCGTCCTTGTCGGTGGTCAGGCCGCGCACTCAGTGCACACGGGCTGTCCCCCGACCTCCTTGGCGAGCTGGCTGCGGTGGTGCACCAGGAAACAGCGCGAGCAGGTGAACTCGTCGGCCTGGCGGGGAAGCACCCGCACCGACAGCTCCTCACCCGACAGGTCTGCCCCCGGAAGCTCGAACCCCTCGGCGTGCTCCGTCTCGTCGACGTCGACGCTCGATGAGCTCTTGTCCGCCCGCCGTGCCTTCAGCTCCTCCAGAGAGTCCTCATTGATGTCGTCCTCAGACTTCCGAGGTGCGTCGTAGTCGGTTGCCATGACGTCCCTCTCCTCTCTCGAGCTGGTGTCACAGGGACTGGCGTGTCCCTGCGTATGCGAATGGTCTGCGTATCAACGTCGGAGGGCCCGATTTTGTGCCCACGGCAACGCAGACGTTCGCCGGGATTGTGCCGCATGATCCCGGGCCCCGTCGAACCGGGGGTCAGCCCCCGGTTCAACAGCCCTTCGCAGTGCGCTCAATCCGCCCCACACGCAGCAGGTTTGGCAGTGCGCAGATTCGGGCAGCACCCGGGTGCGCAGATCGAGGGCCACGGCTCCGGCACCGGCCAGGCAGGCTGCTGCGGAGACTCCCCACGGGCCTCGGCCGCGCGCTCCTGCACCAGGTCCACCAGACCGGTGACAAACTGCGGATCAATGCCCACCGTCGGCACCCGCAACACCTCGATGCCGACCTCGTCGGCCGTCTCCTGCGCCTCGGTGTCCAGGTCGTAGATCACTTCCATGTGGTCGGAGACAAAGCCGATCGGCGCGAGCACCACCTGACGCACGCCGTCGCCCGCCAGCTCACGCAGGCGGTCGTTGATGTCCGGCTCGAGCCAGGGCTGGGTGGGCGGCCCGGAGCGGGAGCAGTAGGTGAGCTCGCCGACCAGTTCCTCCCCCAGCGTGGCGCGGGCCTCCTCGGTGATCGCCTCGGACAGCGCCTGGTGCTGGGCGCTGTAGATGTTGCCCTCACCGTCGCCGGGCCCAGAGGTGTCGTCCATGGCGTCGGGGATGGAGTGGGTGACGAAGACCAGGTGTGGCAACTGGCCGGTGCGGTCCCGGACCTGACGGGCCGCCTCGGTCACCAGTCGGGCGTTGGTGGCGGCGAAGCCAGGGTGGTTCCAGTACTGACGGACCTTATCCACCCGGATCGGGGTGCCCTCCTCGGTCAGCTCCCCGATGGACTCGGCGATGTCCTCGCGGTACTGCCGACAGGAGCTGTACGAGCTGTAGGCACTCGTGGTGATGGCCAGGAAGCGCGTCATCCCCTCCCCGGCGGCCGCCCGCAGGGTGTCAGTCAGGAACGGCTCGGAGTTGCGGTTGCCCCACAGCAACGGCGTGCTGATCCCCCGGCGCTGGAACTCCTCGCTCAAGGCGGCCAGCAACGCCCGGTTCTGGTCGTTGATGGGGCTCTTCCCGCCAAAGGCGTAGTAGTGCTCACCGACCTCCGCCAGCCGCTCGTCGGGGATGCCGCGGCCGCGGGTGACCCGGCGCAGGAAGGGCATCACCTCCTCCGGCCCCTCGGGGCCGCCGAAACTGACCAGCACCACGGCGTCGTACGGCTCAGTCTCCCCGGTGTCCTGCTCAGCGGTCACCGCCTCCAGCTCGGCCAGCGTTTCGGCCGACTCCTCGGGCCGGTCGTGCGGTCTACCGGCGGGCGAGGCCGGTGACTGCTCCCGGTCCGGTCCGGCCGGGTCGGCGATGGGATCGGTCATCAGTTCTCTCCTGTGGTGCGTAGTGCGGTCGGGGCATTGAGGTCCAGGGCCACGGCGATCATGCGGATCACGAAGACCAGCAGGACCGCGCCCCAGATGAGGACAGGGGTCAGCAGACCCAGGGAGTGGGCCAGCACGATGAGGGTGGCCCCGATCAGGGCCGGAACGGCATACAACTCGCGGCGCAGCACCTCCGGGACGTGCCCGGCCAGCACGTCCCGCAGTGCTCCGCCCCCGGTCGCCGTCAGCACGCCGAGCAGGATCGCGGCGAGCGCTCCGGCCTGGAACTCCAGGGCCTTCAGCGAGCCACTGACCGCGAAGAAGGCCAACCCACCGGCATCCAGCACCCGCACCGAGCGCCCCAGCACCCGGGCCCGTAGGTCAGCGCGACGGCGAAACAGCGCACGCAACCGGCGGTACCAGAGGAAGGTGACCGCTCCAGCCATCCCGGCCGGAGCCAGCAACCGCCAGTCGCTGAGCCCCACCGGTGGGGTATCCCCCAGGAACACGTCGCGCAAGATCCCACCGCCCAGGCCGGCCACCCAGGCGAGCACGATGATCCCGACGAGATCCAGGCCCTTGCGCACCGCCACCAGGCCACCGGACAGCCCGAACACGAACACCCCGAGGATGTCGAGCAGGATCTGGAGGTCGTAGCCCTGGGTCAGCATGATTATGCCTAAGGTAGCCCTCCGGGCGGCGTGGCCTGCTGCCCCGCCGGGGTGAGAAGTGGCACAGTCGGAACACCGGTCCAGATGAGGAGAGGTTGATGGAGCAGCTGGCCTTCACGGGCGTCCACGAGGATGGGCAGCACCTGGTCCTGTCCTCCCCCGAAGGTGGCGAGTTCCTGGTGCCGATCGACGCCCGATTGCGCGCCGCGCTGCGCACCCGCACCACCCCCGCCGACACGCCGGCGGCCCCGCTGAGCCCTCGTGACGTGCAGGCGATGATCCGGGCGGGTCAGGGCGCCGAGGAGGTCGCCGAGATCACCGGATGGTCCGCCGAGCGCATCGCCCGGTTCGAGGGGCCGATCCTGGCCGAGCGGGAGTATGTCGCCACCATGGCGCAAGCGGCCCACGTGCGGGGGCGTTCCCCGGACGAGGCCCACCCGACGTTGGGCACCCGGGTGCTGGAAAGGTTGGGCAAGCGGGGCGTGGACACCGACAACGTGGGCTGGGACGCGACCCGACCGGAGGGCGGCGGCTGGACCGTCGTGGTGAGCTTTGTCGCCGGTCAGCGGCGGCGTGCGGGGGCCTGGAGGTTCGACCCGGCTGACCGCACCATCGAGGCGCTGGACGACGAGGCACGCTGGTTGAGCGAGGACGAGCAGGCCCTGCCCGGCAGCGCGGCCGGCTCAGCCCTGCTGGGTGCCGGCGCCAGCGAGGAGACCGAGCTGGTCACCTCGATGCGGGCCCGGTCCCGCTCCCGCGGTCGGCGCCGCAAGCCCTCCACGAGCAGCTCGGACCCGGCCGGGATCCCCCAGCTGGCCCAGGCCCCGGAGGACGTGCTGCCACTGGAAGACCTGGCCTACGACCCGGACACCATGGGCCTGCCACCGGCCGCCCACGGGGCACCGTCCGCCTCCGGTGCCGCCGCAGCACCTGAGCCGGCCCGGGACGACCCGGACCTGGCTGCCGACACCGAGCGGTCCGCTGCCGCGCCGCAGGAGCGGGTCGGCGGGCCCGCCGAGTATGACGTCGAGCTGGAGTTCGACACCGACGAGCCGGCCGCTGAGGCGACCAGCCGCCTGGGGGCCGGGGCGCCGCCGGACTCGACCGAGGAGGCCCCTGCTGACGACAGCCCGCAGGAGGCCACGCTCAGCGATCTCTTCAGCAGCGACGAGGACGTCCCCGAGGACGAGGGGGCCGCCACGGATGAGCCTGCCGCAAAGGGTGACGAGGAGGTCCCGGACAGCGCGACCGCCGTTGACCGGGCGCCGGACGATCCGGCTGCCGACAATGCTGAGCCCGCAGCGGGCGAGGAGGAGTCGCCCAGCGGTGCACCCGGAAAGCGCCCGCAGAAGAAGGCCGCCAAGCGCAAGGACGGCCGCCCCGGGGTGCCCAGCTGGGACGACATCATGTTCGGCGCGAAGGGACGCCGCTAGGCCTGCGGACCCCTAGGCTTGCGGCCCCGGGCGCAGTCGGGTCGCTACCAGGGCGGCCAACTCCTCCAGGCAGCGGTCCAGGAGCTCATCGTCCCGACTGGCCAACCAGTTCTGCGACAACCCGACGAGTTGGGCAAAGACCAACTCGGCCAGGGTGGCTACCTCCCCGTCCCACACCAGGTGCCGGGCCCGGGCCAACTCCTGCAGCATGCCTTCCACGGCCTGCCGGTATCCGTGGATGCTGCGCCGGGCCACGGTGCCCAGCTGTGCATCCCGGGCGCCCATCAGCGTGAGCTCCTGCAGCACCAGCTCGATGCCCGGATCGGCGCGCAACGAGACCGCGCACTCCCGCAGTGCCTGGCCCAGCGCCTCCTGCGCCGTGCCGGGGTGTTGTCCGGCCCGGTGAACGAGCTGCATGGCCGAGTCGATGTCGTTGGCGAAGACGGCGGCGACCAACTCGTCCTTGGACCCGAAGGCGTAGTGCACGGCCCCGAGCGGGACACCGGCCCGCTCGGCGACCGCCCGGGTGGTCAGGCTCCAGGCGCCCTCCTGCTCCATCACCTGCATCGCCGCCCGGATCAGCTGCTCGCGACGCTGCTCCACCGGAAGGTGGCTGCGACGGGCCCGCCGGGCGGGGGGCTCACTCACTGCGGGCTCCTGCGGCCGGTGCGGTGGCTGCCGTCGGCGTACTCGGCAGACGTCCGACACCGGCCCGGGGCGGCAGGCTGTGGTCCGCGGACTCGGCCAGGTCGCCCTGGTGGCGGACCTCGCGCAGCAGGACCAGGGCCTGCACCCCGGCGTAGGCGCAGACCAGCGCGGCCAGGGCGAACACCAGTGCCTGCCCGGAGGCGAAGGCCTGGTGGGCGGCCAGCAGGAACGGCTCGGCGAGTTGGTCCGGCAGGGCGGTGGCGGCCAGCTCGGCGCCACCGAGGGTCTGTTGAGCGGCCTGCAGCGCCGCGGTGGGCACGCCCTCCGGTGCGCCGCTGCCCAGGGCAGCGCGGTAGGCGGCCAACCCGATGGTGCCCAGCACCGCGGTGCCCATCGCCCCACCGAACTCGTAGGCGGTCTCGGAGATGGCGGCCGCCCCACCGGCACGCTCCACCGGGGCGCTGGCGACGATGACGTCATTGGTCAGTGTCTCGGCCAGCCCCACCCCGGCACCCGTGAGGATGCCGGCGGTCAGCAGGATCGCCAGCTCGCCGTCGCTGCTCAACCGGGTGCCCACGATGAAGCCGACGGCCGCCAACAGCATCCCGCCACCGATCACCGTGCGCAGGGAGACGCGCTCGGCGACCCACGGCGCAGCCAAGGACCCGGCGATGGTGCCCAACGCCATCGGCAGCATCCACAGACCGGCCTGCAGCGGGGCCATCCCCACGACCAGCTGCAGATACTGCGGCAGGAAGAACATCAGGCCCAGGAACGCGAAGATGCTCAACAGGTTGGTCAGCACCGCGACGGTGAACGTGCGCTGGGCGAACAGCCCGACATCGAGCAGCGGCTGGGGCAGCCGCAGCTGGCGGCGCACGAACCAGACCAGCAGCAGCACGCCCACGCCGCCCACCAGGACGACCTCCGCGGTCACCCCGTGGTTGCCGATGCTCTTCAACCCGTAGACCAAGGCCAGCATGCCGGCGATGGACAGCACCGCCGAAAGCAGGTCGAACGGCCCGGGCGCCGGGTTACGGGACTCGGGGAGGAAGAGCACCGCGCCCACCAGCAGCAGCACCATGACTGGGACATTGATCAGGAAGACCGACCCCCACCAGAAGTGCTCCAGCAGGAAGCCGCCCAGGATCGGGCCGATGGCTGCGCCGCCGGCGAAGGCGGAGGCCCACACCGAGATCGCCACCCGTCGCTCCCGGGCGTCCGGGAAGACCGTCCGGATCAGCGACAGGGTGGACGGCATCAGGGTCGCTCCCCCGACACCGAGCAGCGCCCGCGCGGCGATCAGCATCTCGGGGCTGCGCGAGCAGGCCGCCAGCACGGAGGCGAGGCCGAAGGCGGCCGCGCCGAGCAGCAGCAGGCGGCGACGACCGATCCGGTCACCGATCGTGCCCATCAGCACCAGCAGGCCGGCCAGCAGGAAGGAGTAGAGGTCGACGATCCACAGCAGCTGGGTGCCGCTGGGAGCCAGGTCCTGGCTGAGGGCGGGCACCGCGAAGCCGAGGACGGTCATGTCAATGCTGATCAGCAGCACCGGCAGGACCAGCACGGCCAGGCCGATCCACCGCCGCAAGGGTGCGGGCATGCGCAGGCTCCACGAGGGTTGAGGGGATGTCCGCCCCCTAGTGTCGCAGGAGACTTGGTCAGTTGTCCAAATCTGTGGTCTCCGTGCGCTCACTCCGCTGCCGGGCCGGTGGCCCGGCCGCGGACTCGTCGGCCGGCGCGACTGGGCAGCAGCACCACCAGTAGCCAGGCAACCAGCACCACGGCGATGACCGTCATGCCGATCGTGGCGTCCGCGGGCAGCAGCACGGCCAGGCCACCGCCGATCACCCAGGCCAGTTGGATCAGCGTCTCCGAGCGCCCGAAGACCGAGGTGCGGGTGTGCTCGGGGACCGACTCCTGGATCACCGCGTCCAGCGCCAGCTTGCCCAGTTGCTGGCACATCCCGACCAGCAGCGAGAGGATGATCACCGTCACCATCCCGAAGTTGATGGCGGTGGCCACCGCGGCCACGACATCGATGATCAGTGCGATACGGACTAGCGCTCGGGGCGGCACCAGCTTGCGCAACGACCCCAGGAGGGTGCCTAGCGCCGAGCCCACCCCCGCTGCGGCCGCGACGATGCCCAACAACAGCAGGGTGCTGCTACCGGCCCACCCGGTGGGCGGGGACTCGCGCAGCAGGAACGCCAGGAAGATCGTCAGGAACCCAGAGAGCATGCGCAACCCGACATTGGCCCGCAGCGCGTTGACCACAGCCGGGGGCACCCACCGGCCCCGGCGGCCGGCGACCTCCCCGATCGGCACCTCGCTCTCGCCGCGGCTGGAGTCCACGGCCGGCGGCAGCAGGATGGCCAGGATCGTGCCGAGCGCGAAGACCAGGAAACCGAGCCGCAACGCCCAGGCGGACCCGAAGTAGCCCACCCCGACGGCCAGCGGTGCCGCGATGGTGGCCCCGGCTGTGCCGGCCAGTGACATCCGGCCATTGGCCTTGACCAGGGTCATGCCCGGCGGCAGCAGCCGGGGGGCGGCGGCGGACCGGGTCACGTTGTAGGCCTTGGAGGCGACCAGGATGCCCAGGGCCATCGGGAACTGCCACCAGGAAGCGGTGTCCAGCGAACTGGCCAGCACCAGGCACAGCACCGCCCGGATCGCCATGGTGGAGCCGATGGCCCACCGCCGACCGTGCCGGAAACGGTCCAGGAAGGGGCCGACGAACGGCGCGATGATGCTGAACGGCAACAGGGTCAGCAGCAAGAACAGCAGCACCTGACCACGTGCTTCCCCGGTGGGCACGGAGAAGAAGAGCGACCCGGCCAGGGCGATCGCGACGACGGCATCGCCGGCGTTGTGCAGACCGTGCACCTCGATCAGTCGGGACAGTCCGGTCTCCCCGGCCCCGTCGGCGTGGGTCGCTCGCCGGGTCACTCGGTATGCCGACTGGCTGAGCACGTTGGTGCCGTGCGCCACCGCCTTGGCTCCCTTGGTCAACCCCTGCCCCACCGTGGCACCGGCCTGTGCAACCTTGGCGGCCCGAGACGGTCGGGGCCGTGCCGAGCTGCCGGCGATCGGCCCGTAGGTGCGCTCTTCCAGCGGGTGACTCTCCCGCCACCGCTGCTGCTCGGCGCGGGACGCCGGATCCTCCCACAGGTCCGGCTCCCGAGGTGGTGGGTCCAGGGTCCAGTCGTCGCGTTCCTCAGGGGTCGGGTCGCCCCCGTGCCGCCGGCCGATCATCGGTGCGGCACCGGGCAGACGTCAAGGTCGAACGGGAGCACCTCTGCCGATGGCGCCGCGGCTCGGGCGGCCTGGGAGGTCATTCGGCGCATGTAGTGGCGGCGACAGAGCACCTCGTACTCCACGACGGGCGCACGCCCGATGCCGCGTGACGGTGACGGGTCGCTGACCCGCTCCCCGTCGGCGTCGGGCTCACCCTCGCCGACGTCACCGACAACGACCTGGTCGCCCTCGACCACCATGCTCCCGTCGACCACCCGGGCGTTGTGGGTGGCGGTCCGGCCACACCAGCACAGCGCCTCCACCTGCAGCACCTCGGTGCGATCGGCCAGTTCAATGAGCCGCTGCGAGCCGGGGAACAACTGCGCGCGAAAGTCGGCGGTGATGCCGAACGCGAAGACGTCCAGCTCCATCTCGTCGACCAGCCGGGCCAGCTGCTCCACCTGGGCGGGGGTGTAGAACTGCGCCTCGTCACAGATCAGGTAATCCACCCGTCGCCCGTGGGTGGCCTGCTCGGTGACCAGGTCCCAGAAGTCCAGGTCGTCGGTGACCTCGATCCCCTCCCGGGAGAGCCCCAGCCGGGAGGAGAGCATGGCCTGACCGGCCCGGTCGTGCTGGGAGAAGATCAGCCCACCGCGACCGCGGGCCCGGTGGTTGTGATCCATCTGCAGCGCGAGCGTTGACTTGCCACAGTCCATCGTTCCGGTGAAGAAGACAAGCTCGGCCACGGCGTGCAGTCTACGGAACGGCGGGCAGGTGCAGCAGCGGAATCGCCATCTCGTCGCGGGTCAGTGACCCGTGGTGGCCCTGCAGTGCCAGGAACTCGGGGCGTTGGGCGCGGGAGTCCAGCACGGTGGACTGCCCACGCATCGCCACCACCAGATCGCCGATCCGTTCCCTGACGTGGGGCTCGACCCGTCCGAACCAGCCCTGCTCGATGGCTTCAGCTCGGCTGACCACCAGGGCCGTCTCCCCCAGCAGTTCGGTCCAGGCGGCCAGCACGTCCGGCGCAGCGCCCGGTTCGCAGTACGGCTGGGGTACCCGCGGGTCACCACCCAGATGGCGCACACCCTGGGCCAGGTCCTCCTCCCAGGCGAGGTCTCGACGCAGTCTCTCCGGGGCGTCCACCATGCCGTGATCGGCGGTGACCGTCAGGGAGGTGCCCGCGGGCAGCCGCTCGGCCAGTTCGGCCAGCGCAGCATCGGTCCGCTCCAGCTCGGCACCCCATTGCCAGGAGCCGGGCCCGTGCACGTGCCCCAGCTTGTCCACCTCGCCCCAGTAGAGGTAGACGAAGGCTCGCTGCGCGGCCCGCAGCGCCGTCAGCGCAGCATCGACGCGCTCGGGCAGGTCGGTGGCTGCGGCGAAGGCACCGCCTCGTTGCACCGCCCGGGTCATCCCGGATCCGTCGAAGTAGTCCGGGCCGATGCGGGTGACGGCCACCCCGGCGGCCGCCAGCTCCTCGAACAGGGTCGGGTGCGGCTGCCAGGCCCGCGGATCGGGGCCGCCGTCCCAGGAGAGGTGGTTGAGCAACCGGTCGTGCTCGGGCATCAGCACCTGCCACCCGACGACCCCGTGCGCCCCGGGCGGTAGCCCGGTGCCCAGGCTGCCCAGGCTGGTGGCGGTGGTGGCCGGGAAGCCGCAGGTCAGCGCCGGAGCGGGGCTGTCCAGGCTGCGCAGGAACGGGGCGTAACCACTCCAGCGGCGCAGTTGCTCGGCGCCCAACCCGTCGATGAGCACCACGACGGCGCGCTCGGCGCTGGGCAGCTCGAACAACGGCGCCGGGCCGGCTCCCGGTGGGGGCCCGGTCTGCACTCCGAGGCTGCGGGCGACGGCCGGGAGGACGGTGGCCAGTGAGCCGGCATACTCCACCTCGAGGAACTCCGGCGGCAGGCTCACCACGCCGGGCTCACCGGCCCAGTCGGGCCGAGAGCTGTTGGGCGAAGTGCAGCGCGCGGCCGACCATCTCGGATCCGTCCGCCTCGGTGGTGATCCGCAGGGAGATGTCGTCGCTGGCGACGGTCCCCTCATACCCGTGGTCACCCTCGCAGCTGGGGTCGGCGCACATCGCCGGCACCAGGTCCAGTCGCGAGACGGTGCCCCACCCGAGGGTGAGCGTCAGGGCCCGGCCGTTCAGACCGCCGTCATAGGTGGCCGGGTCGGGCAGGACGTGGGTGAGCATCACGCCGCGTACGGCACCAAGCGGCACGGTCTCGGTCGTAGCGGTGGCCACGTGACCGTGCGGCCCCTCGGCCTCGTGGTCATCGGCATGTCCGATCACCAGCCGGTGCGGCGTCAGTACCAGGACGGTGACGTGCCGGCGTACGGCCGTCTCATCCAGGGTGGTCTCCTGGTGCACCAGGTGCGCGACGATCTCATCTCCGGCAACCGCCGTGGCGACGACGTCGGAGACGAGTGCGGGCAGGTACCCTGCATGCTCGATGTCCTCGCGCAGCGACTGTGGGAGGGTCATGCTGTCCGGTCGGGGCATGGGGTCATCCTCGCACCTTGGCCGGCCAGCTCCGGAACCGTGGTCCGGCACCGCCGTTCCGGCCGCTGTCCCGTCCGCTCGTGCCATACCGTTTCGACTGTTGGAGCTACCCGCCCGATTTGCCCGTCCGCTCGACCTCGCCGCCCGATTTGCCCGTCCGTTTGACCTTGGGAGTGGTTCCTCGTGCACCTGCGCACCCGTCTGCGTCCGCACCGTCTGGTGACGGTCGCGGTGGTGGCCCTCGTCCTGGCTGGTTGTGGCACGGCGACCGATGATGACTCGGCACCTTCCGATCCACCCCCGTCGGTCTCCGAGGTGTCTCCCACGACGGCCGAGGACACCGCGGCCGGTCCCGACGCAGCAGCCACCAGCGCCGCCACCGGCCCGGAGGACGACACCGGCTCCACCAGCGTCCCGGGAGGGACCGGTGACATGGTCGGCGGCGGTGCGGGGTCGACCGGGGGCGGCCAGGGGTCCTCGACCGGCGCACCGTCAGCATCGGACCCTGCCGCCCCGTCACCGACGGGTGCAGCCACCAGCGCGGCTGGCGGCCCCGGGGCCTCCGGCTGCGACGCGGACCAGGTGAGTAGCGACCTGTTCGGCTTTCCCGGTGGCGTCTCGGTGACCGTCTGTCAGGACGGGTGGGCCGCTGGGGTCAACCAGAGCGCACCAGGGGAGCCGGAGTTCATTGCCGAGCTGGTCGATGGTCGCTGGTTGCTCGCCGTGACGCTCGGTGACCCGGTCTGCCAGGGCGACCTGATCGCGCGCGGCGCCCCGGAGGCGATCGCGGCCTTGCTGTCGCCCTGTGCGGAGAGCACGGCCGCACCGACGTCTGTCGCGCCGACCGACCCCGGTGGGGACTGCCTGATCAGCACCGTCCTGTACGGCCAGACGCGGGCCGAGCTGGTCGGCGTCGACTGTGCTGAGGCCCGGGCGGAGTGGCAGGTGGCCGAGGCCAACGCCGAGCCGTCGTGGACGGAGTCGATCCGTACCCCCGGCGGGTGGGAGTGCTATGTCACCCCCTACGACCCGACCTCGACGGCTGCTGGCTCCTGCTATGGCCCGGCCGGTTCGGCATACTTCACGCTGTATCTGCCCTGAGCAGCGCGACACCGCTCCCGGGGTACTTCACCGGGTCAGCGACCGGCGGCCAGCATCGGCCCGGCCGGCGTCGCGGGCCACGGTGATGCTGGCCCCGAGCACCGCCACCCCCTGTGCATGGGCCGCGACCGGGTTGAGACGCAGCCGCTGCACCTCGGGCAGGTCGTCGGCCAGCACCGAGACCCGGGCCAGTAGGTCGTGCAGCGCCACCTGATCCACCGGATCGGTGCCGCGGTAACCCCCCAGGAGGGGGGCGGCCCGCAGCCCAGAGACCATGTCAGCCACATCGGTGTCGGTCAACGGTGGGAACCGGTGGGTGACATCACCGAGCAGGTCCACCGGGACGCCGGCCACGCCGAACCCGACGACCGGGCCGAAGAGCGGGTCCTCGGCCGAGGTGACCTCCACGACCACCCCCGTGGGGGCCATTGCCTGCACCGCGATGCCCGGGGTGCCTGCTGGAAGGGCCCGGGCCAGGCTGGTGTAGGCTTCAGCGACGGACTGGGGGGTGTGCAGGTCCGTACGGATCCAGTGATGGAAGGTTCCGTGCCGCAGCGTCGGATCAGTGGCCTTGACCACCGCCGGTAGACCGAGATCCGCAGCCACCCGGGCGGCCTCGTCGGCGTCGCGCACGGTGATGCTCGGCCACACCGGTATGCCGTAGGCCGCCAGCAGCTCAGTCGCCTCCTGGTCGGTCATCTCCCGCCCCTGATCAGACTCGCTCAGCACGCTCTCGATGACATCGTGCGCCCGGCGCCGGTTCACCCCGGATGGCCGCACCCACTCCCCCCGGTCGCGATGGCGCCACTGGGCGTAGTTGGTCGCTGTGGCCAGGGCTCGGACGGCATCTTCCGGCAGCGGGTAGGTGGGCAAGGACCCGTCCGGGGCGACACCGCGCATCCCCAGGAATGTGGCCACGCAGGGCTTGTCCCGGTCGGCCACGGCGGCCTGGACCGCCGTGACGACCTCCGTGTCGGCGGTGACGATCGGCGGGATGAAGCAGGCGATCAGGCTGTCGACGGCCGGGTCGTCCAGTGCGCTCTCCAGCGCCTGGGTGAACTCGGCCACCGTGGCCGTGCTGGGCAGGGCGACCGGGCCGTGGCCGATGGTCAACTTCCACTCCACGGCGGCGTCGGCGGCCAGGGTGCTGAGCGCATCGGAGTTGGTCACGATCGCCACTGACCGCCCGCGCGGCAACGGCTGGTGGACCACGAGCTGGGCGACGTCGAAGAGCTGGTGGGTGTTCTCGACGCGGATGACGCCGCTCTGCCGGAGCATCTCGGCGAAGGCCTCCGGCCGCTCCCGGGTGGCCCGGACGGTGTGCCCGGGCACGGCGTGGTGCCCGGCGCCGCTCTTGACCACGATCACCGGCTTGGCGGCCGAGAGCTGCCGGGAGATGCGGGTGAACTTGCGGGGGTTGCCCATCGACTCCAGGTACAGACCCACGGCGGCCGTGGCCTCATCATCGATCCAGTACTGCATCAGGTCGTTGCCTGAGATGTCCACCCGGTTGCCCGCCGAGGCGAAGGTAGAGATGCCCAGCCCGCGCCGCTGGGCGGAGG
This sequence comes from uncultured Ornithinimicrobium sp., assembly GCA_964450585.1. Lineage (GTDB taxonomy): Bacteria > Actinomycetota > Actinomycetes > Actinomycetales > Dermatophilaceae > Ornithinicoccus. The sequence goes on from CAYVEH010000019.1 coordinate 22,538, forward strand.
CCAGCACCGAGATCGCCAGGGCGCCGGATTGGGCGAACAGCCCCAGCGAGCCCATCGTCGGCATGGTCGGCGACAGGGAGGCGTTCAGGCTGAACCCCAGGCCGGTGTTGATCAGGCCGAAGGAGTTCGGCCCCAGCACCCGCAACCCGTGCACCCGAGCGGTCTCCAGCAGCTCACGCTGCAGCCGGGCCCCCTCCGGACCGGCCTCGGCGAACCCGCTGCTGACCACCACCACGGAGGAGACCCCGGCAAAAGCGCACTCGCGGACAATCGTGGGCACCTCGGGGGCCGGCACCGCGATGACCGCCAGGTCGATGGAGACGCCGATCTGCGAGACCCTGGAGAAGGCTCGGCGTCCGGCGACCTCCTCGGCGGCATGGTTGACCACGTAGAGTTCGCCGGTGAAGCCACTGTCGTGGATGTGCTGGACCAGTGCTCCGCCCACCGAGCCGGGTTTGCGGCTCGCCCCGATCACCACAACCGAGGAGGGGTGCAGGACCCGCCGCATACTGACCGCCTCCGAGCGGTGCTCGCGGGCCAGCGCGACCGCCCGGGAGGCATCGGTGGGTTCGATCTCGAAGGTCACCGCGATCACCCCGTCGTCGAACTCATGGGTGACCTCGTAGCCGGCGTCCTGGAAGACGTTGATCATCTTGCGGTTCTGTGGCAGCACGTCGGCGGTGAACAGCCGCACCCCGGTCTCCCGGCCGATCGCGGCCAGGTGCTCCAGCAGCACCGACCCGATCCCCCGCCCCTGGTGCTTGTCGGCGACGTTGAACGCGATCTCCGCGGTGGTCCAGTCCGTCTCCTGGAACCGGTCGTACCGGCCGATTCCGGCGATCTCGTCGGCGATGATCAGCACGAGGGCGACCCGCTTGTCGTAGTCGACGTGGGTGAACCGGTGCACGTCACGGTCGGACAGGCGCCGGATCGGCGCGAAGAACCGCAGGTAGATGGACTCCTCGGACTGCTGGGCGTGGAACTGGTGGATCAGCTCCACATCATCAGGTCTGATCGGGCGCACATGGGCCACCGAGCCGTCGGTCAGCACGACGTCGGCCTCCCACTCGCGGGGGTAGCCGGGGGGCGCGTCGGTCATGACACCAGCATGCCTGATGACGGTATGCCGTGGCGCCGGGACCGCGCCCGCGTCGCCGTGATCGGTGGTCGGGTTGACAGGACCTCACCTCACCAGGGGGACGACCTCCCAGGTCTGGCCGCCGTCGACCGAGCGCCAGTAGCCCAGGTCGGCAGAGGCCTGCTCGGGTGTCGGGAAGGCGATGATCTCCCCGAACGGCGTCACCTCCAGCCGCTCCGGGCGGGCGTCGGCACCGGGCAGGAAGGCCTCGGTGCTCCACGTCCGGCCACCGTCGGTGCTCACGGTGTAGTTGCCCTCCCCGATCAGCAGCAGGTGGCCCGTCCCGGTCGAGGCCAGCAACGGTGGCTGCTCGCCGAGCACGAAGGAGGGGACGGTGATGTTGGCGGGCTCCCAGGTACGCGCACTGTTCGGTGAGACCTGCAGCGAGAGGCCCCGTTGGTCCTCGCATAACGCGTACAGCCGGCTGCTGGCTTCGCCACCGGTGTCCCGCGAGGCCGTCACCGCCACCGGTCCTGAGCCGCACGCCTCCAGGGGCGCGGTGGACTCCAGCACTCCCTCCTGCAGGCGCAGCACG
>CAYVEH010000020.1:0-23689 GCA_964450585.1 uncultured Ornithinimicrobium sp.
GGATGGTCGCGTTGCGTAACGGTTCCTACAGCAGTGTGCCGATCTCGGTCACCGGGGAGGGGGTCAAACGGGTGGATGTCGGTGAGCTGTATGACGTTCCGACGTACCGCCCCAAGGTCCGGCACGTGCGGGGCAAGCCGATGTTCCTGTACTGACAGGTCGTAGGTGCCGGCCGTGTGCCCGGTGGGGTGGGAAGTCGCAAGACGGCGCGTCCGGTGGGGTGGGAAGTCGCAAGACGGTGCGTCCGGTGGGGTGGGAAGTCGCAACACGGTGCGCTCGGTCGGATGGGGGCGCCGGGCCGCAGATTAGGATCGCCGGGTGAGTATCGGACGGGGGCTGCTGGGGCCCGACCTGGCGCTGCTGGGACGCGACCTCGCCGTTGACCTCGGGTCGAGCAGCACGCTGATCCACCAGCAGGGCCAGGGAGTGGTCCTGGACCAGCCGACGCTGGCCGCCGTGGACTCCAGCAGCGGCCACCTGGTCGCCGCCGGGGAGGAAGCCGTCGAGATGCTCGGTCGCACCCCCGCCACCGTGCTCACCGTCCGGCCGATGGTCGACGGGGTGGTCACCGACGCCGACCTGACCGAGCAGCTGCTGCGCCACTTCGTCCACCGGCTGCGCACCTCCCGGCTGGTACGACCCCGGATGATCGTCACTGTCCCCAGCAATATCACCCCGGTGGAGCGCCGCGCGCTGGAGGACACTGCCCTCAACGCCGGCGCCCGCCGGGTCTATGTCCTGGAGGAGGCCATGGCCGCGGCGATTGGCGCCGGTCTGCCCGTGCACGACGCCACCGCCAGCGTGGTGGTCGACGTCGGCGGGGGCACCACCGAGGTCGCCGTCATCAGCCTGGGCGGCATCGTCAACGCCCGCAGCCTACGGGTGGGCGGTGACGACGTCGATGAAGCGATCCTGACCGGTGTGCGGTCCCGGCACAACCTGCTGCTCGGCGAACGATCCGCCCAGGCCATCAAGGTCGAGATCGGCTCGGCCTACCCGCTGGCCGAGGAACGTGACAAACGAGTCCGCGGCCGAGACGTCACCAGCGGGCTGCCCAAGACCGTGACGCTGACCTCCTCGGAGGTACGCCGGATGATCGAGCCGGCGATCCTGCAGGTGGTCGATGTCGTCAAGGCCGTCCTGGACATCTGCCCGCCCGAGCTGTCCGGCGACATCCTGGACAACGGCGTCGTGCTGACCGGCGGGGGAGCTCAGTTGCGGGGGATGGACGAGCGGCTGCACCGCGAGCTGGGGGTGCCGGTGCACCTGGCCGAGGACCCGGCACGGGCGGTGATCCGCGGAGCTGGCGCCTGCGTGGACGACTTCGCTGCGCTCCGGCAGGTGCTGATCACCCCCCAGGGCCGCTGACCGTGCGGCCCGCGTGGTGGCAGCCCGTGAGCCGCTGGCTGCAGGAGCACCCCGACCGGCCGCGGGCTGCGTTATTGGCGGTGACGTTGGCCCTCACGGTGGTGCTGCTGCTGATTGACGTGACCCGGCCCGCGCTCACCGCGCCGCTACGCTCCGGTGCCGCGGCCTTGTTCTCCCCGGTGCAGAGCGCCACGACCGGCTGGAGTCAGGACGAGCTCACCAGGGTCATCCGGGAACGGGACGCGCTCGCGGCGCAGGTCAGCGAGCTGGAGGCCCAGCTGCACAGCACCGAGCAACTCACCACGCTGCAGCAGGCCAGTGCCGGGTGGGGCGACTACGAGTTGCTACCCACCCGGGTGGTCGGGGTGGCCTACGGCAGCACCCCGGTGGCCGGCCGCACCGTGACGATCGACGCCGGCGCCCAGGAGGGAGTCAGCGTCGACCAGACGGTGGTCAGCTCCCAGGGCCTGGTGGGCCGGGTGGTGCGGGTCAGCTCGACCAGCGCGGACGTGGTCCTGCTCGGCGGCCCGGACGTGGTGGTGGGCGTGCGTTTCGGCAGCCAGGGCGCCCTGGGGTCGGTGTCTGCCCAGCCGGCGCCGGGGCTGCCGCCGCGGGAGAGCGGTGAGCTGACGCTGACCGCGATCGGGGACAGCCGGATCACCGAGGGTGAGGTGGTGACCACGTTGGGAAGCCCCGACTCGAGGCCGTATGTCGCCGGCGTGCCGTTGGGCACGGTCACTTCCGTAGACCCCGACAATGGCCAGCTGGGGCGGACCGCGGCGGTGCAGCCCTTTGTGGACCCCGACACCCTCGACCTGGTGGCCGTGGTGCTGCTGGAGGAACCGTCGTGAGCGCGCTGCCTGCCGTGTTGACCCGCGGCCTGCTGCTGGTCCTGGCCGTGCTGGCCCCGGCCTCCTTTTCCCCGCACTGGCCCGGCCACCCGGATCTGGTCATCCTGGTGGTGGCTGCCGCTGCCCTGCTGCACGGGCCGGCTACCGGGGCGTTGTGCGGGCTGGCCGCCGGCTGGCTCGTCGACCTAGTGCCTCCGGGTGGTGAGCCGCTGGGCGCCAGCGCGCTGAGTTTCGCCCTGGCCGGGGCGCTCGTCGGGGCTGTCGGCCGGTGGGGCCCGTGGTCACCGTTGGTGCCGTGGGTGGCTACGGTCGGGGGCGCCGCGGCCGTGCAGGCCGTGCGCGGCCTGACGGCGGCCGCCGGAGTCGGGGCGACGAGCCCGTCGGCCCTGCTCTGGTCGATCGGGGTTACCGCCGTGTTCGCGGTCCTGCTGCTCCCACTGCTCCTGGGGATCGAGCGCTTCCTGGTGCAACGAGGGTGGGCATGAGCGGCTACCAGGACCGGCCCCGCGTCCGGGTGCCCCGCCCGCAGACCAGCCCACCGGTCGTGCGCTATCAACGGTCCCTGCGTCCGCTCTGGGCACTGATCGCGGTGGCGCTGTTCCTGGGCACCGTGTTGGCCGGGCGGTTGCTGGACCTGCAGATCCTCAACCACCAGGAACTCACCATGGAGGCGGCCGAGGTGAGCACCCGGACCGTGGTGCAGCCGGCCCTGCGGGGCCGGATCCTGGCGGCCGACGGCACTCCGTTGGCGGCTAACGCGCCTACTGCCGTGGTCACCGTCGAGCCGGAGGTGCTGCTGGAGGCCGAGGATGAGGGCCGCGCCCTCATCGAGGAGGTCGCCGCCGAGCTGGACCTGCCGGTGGAGGCACTGTGGGGCCGCACCCGTCTCTGCGGCACCCAGGGCGCTCCACCGGTGCCGTCCTGCTTCTCCGGGTCGCCGTACCAGCCGATCCCGATCGCCTACGACGTGGAACCGCGGGCGGCCGTGGCCATGCTGGAGCGGCCCGAACGGTTCCCGGGGGTCCGGGTCGACACCCGCCCGGTGCGGGACTACCCGACCGACGGGGTCAACGCCGCCCATGTGCTGGGCTATCTGGGCCGTCCCACCCAGCAGGAGGTCGACACCGAGGAGGATCTGACCGCCCAGGAGCTGGTGGGGCGGGCCGGGCTGGAGGCCTCCTACGACGAGGTGCTGCGGGGTGAGTCCGGGCACACCGTCGTCACCGTCGACCCCCGCGGGGTGGTCACCGGGCGGGTCACCGACCGCGACCCAGTGCCCGGCAACGACCTGGTGACCCACCTGGACCTGCAGGTGCAGCACGAGGTGGAGCAGGTGCTGGCCAGCACGGTGAAGACGGCTCGCAAGGAGGGGTGGGCAGCCGAGTCCGCCGCCGCGGTGGTGCTGGACGTGCACACCGGTGGGGTCGTCGCCGCGGCCAGCTACCCGACCTACGACCCGGCGATCTGGACCTCCGGGGTGACCCAGCAGGAGTATGCCGAGCTGACCAGTGAGCAGGGCGGCGAGCCGTTGATCAACCGGGTGGTGGCCGAGACGTTCCCACCGGCCTCAACCTTCAAGGTGGTGTCCCTGCCGGCGGCCGTGGACAGCGGCGTCGAGCCGGGTACCACCTACGACTGCCCCGGAGCGGTCTCCATCGGCGGACGCCGGTTCACCAACTTTGAGTCCCAGGACCACGGCTCGCTCAACCTGGAGGAGGTCATCGAGGTCTCCTGCGACACGGTGTTCTACACCTGGGCCTACCAGGAGTGGCTCGACCAGGGCGGCCTGGCCCAGGACTCCGACCTGACCGACCCGTGGGTCATCGCCTCGGAGGACTTCGGGCTCGGCCAACCGACCGGCATCGACCTGCCCGGTGAGGCCGCCGGGACGATCCCGGGCCGGGAGTGGACCCGCTCCTCCTGGGAGGCCACCCGGGAGACCAGTTGCGCCCACGCCGAGACGGGCTACCCGGAGGTGGAGGACCCGGAGCGTCGCGCCTACCTGGAGCAGCTGGCGCAGGAGAACTGCACCGACGGATGGCAGTACCGGGCCGGGGACGCCGCCAACTTCTCGATCGGGCAGGGCGACCTGGCCACCACGCCGCTGCAGATCGCCAGCATCTACGCCGCCATCGCCAACGGCGGCACCCTGTGGGAGCCGCAGGTCGTGGACCAGATCCGCACGCCCGACGGGGACGTCGTCAAGGACGTGGAGCCGGTCGCCACCGGCGACATCGGCGTGGCGGACGAGGTCCTGCAGATCCTGCGGGACGGGTTGGCCGGGGTGAACCAGGTTGGCACCGCCGCCGCGGCGTTCGCCTCCTTCGACCTGGAGGCCTACCCGGTCGCCGGCAAGACCGGCTCGGCAGAGTCGTTCGGGCAGGAGTCAACGGCCTGGTACGCCTCCTACGGGCCGACCACCGACCCGCAGTATGCCGTGGTCGTCATGGTCGAGCACGGTGGGTTCGGCGGGGAGACCGCCGCCCCGGCCGCCCGGCAGATCTGGGAGGTGCTGGCCCGCCGGTAGCCGGCCCCGCCACGACCGTGGCGGGGCCGGCTCGGCGTGACTGCGGCGGGCCGGCTGGGGCGTCAGTCCCGCCCGAGCACCGTGGTGACGGCATCGCTCCAGATGCTGGCGGCCTCGGCGACGTCCTGCTCACCGACCACCAGCGCCGGGATGAACCGCACGCACTGCCCCCAGGGGCCGTTGGTCAGCAACAACAACCCACGGCGCGCGGCCTCCTGCTGGACCGCGCTGGCGGTGGCTCCGTCCGGGTTGCCGTCAGCGTCCCGGAACTCGTTGGCGATCATCAGGCCCAGCCCGCGCACATCGGTGATCTGCGGGTGCTGGTCGGCGACCTCCTGCAGCGCCGCCCTGAGCTGCTCGCCCCGGGCGGCAGCGTTGGCCACCAGGTCCTCCTGCGTGATGACATCCAGCGTGGCGATCGCGGCGGCACAGGCCACCGCATTCGCCCCGTAGGTGCCGCCCTGCGAGCCGGGCCAGGCCTTCTCCATCAGCGCGTGCGAGGCCGCGATGCCGGACAGGGGGAAGCCGGAGGCCAGTCCCTTGGCGGTCACCAGGATGTCGGCCTGGGCGTTGAAGTGGTCCCCACCCCAGAACTTGCCGGTCCGGCCCCACCCGGTCTGCACCTCGTCGACGACCAGCAGGATGCCGTGGCGGTCGGCTCGTTCCCGCAGCCCGGCGAGGAACTCGGTGCTCGCCGGGACGTACCCACCCTCGCCCAGCACCGGCTCGACGAAGAAGGCCGCGGTGTCGTTGGGCGCCGACAGCGTCTGCAGGGTGTAGTCCAGCTGACGCAGCGCGAACTCGGTGCACTCCTCCTGGGACCACCCGAAGTGACCCGGGTCCGGGAACGGGGAGACCTGCACCCCGGCCATCAGGGGGGCGAATCCCGAGCGGAACTTGGTCCCGGAGCTGGTCAGTGAGGCCGCGGCAACGGTCCGACCGTGGAACCCGCCGTGGAAGACGATGATGTTGGGTCGCCCGGTGGCCTGCCGCGCCAGCCGCAGGGCCGCCTCGATCGCCTCCGAGCCGGAGTTGGTGAAGAACAGCCGGTCCAGCGTCGGGGGAAGCACCTCGCCCAGCCGCTCGGTGAGCGTCAGCAGCGGCTGGTGCATGATCGTCGTGTACTGGCCGTGGATCAGCTTGCCGACCTGCTCCTGCGCGGCAGCCACGACCTTCGGGTGACAATGCCCGGTGCTCGTGACACCGATGCCGGCGGTGAAATCCAGATACCGTCGATCATCGGCATCGTAGAGATGGACGCCCTCCCCGCGCGTCGCGACCACCGGGGTTGCCTGCTTCAGGACGGGGGACAGTTCAGCCATGGCTCCTTCTCCGTGTCTGTTAGATTGTCGACAATCAGCGTATCTCATGGTTGCACCTGTGACGGAGGATTGAATGAGCACCCAGCCAGCACAGCCCAGCAAGGACCAGCAGGGCTCGGAGACGGCCGTTCTGGAGGCGGTGCCCAAGAGGCTGCTGATCGGCGGGCAGTGGCGGGACGCCGAGAACGGCGCGACGCTGCCGGTGGAGGACCCGGCCACCCGCACCACCCTGTGCGAGGTCGCCGATGCCAGCCCGGCCGACGGGATGGCGGCCCTGGATGCCGCCGTGGCCGCCCAGGCCGAGTTTGCAGCGACCTCGCCCCGGCAGCGGGCCGACATCCTGACCGCAGCCTTCGAGTTGCTGCATGAGCGGATCGATGACCTGGCCCTGCTGATGACCCTGGAGATGGGTAAGCCGATCGCCGAGGCCAAGGGCGAGATCACCTACGCGGCGGAGTTCTTCCGGCACTTCGCCGGCGAGGCCACCCGGATCAGCGGCGGTTACCAGACCGCGCCAGCCGGTGGGGCCCGTTTCCTGATCGCCAAGCAGCCGGTCGGGCCGTGCCTGCTGATCACGCCGTGGAACTTCCCGATGGCGATGGGCACGCGCAAGATCGGACCAGCGATCGCTGCCGGGTGCACCAGCGTGATCAAGCCCGCGCACCAGACACCGCTGTCGATGCTGGCGCTGGGGCAGATCCTGCTGGAGGCCGGGCTGCCGGATGGGGTGGTCAACATCATCACCGCCCAGCACTCCGGCCAGGTGATGGAGCCGATGATCCGGTCCGGCAAGGCCCGTAAGCTGTCGTTCACCGGCTCCACCAAGGTCGGCAAGATCCTGCTGGAGCAGTGCGCCGATAAGGTGATGCGCACCTCGATGGAGCTGGGTGGCAACGCACCGTTCATCGTCTTCGAGGACGCCGACCTGGACGAGGCGGTCGCCGGCGCGGTGCTGGCCAAGATGCGCAACATGGGGGAGGCCTGCACCGCGGCCAACCGGATCTACGTGCACGAGTCCGTCGCCGAGGAGTTCGGTCGGCGGTTGGCCGAGCAGATGAGCAGTATGCCGGTCGGCCGCGGCACGCAGGAGGGGGTCAAGGTGGGCCCGCTGATCGATGAGGCAGCCCAGACCAAGGTGACCGAGCTGGTCACCGACGCCGTGGACCGCGGGGCCAGCGTGCTGACCGGCGGTAGCGCCCCCGACGGTGAGGGTTACTTCTTCACCCCCACCGTGCTCACCGGCGTCTCGCCGGACGCCCGGATGACCAGTGAGGAGATCTTCGGCCCGGTCGCGGCCATCACCCCGTTCACCACCGAGGAGGAGGCCGTCACGGCGGCTAACGACACCCCGTTCGGTCTGGTCTCCTACGTCTTCACCAACGACCTGCGCCGGGCGCTGCGGGTGGGGGAGGCCCTGGAGACCGGCATGGTGGGCCTCAACCAGGGCGTCGTCTCCAACCCGGCGGCCCCGTTTGGTGGGGTCAAGGAGTCCGGCCTGGGCCGCGAGGGCGGCACCACCGGTATCGAGGAGTTCCTGGAGACCAAGTACCTCGGAATCACTCTGGCCTGACCAGCTGCGCCCCGGCGTGGCGGCCCGGCTCCCCGCGGGGGCCGGGCCGTTGCGCATCCCACCCGCCGCGATATCCACGACCGGGCCACCGGGCCGTGACGGTCAGGCGGTGGAACTGGCCTTGGGTGGCCGGGAGATCAGCCGGGTGACCGCGTCGGTCATGTGCGCCGCGAGCAGCTCATCGGTGGCCTGCGGGTCCCGGTCCAGGAAGGAGTCGGCGATGGCGGCGTGCTCCTCGACCCGCACCGCGTCGCCATGCACATAGGAGTCCTGCAGGGCGTGGATGCACATCCGGGTCTCGGTCATCAGGATCTCGTGCATCCGGGACAGCCGGGGGCTGGAGGCCAGGGAGACCAGCAGCTGGTGGAACTCGATGTCGGCCATCCCCTCAGCCCGGGTGTCCCTGGCCCGGGCCATCGCCTCGATCACCCCGGTGAGCGCCCGGCCCGCCGCGATCGGGTCGCCCCGGTGGATCTGCTCGGCCGCGGCGCGCTCGATGGCCTGGCGGGCCAGGTACATGTCGCGCACCCGCTCGGGGGTCATCTCGATGACGAACAGCCCGCGGTTGCGGATGGAGATCAGCAACCCTTCAGCAGTGAGCCGCTGCAGCCCCTCCCGCAGCGGGCCGCGGCTGACCCCCAACTCGCGGGCCAGGTTGGCCTCGCCGAGCTGCGAGCCGGGCGCAATGTGCCCCGAGGCGATCGCCTCCCGGACGCGGTTGGCGATCATGCTGGGGGTCGATTCCTGGACCACCGGGTCCATCGAGGCCCGGGTGACGGGCGCGCGTCGCGCGGTCTTCGTGGCCATGAGGGTCAGTCTCCGCTCCTGGTGCTGAACAGGGTGCCCAGGGACGGGATGACGGGGACCTCGCCCAACAGGTTCAGCCCCTGCCAGATCGTCACCTGGTTTGCCGTGAGAACGGGCACGCCAGCGACGTGCTCGAGGGATTCTAGCCAGGCCAGGGTGTGCATCGCGGTGTCCGGCACCAGGACCGCCTCGGCCCCTCCGGCCAGGTCAGCCCCGCGCACGATGGCCGCCACCTGGGACTGTCCCAGGGTGCCCACCTCGGCGGCAGTGATGATGCCGTGGCTGCCCATCGCGCTCACCTCGACCCCACCCTGACCGAGGAAGTCGACGAAGCTCTCGGCCACGTCCTCGGGGTAGGACGCTGCCACGCTGACCCGCTGGATCCCCAGGGCACGACAGGCCGCCACGAAGGCCAGCGAGGTGGAGGAGGTGGGCACCCCGGTGACCTCCTGCAGCCGCGTGACCTGGTCATGCGCACCGTCCCACCCGAACACGAACGACCCCGACGTGCAGGCCCACATCACCGCATCGGGAGCATGCGCGGCCATCAGGGTGCGGGCTCCCTCGGCCAGCCGCTCCGGGCCGCCCAGGTCCAGCAGGGCATCCACCCGGTGGGCATCCTCCCCGACGGTGGTGTGCACCAACGGCAGCGCCAGGTCGGTGGAGAGCCTGGCCTGCAGCGCCGGAAAGTCGTCCTCGGCGCTGTGGCCGGGGTACAGCAATCCGATGGTGGGCATCTGGTGCCTCCCTTGCCCCTCGTCTCGTGCGATTGTCGACAATACTATTAGACTTCACGGCATGGCCGGATATGACCGTCCCGACCTGGTGGGCCGCCTGCGGCGTGGCCTGATGGGGGAGGTCAGCACCGACACCCAGTCCCGGGCGCTGTACGCCACGGATGCCTCCAACTACCGGGTGGTGCCTGACGTCGTGGTCCGGCCACGCACCGAGGAGGACCTGGAGACCACCCTGGGGCTGTGCCGCGAGGCCGGGGCGCCGGTGGCGCTGCGCGGGGCCGGCACCTCCATGGCCGGCAACGCCATCGGCGGGGTCGTGGTGGACGTCTCCCGGCACCTGAACCAGATCCTGGAGCTCGACCCGGTCAGCGGCACCGCGGTGGTGCAACCCGGGGTGGTGCTCAGCGACCTGATGGCCGCAGCCGCCCCGCACGGGCTCACCTTTGGAGCGGACCCGTCCTCGGCCACCCGCGCCACGCTGGGTGGGATGATCGCCAACAACGCCTGCGGGGCCCACTCGCTGGCCTGGGGCACCACCGCCGACAGCGTCCGGTCGTTGCAGGCCATCACCGGGGCCGGCGACCCGGTGACGGTGCACACCCCGACCCCCGGGCGGACCGAGGCAGACCGGGCCGCGCAGATCGCCGGTATGCCGTCTGTCGCCGGCCAGCTACACCGGACCCTGGCCAGGCTGGGCCAGGACCATGCCCGGCTGATCCGGCGCCAGTTCGGCACCTTCAGCCGGCAGATCTCCGGGTACGCCCTGCAGCGGTTGCTGCCCGAACAGGGCACCGACCTGGCCCGGCTGCTGGCCGGCAGCGAGGGCACGCTGGCCACCACGGTGCGCGCCACGCTCGCCCTGGTCCGGCCACCACCGGCGCGGGTGCTGCTGGCGCTGGGCTTCCCGGACAGCCCGGCAGCGGCCGACAGCGTGCCACACGTGCGGCCCCACGGACCGCTGACCATGGAGTCGATCAACGCCACCCTGGTGGACCGGCTCCCCGAGGACGTCCGGCGGGCCGCGGTGCACGCCGGGCTGCCAGACGGCAGCGTCTGGCTGCTGGTCGAGGTCGGTGGCGAGGACCGGCCGACGGCGCAAGCGGCGGCCGAGCAGATCGCCGACGTGGTCCGCGATGCCGGGCTCGGGGCGACCGCCTCGGTGGTCGTCGACCCGGCAGCGCAGGCCGTGCTGTGGCGGTGCCGCCGCGACGGGACCGGGCTGGCCACCCGCCGGGCGGACGGAGCCGAGGCCTGGGCCGGCTGGGAGGACGCGGCCGTCCCACCGGAACACCTGGGCCGCTACCTGCGCGCGCTGGACGAGCTGCTGGCCCGGTTCGGCTACTCCGGTGCCTCCTACGGCCACTTCGGCGAGGGCTGCATGCACCTGCGCATCGACTTCGACCTGATCTCCGCCGCCGGCATCCGTTCCTACCGCTCGTTCGTGGAGCAGGCTACCGACCTGGTGGTCTCGCTGGGCGGGTCGGTCTCCGGGGAGCACGGCGACGGGCGCGCCCGCTCGGAGCTGGTGCGGCGGATGTACGGCCCCGAGGCGCACGCGCTGTTCGCCCAGGTGAAACAGGCCTGGGACCCCGACGGCCATCTCAACCCGCACGTGATCGTCGACCCGCTGCCGGTGGACCACGGCCTGCGGCACGCCGGGGCCGCCGCCGACCGCACGGTGTCGACCCTCACCACCTTCCCGCAGGACGCCGACGGCTTTGCCGGGGCGCAGCGACGCTGCGTGGGGGTCGGTAAGTGCCTGCAGTCCTCCGGCGGGTTCATGTGCCCCAGCTATCGGGCCACCAGGGAGGAGAAGGACTCCACCCGCGGGCGTGCACACCTGCTCTGGGAGATGCTCGAAGGCGATGTCATCACCGACGGCTGGCGCTCCACGGAGGTGCGGGATGCGCTGGACCTGTGCCTGTCCTGCAAGGCCTGCCTCAGTGACTGCCCGGTCAACGTGGACATGGCCACCTACAAAGCCGAGTTCACCTGGCAGCACTACCGGCACCGCCCGTGGGCACGGCCCCGCTCGCACTGGTCCATGGGGTGGCTGCCGGTGGCCGCCCGGGTGGCCTCGGCCGCCCCGGGGGCGACCAACGCGCTGCTGGGCTCGACGTTGTCCCCGGCGATCAAGGCGCTCGGCGGGATCGCCCGGTCCCGCGACCTGCCGCACTTTCCGCCGGCCACCCTGCGGCAACTCCTGCGGCACCGGCCGCCCTCACCGGCACCCGCGCCGCGCGGCCGGGTGCTGCTGTGGCCGGACACCTTCAGCAACTTCCTGGCGCCGGAGGTAGGCACCGCCGCCGTCCGGGTGCTGGAGGCCGCCGGGTTCCAGGTGGTGCTCCCGCAGGCCCCGGTCTGCTGTGGGCTGACCTGGGCCTCCACCGGGCAGCTGCGTGGAGCCCGTCGGGTGCTGCGGCACTCCCTGGAGGTGATCGGCCCGGAGCTGGCCGCCGGCACCCCGGTGGTGGGGCTGGAGCCCAGCTGCACGGCGATGCTGCGACATGATGTGGCCCACCTGCTGCCCGATGACCCGCTCGTTGATGCGGTGCCGGGCGCCGTGCGCACCCTGGCCGAGGTGCTGGCCGAGCGGGCCGCGGGCTGGCAACCGCCGCAGATCGGTGGGGAGGCGCTGGTCCAGGTGCACTGTCACCAGCACGCGGTGATGGGCTTTGCCGCCGACCGGGCACTGATGCGCGCCGCCGGCATCGCAGTCGTCGAGCCGGATGAGGGCTGTTGCGGGTTGGCCGGGAACTTCGGGTTTGAGGCCGGCCACGAGAAGGTGTCCCGAGCGGTGGGGGAGCGCAGCATCCTGCCGGCGGTCCGGGAGGCCGGCCGCCACACCCAGATCCTGGCGGACGGTTTCAGCTGCCGGACCCAGATCGGCCAAGAGTCCCCGCGCCGCGCCCGCCACCTGGCACAACTGCTCGCCGAGGCGCTGCCGCGCCTGCGGTGAGACGGGGCTTCCGGCGCGCTGCCACGCCTGGGGCGAGCGCAGGCGTCCCGGCCGTCCGTCAGCCGAGCATCCGCAGCGCCAGCAACGTGTAGGTCCGGGCAGCGACCAGCAGCTCATCGACGGCCACCGACTCATCCGGCCGGTGCGCCTGCTCGTTGACCGAGCCGGGGCCCAGCACCACCGTCGGCACCTCGGCATCGCGAGCCACGAACCCGCCGTCACAGGCGGCCGTCCAGCCGGCCAGACCCAGGCCCGGGCCGCCTGTCTGCCGCAGCGCCGCGTCGGTCTGCTGCACGAACGCGTCCTGGGAGGCCGTCTCGAACCCCGGCATCGCCATCGGCATGGTGACCTCCACGGTCAACCCGTCCTGGGTCAGCGGCAAGGAGGCCAGGCGCTCGCGCACCTCGGCCAGCACCTGGTCGGGGTCCTCCCCGGGCAGCAGTCGACGGTCCGCGCTGAGCCGGGCCTGCGCCGGCACCGTGGAGGTGCCCTGCCCGCCCTCGATGAGACCGACGCTCCAGGTGGGCGGGCCCACCAGCGGGTGCGCCCGGGCCATCAGCTCCCCGTGCCAGGTGCGCAGCTCCTCGACGACCCGGGCCAGTCCGTAGATTGCGTTGCGACCATCATCAGGGCGCCCGGAGTGGGCAGCCACCCCGTGCACCACCACCTCCAGGTAGGCATCGCCGCGGGCCGCGATGATCGTCTGCAGATCGGTGGGCTCGGCCACCACACAGCCGCGGAAGGGTGGCCGCTGACCGCCCCGCATCCGGTCCTGGCGCATGTAGTGGCGGATCCCCAGCCCGGTCTCCTCCTCATCGACCAGGGCGGCCAGCTCGACCGGCCCGGACAGGGCCGCCCCGGAGCGGTGCAGCGCGTCCAGGGCCACCACGCAGGCCGCCAACCCGCCCTTCATGTCCGCCGAGCCCCGACCGTAGATCCGGCCCTGCCGCACCGCGCCGGCATATGGGTCGGCGCTCCAGCCCTGGCCCGGTGGGACCACGTCGGTGTGCCCGAGCAGCAGCAGCCCGGGACCCGTCCCGCCGACCAGGGTGGCGGTGACATTGGGCCGCTCCGGGGCCACCTCGGCGATCGCGACCTCCAGGCCGCGGCGCTGGCAGTCCTCGGCCAGCACGGCGGCCGTCGCGGCTTCCTGCCCGGGCGGGTTCTGCCCCCGGGCCTGCACCAGCTGTTGGGTCAGCGCGACCAGCTCATCCCGGTCGATCAGGTCCAGCACGTCCTGCTCTGCCGGAGTGATCGCCGGGGCGAGCGGTGCAGATGACGTCGGGGACGGCATACTGGCTCCTCAGCGCTGCTCGGCCAGCTGATCCACGGCAGCGCGCAGCCGGGCCACACCCTCCCGGATCCGGTCCGGGGGGGTGGAGGCGAAGCACAGCCGTAGGTCGTGCGGGAACGCCTGGGCGGGGGAGAAGGCATTGCCCGGGATGTAGGCCACCCCGGCCGCCAACGCGACCGGGAACAGGTCCTCGGTGCGCACCGGTGGGTCGAAACTCACCCAGAGGAAGAACCCACCCTCCGGGTCGGTCCACCGGGCCATCCCCGCGAAGTGCTCCTGCAGCGCCTCCTGCATCGCGATCTTGCGGCGGCGGTACTCCTCCCGCTGGGTGGCCAGGTGCTCGGCCAGGTAGCCGGCCCGGAGGAACCCGGCGACCAGCCGCTGCGCGGGCAGGTTGGTGCAGGTGTCCATCGCCTGCTTGGCGTTGATCAGCAGCTGCTGCAGTTCCGGGGCGGTATCCACCCAGCCGACCCGCAACCCGGGAGCCACGATCTTGGAGAAGGTGCGCACCGAGAAGACCAGCGGGTCGCCGCCGCCCAGCTCCCGCAGGGTGGGCAGCGGGTCCCCGGCGAAGCGCAGCATGCCGTACGGGTCGTCATCGATGATCACGCTGCCCCAGCGGCGGGCCAGCTCCAGCAGCCGGTGTCGGCGTTGCAGAGTCATCGAGGCGCCCGAGGGGTTCTGGAAGGTGGGTACCGTGTAGATCGCCTTGGGGACCCGCCCGGCGCGCTCCACCTGCTCCTCCAGGGAGTCCACGTTCATGCCGGCGTCGTCGACCGGCACCTCCAGCAGCTCGGCCTGGTAGGACAGTGCGGTGGCGCTGCCGTTGGTGTAGGTCGGGGACTCCACCACCACCAGGTCACCGGGGTTGACGAACAGCTTGTTGGCCAGGTCCAGGCCCTGCATCCCGCCGGAGGTGATCATCAGGCGATCGGCTGTCGTCGCATCGCTGGTGCCCTCCAGTATGCCGAGCAGGGCCTCCCGCAGGGTCGGGTCACCCTCGGTGGCCGCATAGTCGAACGCATCCGCGGCCCCGGCGCCGATCGCCTTCACCCCCACCTCGGCCAGCGCCTCGGTGGGGATGGCTTCGGCTGCCGGGCTGCCCATGGCAAACCGCACGATGTCATGGGTCTGACTGGCCAGCAGGGAGGTGCTGGAGTCGATCACCGATCCCACGAGGCTGGACGCGCGGTCCGCCAGGGGCAGGGTCTGGGTCTGAGGTGTCATGATCGCCTTCCGTCGGTGGTGAACCCCCGTGCTGGCCGGGGCAGGTGCTCGTCGTGGTGGTCAGTTCTTGATGGTCAGCCCTCCGGGGACGCTGGTCAGTCGTTCCACCCCGGTGCTGGTGATCAGGACCGGTTCCGAGGTCTCATAGCCCCACCCGCCCATCCACATGCCGAGGATGACGTGGAAGGCCATCCCGGCCTGCAGGACGGTCTCCGAGCCCTCTCGTAGGGAGACGGTGCGCTCCCCCCAGTCCGGTGGGTAGCCGACCCCGATCGAGTAGCCGATCCGGGACTCCTTGGTCAGCCCGTGCCGGCTGATCGCGGTACTGAAGGCGTGGTGCACGTCGTGGCTGGTGCGGCCCGGCCGCAACTCCTGCGCCAACGCCTCCCAGCCCTCGCTGACCGCCGCCGCGCAGTCCGCCAGGTAACCGGGTGGCTTGCCCAGGCTGACGGTGCGCGCCAGCGGCGCGTGGTAGCGCTGGTACACCCCGGCCAGCTCGATCGTGGCGGCCTCGCCGTAGCGCATCACCCGGTCGCTCCAGGTCAGGTGCGGGGTCCCCGCAGTGGCCCCGGTCGGCAGCATCGGCACGATCGCCGGGTAGTCACCACCCAGCCCCTCCAGGCCGGAGGCCTGGGCATGCTGGATGTCAGCGACGATGTCGCACTGTCGGCGGCCGGACTCGATCGCTCCCAGCGCGGTGAGCATCACGTGCTCGGCGATCTGCCCCGCACTGCGCAGCATCTCCTGCTCCGCCGGGGACTTGACCAGGCGGACCCAGTTCACCAGTTCCTGGCTGTCGGTGATCTCGGTGCCCCCCAACCCGTCCCGCATCGCCAGGTACCCGCGGGCCGAGAAGAAGTGTGAGTCCAGCTCGGCGGTGATCCGGTGGCCCGGGCCGGTGGGCAGGATGCCCAGGTCGACGGCCTGCTGGGTCACCCACTCCATCGGGTGGGCATCCGGGCGGTGGATGAGGTACTCCGGGTAGCCGTGCACATGGTGCGGGCCCAGGGCAGCGGTGTAGTGGGCGCCCTGGGCGTCCATGGCCCGGGCGAACAGGTGGGGTTCGCCCTCGGTGGGCACCACCAGGCACTGCGGGGTGTAGAACGACCAGGCGTTGTACCCGGTGAGGTAGTACAGGTTCGCCGGGTCGGCGATCACCAACGCGGACACGTCCCGCTCGGTGAGCACCTGCTGCACCCGCTGCAGCCGATCGGCATACTCCTGCAGCGCGAACGGCCGGATGATCTCCGGTGGGACCCGGGCGGTGTTCACGGCCTCCGGCCGCCGCGTCGGCGTGCTCATCCTCGCCCCCTCTCCTGGCTGGCCCTCACCGGTGCTGCGGTCAACAGCGCCGCCCCCGCCCGGTCGGTCTGCCCCTCCGCCTCCGGCTCGGGTGGGGCGTCCTCGCGCAGCAACCGTTGGTGCGGCCCGACGGGGGTGGCCCCCACGGCACGCAACGCAGCCCACATGGTGACCTGGTTAGCGGTCAGCACCGGGACACCCAGCTCACCCTCCAGCGGGGCGATGAGGTCGTAGGTCGGCAGGTTGGTGCAGGAGATAAACAGCGCCTCACAGTCGCGGGTGTAGCTGCGCCGCACGATGTCGACGGTCTCGGCATACGGCACCGTCCAGATCCGGCCCTCCAGGCCCAGGTGCTGCATCCCGGTGACGCGGATGCCGGACTCCTCGACGAAGGCGCTGAGCCCCTGGCTGATGTGCTCGTCGTACGGGGTGGCCAGGGCGACTTTGCGGATGCCGAGGTGGGTCAGGGCGTCCACCAGCGCCCCGCTGGTGGTGACCGCGAGAGGTGCACCCGCGGCCTCCATAGCGGCGATCAGCGCCCGCTCGCCGGCCCGTCGCTGGATGAAGCTGCCGGAGGTGCAGGCATAGGCCACCACATCGGGTTTGATGCTGATCAGATCCTGGGTGCACCGGGTCACGATCACCGGGTCCCCGACCACCGTGGCCTGCTCCAGGGAGACCGACAGCGGCGCGTACGGCGTCCGGGTCAGGTGCAGTGCCACACTGTCCGGCACCCAACGCCACAACTCCCGGTCCAGGGCGAAGTCATAGGGGGCGATCACGCCGACGCCCAGCTGGCCCACGGGGGCCACCTCCGGCACCTGTGCCCAGGGTCCCGGAGCTGCTGCGAAGGGGGCGGTGGGCTCGCCCGCAACGGTGCTCATCTCCACATAGTGCAGGCTAGTGCACATTGTTGACAATCGGACAGGATCGTCGGCTACATTGGCGGCGTGTCCCCCTCGCTGCCCACCGTTGTCGTCCTTGGCGAGAGCGCCGAGGATCGCCCGCCGCACCTGGACCCGTTGCAGGATCGGGTCACCTTCCGGTTCACCGATGCCGATGGCCTGCCCGAGGCGCTGGAGGACACCCAGGTGTTGTTCCTCTGGGATTTCTTCTCCACCGCGGTGGAAGGCGCCTGGGAGCAGGCCACCTCCCTGGAGTGGATCCACGTCGCCGCGGCCGGTGTGGACAGCCTGCTCTTCGATGACCTGCGCTCCTCCTCGGTCACCGTCACCAACGCCCGCGGCACCTTCGACCGGCCGATCGCCGAGTTCGTCCTGGCCAGCATCCTGGCGCACGCCAAGCTGCTGCACGAGAGCCGCCAGCTGCAGACCGAGCGCACCTGGCGGCACCGGGAGACGCACAGCGTGACCGGGGCCCGGGCGATGGTCATCGGCACCGGTGCCATCGGCCGGGAGACCGCCCGGTTGCTGCGCGCGGTCGGGATGCAGGTCCGAGGGGTGGGGCGCACCGCACGCCAGCAGGACACCGACTTTGGCACCGTGGTGGCCAGCACCGACCTGGCGGCCGAGGTGGGCTGGTGCGACTACCTGGTCAACGCGGCGCCACTGACCCCGGCCACCACCGACCTGATCAACGCCGAGGTGCTGGCCGCGATGCGCAGCACCGCCCACCTGGTCAATATCGGCCGCGGAGCCAGCCTGGTGGAGACCGACCTGGCCCGCGCCCTGGAGCACGGCCAGATCGCCGGGGCCTCCCTGGACGTCTTCCGCACCGAGCCGCTGCCCGCCGACTCTCCGCTGTGGGACGCCCCCGGGTGTGTCATCAGCGCCCACATGTCCGGGGACGTCATCGGGTGGCGGGACACGCTGGCCCGGCAGTTCGTGGCCAACGCGCAACGGTGGCTGGCCGGGGAGCCGCTGGAGAACGTGGTGGACAAGGCCCGCGGGTACGTGCCAGGGGCCGGCTCATGACGCCCACCCCGCCGCCTGCCACGCCCGCTCCGCCACCGGCCCCGGGGACGGAGCCGACCGATGCCACCAGCGCCACGGCTGACCCCGGGCCCGCAGCGGAGGCTGGAAGCCTGTCGCGGCTGTCCGCCGAGGACCTGGTGGCTGGCTTCGCTGCTGACCAGTTCACGCCCGAGGACGCCACCCGGGCGGCCCTGGAGGCGATCCAGACCTTTGACAGCCAGGTCAACGCGATGGTCCTCATCGATGAGGACACGGCGCTGAGGATGGCCCGGGAGTCCACCGCACGGTGGCGTGCCGGTGCCCCGCTCGGCCCGGTCGACGGGGTCCCGATGTCATTGAAGGACATCCTGCTGACCCGGGACTGGCCCACGCTGCGCGGCAGCCTGCTCATCGACGAGGCCGGCCCCTGGGACGTGGACGCGCCCTCGGTCGCCCGCGTGCGTGAGGCCGGCTGCGTCTTCCTGGGCAAGAACACCACGCCCGAGTTCGCCTGGAAAGGGGTCACCGACTCGCTGCGGCACGGGGCCACCGGGAACCCGTGGGGCGCGGGGCTGACCGCCGGCGGGTCCAGCGGTGGGGCAGCCACGGCCGTGGGGTTGGGGATGAGCACCTGGTCGGTGGGCACCGATGGTGGTGGCTCGGTGCGCATCCCCGCCTCGTTCACCGGCACCGTCGCGCTCAAACCGACCTTCGGGCGGATCCCGCACTTCCCGCCCAGCCCGTACGGCACTCTCGCGCACGCCGGGCCGATGACCCGCAGCGTGCGCGACGCGGCGTTGTTGCTGGACGTGTTGTCCCAGCCGGACTCCCGGGACTGGGCCGCCCTGGACCGGCCGGACGGTTCCTACCTGGAGCAGGTGGAGGACGGCGTCGCCGGGTTGCGCATCGCGCTGTCGCCCACGCTCGGGTACGGCAGCAACGTCCCGGAGGTCGAGCAGGCGGTGCGGGTGGCGGCCACTGTGCTCGCCGAGGCCGGTGCCCACGTGGAGGAGGTCGACCCGGACATCGACGACTGCGTCGAGGCCTTCCACATCCTGTGGTTCACCGGTGCTGCCAAGGTGATCGAGCACTACGGGCCCGGAGCACTGGAGCGGGTCGACCCGGGGCTGCGGCAGGCCATCGAGGACTTCGGGTTGTCCGCCTCGGCGGCCCAGTACCTGGATGCGATGGCCGTGCGGATGGACCTGGGCGTGCGGATGGGCGCCTTCCACGACCGCTACGACCTGCTGCTCACCCCGACGATGCCGATCGCGGCGTTCCCGGTCGGTCAGGACACCCCTGACGGCTGGCACTCCACCCTGTGGACGTCCTGGACCCCCTACACCTACCCGTTCAACATGACCCAGCAGCCGGCCCTGTCGGTACCGTGCGGGCTGACCCCCGACCGGCGGCCGATCGGCCTGCAGATCGTGGGGGCCCGGCACGCCGAGGCGCTGACCCTGCGGGCCGGCCGCGCCTACGAGCGGGCCACCGACTGGCACCGTGCCGTGCCGACGCTGTTAGCCGGGAAATGAGCGGGCACGGCCCGACCCTGCCAGACCCACCTGACGGACCGCTGACCACCCAGGAGAACCCCATGGCCCGCTACATCAGCATCACCCTCGAGAAGCGTGACGTGAGCTGCACCGCCCGCCTGCTGGACGAGGCCGCCCCCCGCACCGCGGCAGCCGTCTGGGACGCGCTGCCCCTGTCGGCGCAGGTCTACCACGGCAAGTACGCCCGCAACGAGATCTACGGGCTGTACCCGCCCTTCGCGGAACGGGACCCCGGCCCGGAGAACACCACCATCACTCCGATCCCCGGTGACGTCTGCTGGTTCACCTTCTCCGGGGACGACCTGGGCAACCCGGCCTATGGGTACGAAGCCGAGAAGGAGCACCGGGCTGCCAGCGGGATCATCGACCTGGCGATCTTCTACGGGCGCAACAACCTGCTCATCAACGGCGACCAGGGGTGGGTGCCGGGCAACGTCTTCGGTGAGATCACCGAGGGCCTGGACCGGATGGCGGCCGCCTGCCAGGACATCTGGATGGGCGGTGCCCGGGGGGAGAGGCTGACCTTCGCCCGATCACACCAGGACTGAGGGCAGCGGGGACCGAGGCCGCTCGGTCAGGGCCGACGGCTCAGCTGTCGGTCCCCAGGACCGTACCGTCCAGGCCGATCAGCACATCGATGTCGTCCTCCGGTCCGTCCAGGTCCACGCTGACCTCCCAGTGCGCCGGCTGGCCGTCATCGGGGCCCTCCAGCTCGGCATCGTCCAGCACACCGCCCACCTCATCGATGGCCAGTTCAATGGCCTCGGTCAGCGTGATCGTGGCCTCGTCCAGCGCATCGCCGTCCTCCCGGTCCAGGGTCTCCTCCCGGGTGCGCACCACCTCGGTGCCCTCAGCGCTCACGGTGACCTCGACCGAGCCGTCGCCCACCCGGACGTCGACCTCCCAGGTCCCGTCCCGGTCCTGGTCGTCGATCTCGTAGGCCTCACCGCCGGCCTCGGCCTCGGCCGTGGCAATCGCCGTCAGCGCGATGGCGGTGAGGTCCCCGGCATCCGCGCTGCTCGCGCCGGTGTCATCGGAGCCGCCCGAGCCCTGCCCGGTGTCCTCCTCGGTGGCTGACTGGTCGTCGGTGGTCGCACCACCGACGCCACCCTCCGGGGTGGTCTCCTGGGCGTCGTTGCCGGCTTCGGTCGGGGTGTCCTCGCTGGTCTCAGCCGCGGACGCGCCGGGCTCCTCAACCGGGGTCTCGACCTCCGGCTCATCGTCCCCACAGGCCGCCAGCCCGAGGCTCAGCGCCAGGGCCAGGGCGGTGGTTGCAGTGAAGTGCTTCGAAGTTCTCATGACTTCATCGTGACACCGCCACGTGAGAGTCATTCTCATGAAAAAGTTCTCATCAGACCCGGTCCACCGCCGCGCGACCGGACGGCCACCAGCGAGCCCCGATAGGCTCGCCGAGTGAGTCATGACCCCATCAGCGCCGACCTGCGTGCCGACGTGCGCCGGGTGTCCACCCTGCTGGGCGAGAGCCTGGTGCGTCACCACGGGCAGGACCTCCTGGACCGGGTGGAGGAGGTGCGTCTGCACACCAAGGCCGGTCAGGCCGGCGACGCCGAGGCGGCTGAGCAGGTGCGCACCCTGCTCAGCGAGCTGCCGCTGGAGACAGCCACCGACCTGGTGCGGGCCTTCGCTGCCTACTTCCACCTCGCCAACGCGGCCGAGCAGGTGCACCGCGTCCGCTCACTGAACGAACGGGCCGAGCACGAGGGCTGGCTGGAGCAGACTATCGCTGCCATCGCGGAGGCGGGGGGAGCACCGTTGCTGACCGACGTGGTGGCCGAGCTGGACGTGCGTCCCGTCTTCACCGCCCACCCCACCGAAGCCAGCCGCCGCTCGGTCCTGACCAAGATCCGCCGGCTCTCTGACGAGCTGGCGGTGCCCACCCGGACCGACACGATCGCGCGCCGTCGCCAGGACCGCCGCCTCGCCGAGTTGATCGACCTCATCTGGCAGACCGATGAGCTGCGGCAGAACCGGCCCACGCCGATCGACGAGGCCCGCAACGCCATGTACTACCTGGAGGAGGTGCTGGGCGAGACCGTGCCCGACCTGCTCGGCGACCTGGCGGACCTGCTGGCCCAGCACGGGGTCGAGGTGGACCGGCGCCGACCGCCGCTGCGGTTCGGCTCCTGGATCGGCGGTGACCGAGACGGCAACCCCTATGTCACGCCAGCCGTGACCGCCGAGGTCCTGGCCCTGCAGCACCAGCACGCCATCACGGTGGCGCTGGGGATGATCGACGTGCTCGTCTCCCGGTTGTCCAGCTCGACGGTGATCGTCGACGTGGACGCCGAGCTGGAGGCCTCGCTGGCCAAGGATCTGGACCACCTGCCGGGCCTGGACCCACGGGTCAAGGAACTCAACGCCGCCGAGCCCTACCGACTCAAGCTGACCTGCATCAAGGCCAAACTCCTCAACACCAGGCGGCGGGTGCTCAACCAGGCGCCGCACCAGCCCGGCCGGGACTACGCGCAGACCGCTGAACTGCTCGCCGACCTGGACCTGGTGGCCGACTCCCTGCGCCGGCACGGTGGCCAACTGGTCGCCGACGGTGCCCTGGCCCGGACCTCCCAGACGCTGGCCGGCACCGGCCTGCACCTGGCCACCCTGGACGTGCGCGAGCACGCCGAGCACCACCATGCCGCCGTCGGTGCGATGCTCGACGCCGTGGGGGTGCTGGACCAGCCGTATGCCGACACCGACCGGCAGCAACGACTGGGCATCCTGGCCCGTGAACTGGGCTGCCCCCGACCGCTGCTCACCCCCTCAGCGCCACGGCCCAGGACCCTGGAGGTCTTTGACGAGATCCGCCGGGCGGTGGCCACCTACGGCCCGGAGGTCATCGAGACCTACATCATCTCGATGACCCAGGGGGCCGACGACGTCCTGGCGGCCGCAGTGCTGGCCCGGGAGGCCGGGCTCCTGGATGTGCACGGAGCCGCCGAAGGTGTCGAGGCCTTCGCCCACCTCGGGTTCGCCCCGCTGCTGGAGACCGTGGACGAGTTGCGGGGTGCTGCGCACCTGGTGGACACCCTGCTGCGCATCCCGGAGTACCGCGAGCTGGTGCGACTGCGCGGCAATGTGCAGGAGGTGATGCTCGGGTACTCCGACTCCAACAAGCAGGCCGGGGTGCTGACCAGCCAGTGGAGCATCCACCAGGCCCAACGTGCTCTGCGGGATGTGGCGGCCCAGCACGGCGTGCGGTTGCGGCTGTTCCACGGGCGGGGCGGCTCGGTCGGACGCGGTGGCGGCCCCACCTACGAGGCCATCCTGGCCCAACCCTCCGGGGTGCTGGAGGGCGAGATCAAGTTCACCGAGCAGGGCGAGGTGATCTCGGACAAGTACTCGCTGCCCTCCCTGGCCAAGGAGAACCTGGAGCTCTCCCTGGCTGCGGTGCTGCGCGCCTCGGCGCTGCACCGGGACCCCCGGTCCACCGCTGACCAGTTGCAGCGGTGGGGGCAGGTGATGGACGACGCCTCCCAGGCGGCCTACCAGGCCTACCGGAGGCTGATCGACGACCCCGACCTGCCGGCATACTTTGTCGCCGCCACCCCGGTGGACCAGCTCGGGGCACTCAACATCGGCTCGCGCCCGAGTAAGCGACCGGATGCCGGCCAGGGATTGGAGGGTCTGCGGGCCATCCCATGGGTCTTCGGCTGGACCCAGACCCGGCAGATCATCCCCGGCTGGTTCGGGGTCGGCTCCGGGCTGCGCGCCGCCCGGGAGGCCGGGCACGAGGACACCTTGCGGGAGATGCTGCAGCACTGGCACTTCTTTGCCGCGGTGGTCTCCAACGTGGAGATGACCATCGCCAAGACCGACCTGGAGATCGCCGCGCTGTACGTCCAGGAACTGGTCCCCACCGAGTTGCGGCACATCTTCACCGCCATCCGTGCCGAGTTTGACCTCACCGTCAGTGAGCTGCGGACCCTGACCGGCAAGGAGGACCTGCTGGATGACCAACCGGTGCTGAAGCGGTCCCTGGCGGTCCGCGACCAGTACCTGGACCCGATCTCCTACCTGCAGGTGGAGCTGCTGCGCCGGCTGCGGGAGCAGGGCGAGGACGGGGACCAGGTGGACGCATTGCAGCGCGCGCTGCTGATCACCGTGAACGGCGTGGCGGCAGGGCTGCGCAACACCGGCTGACCACGACCGAGCGCGTGGTGTGGCGGCCCCAGCGCCGACTGAGCGCGTGGTGTGGCGGCCCCAGCGCCGACTGAGCGCGTGGTGTGGCGGCCCCC
>CAYVEH010000021.1:0-23269 GCA_964450585.1 uncultured Ornithinimicrobium sp.
AAGCGTTTCCCGAGAGGACAGGACCGACTGATGAGCGTGCCACAGACCCAGACCAACACCGAGACCACGGCGGCGCACGGCGTCGTCCTGACGTCAGTGGCTGCGGAGAAGGTCAAGTCACTGCTGCAGCAGGAGGGTCGGGACGACCTGCGTCTGCGCATCGGAGTCCAGCCCGGCGGCTGCTCCGGCCTCATCTACCAGCTCTACTTCGATGAGCGCACCCTGGATGGCGACCTGACCGCCGACTTCGACGGGGTCGACGTCGTCGTCGACCGGATGAGCGCGCCGTACCTGGACGGGGCGACCATCGACTTCGCTGACACCATCGAGAAGCAGGGCTTCACCATCGACAACCCGAACGCCGGCAGCTCCTGCGCCTGCGGTGACTCCTTCGGCTGAGCCGCCCAGCACACTCCCGACGGCCGGTCTTCCTGCGTGGAAGGCCGGCCGTCAGCGTTTCCGGGGTACCTTGCCCCGGTGAGAATCGCCGTCTGTGGATCTATTGCGACCGACCACCTGATGACCTACGAGGGGCGCTTCGCTGACTCGCTCGTGCCGGATCAACTGGCCAAGATCTCGGTCTCCTTCCTCGTGGAGGACCTGCAACTGCGCCGCGGAGGGATCGGCGCCAACATCAGTTTCGGGATGGCGCGGCTGGGGCACCGGCCGGTGCTGGTGGGCGCCGTCGGTGAGGACTTCGCCTCCTACCGGTCCTGGTTGGAGCGGCACGGCGTCAACTGCGAGCACATCCACGTCTCGGAGGTGCGGCATACCGCCCGTTTCGTGTGCACCACCGACCAGGACATGGCGCAGATCGCGTCCTTCTATGCCGGCGCGATGAGCGAGGCCCGCACGATCGAACTCGGCCCGATCCTGGAGGCGGTCGGCGGGTTGGACCTGGTGATGATCAGCCCCGATGACCCCGAGGCGATGCTGCGGCACTCGGCCGAGTGCCGCACCCGGCAGATCCCGTTCGCTGCGGACCCCAGCCAACAGCTGGCCTTCATGGACGGGGAGTCGATCCGTGCCCTGGTGGACGGAGCGACCTACCTGTTCACCAACGAGTACGAAGCCGCGATGACCGAGCAGAAGACCGGCTGGTCGGCCGAGGAGATCCTGGACCGCGTCGGCACCCGGATCATCACCCGCGGCCGGGACGGCGCCAGCATCCTGCGTCGGGGCGAGGAGCCCGTGCACGTGCCGATCGCCAGCAACGTCCGGCGGGTCGACCCCACCGGCGTCGGCGATGCCTTCCGCGCCGGCTACCTGGCCGGGTTGGCCTGGCAGCTCCCGCCGCAGCGGTGCGGGCAGCTGGGCTCGACGCTGGCCAGTTATGTGCTGGAGACCGTCGGAACCCAGGAGTACACCTTCGACCGACCCGGTTTCCTGCAGCGGTTCACCGAGGCCTACGGCTCGCCGGCCGCGGCCGAGGTCGCCGCTCACCTGGGCTGAGCAGGACCACGCGGTATGCCGATCGAACCGGCTCCCACGCCCTGGCACCTGGATCTGGCCCAGGCTGAGCCGGGGGAGGACCTGGTCGGCCTGGGGGCGGACCTGTCGCCGGGCACCTTGCTGGCCGCCTACCGGAACGGCCTGTTCCCGATGGGGTTGGGGGCCCAGGGCGGTGGGGTGTTGGGCTGGTGGTCGCCCGACCCCCGTGGTGTTCTCTTCCCCGCCGACCTGCGGGTCTCCCGTTCGCTGCGACGGTCCTACGCCCGGTTCGAGTACCGGGTGGACAGCGCCTTCGCGGAGGTGGTGGCCTCCTGTGCCGCCCCCGATCGCACCGGTGGGTGGATCACCCCGCAGATTGCCGAGGCCTATCGTGAGCTGCACCGTCTCGGGTGGGCACACTCGGTGGAGACCTGGCGTGACGGTGAGTTAGTCGGCGGTCTCTACGGTGTCGCGGTGGGCGGGCTGTTCGCTGGGGAGTCGATGTTCCACCGGGCTACCGACGCGTCCAAGGCCGCCCTGGTGCACCTGGTCTCCCTGCTGTCCCCGGCCGATGCCCTCATCGATGTGCAGTGGCGGACCGACCACCTGGCTAGCCTGGGGGTGATCGAGGTGCCGCGCACGGCATACCGGCAGTTGTTGGCGGAGACGCTGAGCCATCCGCTGCCGGCCGTCTTCTCCGGAGGCTGAGGGTCGCGACATCCACCGTCGACCCTGCGCCTGCCGCGCACGCGCGAGGGGGTAGGCTCTGGGGTGTAAAGCCATGGCTCGATAGTGAGGTGCCCATTGCAACGCCAGAGTGCTCCGGCCCGTCGCCGCAGAAGGATCGGCGGACTCGGTCTGCTGGCTGCTCTCGTCCTGGTCCTGAGTGGCTGCGGCGCGGAGTTCCGGCGTGGCTATCTCCCCGAGCCGGTGACGGAGATGGGGTCCAAGGTCGTCACCTTCTGGAACTGGACCTGGATCGCGGCGCTGGCGATCGGTGTCCTGGTCTGGGGCCTGACGCTGTGGTGCATCGTGGCCTTCCGGCGCAAGAAGGACGAGAAGGGCCTGCCCACCCAGCTGCGGTACAACATCCCGCTGGAGATCCTCTACACGATCGTCCCGATCCTCATGGTCGCTGTGCTCTTCGGCAAGACCGTCGAGCTGCAGCACCAGATGGTGGACACCTCCAAGCCGGCCGACGTCACCGTCAACGCCATCGGCAAGAAGTGGTCCTGGGACTTCAACTACGTCGAGGACCAGGCGCACATCATCGGCACCCAGGCCTCTGACCTGGGCAAGGGCGAGGAGGGGCTGCCTGAGACGCTGCCCACCCTGGTGCTGCCCGTGGACAGCCGCATCGAGTTCGTGCTGACCTCGCGCGATGTCATCCACTCCTTCTGGGTGCCGCAGTTCCTGACCAAGCTCGACATGGTCCCCGGCCGGGTCAACACCTTCCAGGTGGTGACCACCGAGGAGGGCACCTTCCAGGGCAAGTGCGCCGAGCTGTGCGGTGCCTACCACTCCGAGATGTTGTTCCAGGTGCAGGTGGTCTCCCAGGAGGAGTACGACGCCTTCATTGAGGACCTCAAGGCCAACGGCGGCGACGGGCTCGTCGGCAACGAGTACAACCTCTACGGTCTCCACGAGGGGCAGCCGGCGAAGTTGCCGCCTGAGCTGCTCGAGGATTACAAGGCCTCCCAGGAGGAGGAGAACTGATGGCTATCACGACCGTCCGCCCGGCAGAGGAGTTTGTCCCGGCCCGTGAGCCGGGCAAACCGAACGAGAGCCTGGGTCGGCAGATCGCCAAGTGGTTGACCACCACCGACCACAAGGTCATCGGCAACCTGTACTTCGTGACCACAGTGGCCTTCTTCATGCTCGGTGGGCTGCTCGCGCTGATCATCCGCGCTGAGCTGTGGACCCCCGGCATGCAGGTCGTGGACAACCCTGAGCAGTTCAACCAGATGTTCACCATGCACGGCACGATCATGCTGCTGCTGTTCGCGACCCCGCTGTTCGCAGGGTTCGCCAACGCGCTGATGCCGCTGCAGATCGGGGCCCCCGACGTGGCCTTCCCGAGGCTGAACATGTTCGCCTACTGGCTGTTCACCTTCGGTGGTCTGATCACCGTGGCCGGTTTCATCACCCCCGGTGGTGCGGCCTCCTTCGGGTGGTTCGCCTACCAGCCGCTGGCCGGCGCGGTGCACAGCCCCGGGCTCGGTGGCGACCTGTGGGTGATGGGTCTGGCGCTGGCCGGGTTCGGCACCATCCTCGGTGCGGTGAACTTCATCACCACCATTGTCTGCCTGCGGGCACCGGGCATGACGATGTTCCGGATGCCGATGTTCACCTGGACCGTGCTGGTGACCTCGATCCTGGTGCTGATGGTCTTCCCGGTGCTGGCCGCCGCGATGTTCGGTATGGCCGCAGACCGCATCACCGGTGCGCACATCTACGACCCGGAGCACGGCGGTGCCATGCTCTGGCAGCACCTCTTCTGGTTCTTCGGTCACCCCGAGGTCTACATCATCGCCCTGCCGTTCTTCGGGCTGATCTCCGAGATCATCCCGGCCTTCAGCCGCAAGCCGCTGTTCGGGTACAAGACGATGGTCTTCGCCACCGTCTCCATCGCTGCGCTGTCGGTGAGCGTGTGGGCGCACCACATGTACGCCACCGGGGCGGTGCTGCTGGAGTTCTTCGCGATCATGACGATGCTCATCGCGGTCCCCACCGGGCTGAAGTTCTTCAACTGGGTCGGCACCATGTGGGGTGGTCACCTGACCTTCGAGACGCCGATGCTCTGGTCTCTGGGCTTCCTGGTGACGTTCCTGTTCGGCGGTCTGACCGGTGTCATCCTGGCCAGCCCGGTGCTCGACTTCCACGTCACGGACTCCTACTTCGTGGTGGCGCACTTCCACTACGTGGTGTTCGGCACCGTGGTCTTCGCGATGTTCGCCGGCTTCTATTACTGGTGGCCCAAGTTCACCGGGCACATGCTCAGCGAGCCGTTGGGCAAGTTGCACTTCTGGATGCTGTTCTTCGGCTTCCACGGCACCTTCCTGATCCAGCACTGGCTGGGCGCGATGGGTATGCCGCGGCGTTACCCGGACTATATGCCGGAGGACGGGTTCACCTGGATGAACCAGGTCTCCACGGCCTCGGCCTTCCTGCTGGGCGCCTCGATGCTGCCGTTCCTGTTTGCGGTGTGGAAGAGTTTCAAGACCGAGAAGGTCACCGTGGACGACCCGTGGGGCTGGGGTGCCGGACTGGAGTGGGCGACCTCCTGCCCGCCGCCACGGCACAACTTCAACTCCCTGCCCCGGATCCGTTCCGAGAGGCCGGCCTTCGACCTGCACCACGCTGACGTGGCGACGATGGAGTCCGCTGAGCCGGACAAGGGTGTCCTGCAGACGCTCCTGGGCGGTCCGGACACGGACCCGGCGGGCGAGCGCGGCACGGTGTCCGGTGGGCCCAAGGGCCACCATGAGGACTCGAAGCACTCGAGCACCGACGAGACGGGCGGAGGCACCCGATGAAGATCGAGACCAAGCTCTTCTACTGGCTGGTGGGCTTCTTCTTCGTCGTCGGAGCCATCTACACCTACTTCACGAACTTCGAAGAGCCCGTCGGCGCGGTGGGGCTGATCCTCACCGGCATGATGTGCGCGATGATCGCCTGGTACCTCGGGAAGACGGGCCGCAAGCTGGACCCGCGCCCCGATGACGACGAGCAGGGTGAGATCGCCGAGGGCGCCGGTCCGTATGGGCACTTCAGCCCGCACTCCTGGTGGCCGCTATGGCTCGGGCTCTCGGCCGCTGCCGTCTTCCTCGGGGTCGCTATCGGTTGGTGGATGGTCATCATCGCCGCCCCGTTCCTGGCGATCTCCACGGTGGGGTGGATGTTCGAGTACTTCCGGGGCGATCACGCCATCTGAGCACCTGCTCACCGCTTCACGCTGAGTCAGTCGGCCGCTGTCAGATCTCTGACCGCGGCCGTTGGCGTCCGGGGGACGTGGCGCCGGCTGGCTGAGGGGGCTTCCGGTGCGCGCCGGGGCGGGTGGAGGCAGCGCTCCAGCGCCTGGCCGGATCAGCCCCAGCCCAGGGCGTGCAGCCTGGCGTCGTCGATGCCGAAGTGGTGGGCGATCTCGTGCACCACGGTGACCGCCACCTCATCGACGACCTCGTCCCGGTCGGCACACATCCGCAAGGTGGGTCCTCGAAAGATCGTGATCCGGTCAGGCAGGGTGCCCCCGAACATGTCATCACGCTCGGTGAGCGGTATGCCGTCATAGACGCCCAACAGGTCCGGGTCGTCCTCGGGAGGTTCGTCCTCCACGAAGAAGACCACATTGTCCAGCAGGTCCATCAGGCCTGGCGGAACCTGGTCCAGTGCGTCCCCGACGGCCTCCTCGAACTCCTCCCGAGACATCTCCACCGCAGGCTGGGGGAGTGGCTCCTCCTCGACGTGGCGGTGTGCGTCGGATCCTGCACTGTCTGTGGGCCCTGGCGATGAACTGCCCGAAGGCCCTGAGGGCCTCTCAGAGACAGTCCTGCTGGGTGGGTGTCCCTCGGGGGCCTTGGTGCTGTCCGCGGGCCCTGACGGCCCCTCAGCGGCGCCTGTGGGCCACGGGTGGCCCGCGGTGCCTTCCGGGTGCCGTGGCGGCGTCACCGGGCCGTCTGTGGGCCGTGGCGGCCTCACCGGGCCGTCTCTGGTCCACGGGTCCGGCTCGCCTGCAGAGGTCACCACCTCACCACCCTTCCTGCGGCCACCGAGTGGCGCGGACGGCATACCGACTGAAGGACAAGTGGCCGCGGCGACTCAACGGTCGCCGCGGCCATCATCTCGTTCAGTGTGCTCAGTGACGGTCGTCGGACCGCACGCCAGCCCGCTCCTCGGGCCGGGACTCCTCGATGGCCTCGGCCTGCCCGCCAGGCAACGACTCGGCCTCACCGTGGTGGTGAGCTGCCGCCAACTCGGACGGAGTGACCGGCTCGACGCGGTCCTTGAAGTAGAACTCCGAGAGCGCCCGGCGCAGCCTGAAGGCCACGCCGCGGGGCTTGGCGACCCCGTACTCGTCGGTGTCCGCTCCAGCAGTGAGCGACAGCGGACGCTGCGGCTCGTGCTGGACCAGGTGCCACCGGTCATAGGGGTTGAGGTCCTCATGCACCTCGTAGAAGCGCCCATCCGCAGTGCGCTGGATCCGGCCGGTTTCGGTGCCGTGCAGCACCAGGTCCCGGTCGGCGCGTTGCAGCGCCAGGCACAACCGTTTGGTGACCATGAAGCTGACCACCGGCAGGACAAAGAACAGCACCCGGAGTGCCACCGTGATGTCGTTGATCGACAGGTGCAGCTTGATCGCCAGGATGTCGTTGATCGTGGCGATCGCCAGCACCAGGTACATCGAGATACCGGCGACACCGATCGCGGTGCGGACCGGAGCGTTGCGAGGACGGTCCAGCAAGTGGTGCTCCCGCTTGTCACCGGTGACCCACTGCTCGACGAACGGGTACACACCCAGGATGATCCAGACCAGCGGCAGCAGCACCAGTGACCCCAGGAAGATCTGTGGGATGACCGTAAAGCCGAAGATCTCGAACTCCAGGAAGCCAGGCAGCAGCCGCAGGGCGCCGTCGGAGAACCACATGTAGAAGTCCGGCTGCGAGCCCGCCGTCACCTGCGAGGGGTCGTAGGGACCGTAGGCCCAGACCGCGTTGATCGTCACCGTCGCCGAGATCAGCGCCGTGATGCCGAAGACGATGAAGAAGAAGCCACCCGCCTTGGCGGTGTACACCGGCAGGAGCGGGAAACCCACGACGTTGTTGTTGGTGCGACCAGGCCCCGGGTACTGCGTGTGCTTGTGCCAGAAGACCAGGAAGATGTGGACCGCGAACAAGCCGACCAGCAGAGCCGGCAGCAACAGCACGTGCGCGATGTAGAGCCGGGGGATGATGGACTCCCCGGGGAACTCGCCACCGAAGACGAAGTACGTCAGGTAGGTGCCGATCACCGGTGCGGAGGACATGAACCCGTTCATCGCCCGGATGCCGGTACCAGACAGCAGGTCGTCCGGCAGGGAGTAGCCCGCGAAACCCTCGATGATCGCCAGCAGCGACAGCACGGTGCCGATCACCCAGTTGAGCTCACGCGGCTTGCGGAAGGCGCCGGTGAAGAACACCCGGGCCACGTGCAGTGCGATGCCCACGATGAACAGCAGCGCCGCCCAGTGGTGCATCTGCCGGATCAGCAGGCCGCCCTTGATGTCGAAGGAGATGTCGAGGGTCGATGCGTAGGCCTCGCTCATGCCGACGCCCTTGAGTGGCACGAACGAGCCGTCGTAGATGACGTGGTTCATGCTGGGCACGAACCAGAAGGTGAGGAAGGTCCCGGTGATCAGGCAGATGATCATCGAGTACATCGCGATCTCGCCGAGCAGGAAGGACCAGTGGTCGGGGAAGACCTTCCGGAACAACCCCATGCCCCGGGCGACGCCGAGACGTTCGTCGGCCCAGACCAGCGGGCCGGGCAGTGTCGGGCGGGCCTGGTCGCTGGAGGTCTCGGTCCCTGTGCGGTCCCGAACCTTGTCGGCACCCTGCGGAATGGTCGTCATCAGCCACGCTCCCAGAAGCTCGGGCCGATCGGCTCGGCAAAGCCGTCAGCCGCCACGAGGTATCCATTCTCCACCATGATTGGCAACTGCGGCAGCGGCCGCTTCGCGGGGCCGAAGATGACCTCACAGTCGTTGGTCATGTCGAACGTCGACTGGTGGCACGGGCAGAGCAGGTGGTGCGTCTGCCGCTCGTACAGCGCCACCGGGCACCCCACGTGAGTGCAGATCTTGGAGTAGGCCACGATGCCGTCCACGCTCCAGTCGAGCTGCTTCTGGCTCTTGATGTCACCGGGGTTGAGTTTGACGAGCAGCACCGAGGCACGAGCCTTGGCCTGCATGATCTCCAGCGGGGTCGGCCCGTCCTCGCCATGGGTGTCACCGACATAGCCCTCGGGCATCACGTGGATCACCGACCCCTGGGTCACGTCCGCGGGACGGATCGGGGCCCCGGAGGGATCGATCATCAGCTTCATACCGCGCTTCCACACGGTGGTCTCCAGCGTGTCCCCCGGCAGCGGGCCGAGCCCGCCGGCCACCTGCAACGCCAGCGGCAGCGCGAACAGGCTCAGCGCGCCACCTGCGGTGAGCAGCAGGACCGGACGCCGGTGCAGCTGGGAGCTGCGGTATCCCTCGGACAGGATCACCGCGCCCTCGTCCCGGGCTTCCTGGTCGGAAGCCTGCTGGTGGCGTTCCTCGACGACCTCGGTGTCCGGCATCAGGGTCTTGGCCCAGTGCACCGCGGCGAGCCCGATGAACAGCAGGGAGACGGCCATCGTGAGGCCGAGGATCAGGTGGTAGAGGTTCATCTCCCCGATCAGGATCAGGCGACCACGCAGGTTCGGGTCCACTGCGAAGTAGCAGACCAGGAAGGCGAGGGTGCCCAGGATGGAGAGGGTGAACATGGTGGCCACCTGACGCTCAGCACGCTTGGCGGCCTTCTCGTCAACGTCGGCATGCCGCGGCCGGTGCGGGGGCAGACCGGGGTTCTCGAACCGGTCGAGCGCATCGGGCTCCACGTAGGTGGCCGGTGCCGAGTCCTTCTGGGGCACCGCGATCTGATCGTCACTCATGGTGCTCAGGCAGCCTTTCGTCCGAGCCAGATCGCAGCCGCGATCAGCAGAGCGATACCGAAGGTCCAGATGAAGACGGCATCACCGGCCGGGCCCAGCGAACCCAGGCTGTGACCGCCGTAGTCGTTGCCGCCCTCTTCGATGTTCTTGATGAAGGCGATGACGTCTTCTTTTTCCTGCGGGGTGATGGTGGCGTCGTTGAAGACAGGCATCGACTGCGGGCCGGTCAGCATGGCCTCGTAGATGTGCTTGGGCTCAACGTTCATCAGGCTCGGGGCGTACTTGCCGCGAGTCAGCGCACCGCCCTGCGCTGAGGAGTTGTGGCACATCGCACAGTTGGTGCGGAAGATCTTGCCGCCGTTGGCGATGTTGGCGTTGACCAGGTCAACCCACTGTGCGTCCGGCACGTCCGGGCCTGGGCCCAGGGACTCGATGAAGGCGCCGAGCTGGCGGATCTCCTCGTCGCTGAAGACCTTGGGCTTGTCGGGGGCCTGCACGTTGGGGTTGGCCATCGGCATCCGGCCGGTGCCGACTTGGAAGTCGATGGCCGCAGCGCCGACGCCGACCAGGGACGGGCCAGCGGTATTGCCGGCGCCGGTCTTGCCCTCGGCGTTGGTGCCGTGGCAGGTGGCGCAGTTGGCGAGGAAGAGCTTGCGGCCCTCCTCGACGTCGTCGCCGGCGGCACTCGAGGTCGCAGCGTCGGACGAGGCGG
This sequence comes from uncultured Ornithinimicrobium sp., assembly GCA_964450585.1. Lineage (GTDB taxonomy): Bacteria > Actinomycetota > Actinomycetes > Actinomycetales > Dermatophilaceae > Ornithinicoccus. The sequence continues at coordinate 9,821 of CAYVEH010000021.1, forward strand.
ACGGCTGCAGGGCCGCGTAGGCGGTGCCGGTGAAGGTCAGGCCCAGCAGGAGCAGGACGATCAGGGCGATCGGGCTGCGTCGGTATGCGGCGAGCTTGCTCACGCGGCGCTCCTCGGTCGTAGGTCAGTCAGGGGGCAGAACAGTCGGTGGATCATTGCAGGATGTAGATGATGAAGAACAGGGCGACCCACACGACGTCGACGAAGTGCCAGTAGTACGACACGACGTGGGCCCCAACCTTCTGGGCATGGGTGTAGCGCTTGGCGGTGAAACTGCGGCCGATGATCAGCAGGAACGCGATCAGCCCGCCGCTGACGTGGATGCCGTGGAACCCGGTGGTGATGTAGAAGGCTGAGCCGTACGGGTCGGAGTTGAGCATCACGCCCTCGCTGATCAGCGTGGCGTACTCCCAGATCTGGCCGGCAACGAAGGTGGCGCCGAACAGGTACGTCAGCACAAACCACTCGCGCATGCCCCACCCGCGGATGTTGAGCAGCCCCCCGGACCGGGCGACCTTGCCCTCCTCCGCCTTGAAGACGCCGATCTGGCACCAGACCGAGGAGATCACCAGGATCAGGGTGTTGGTCAGGGCGAAAGGCACGTTCAGCAGCGCGGTCTTCTCGTCCCACAACTCGGTGGAGACCGCGCGGATCGTGAAGTAGATCGCGAACAGGCCGGCGAAGAACATCACCTCGCTGCCCAGCCACACCATGGTGCCGACCTGGGTCAGGTTGGGCCGGGTCACCGGACCCTGAGTCGCTTCCAGGGGACTCCCTGGTGCGCCTGCTGTTGCTGCTGATGTCATCGCCACGCGCGCCATTATTGCTCACCTGGTGGGCCGAGGGACAGCGACCCTCCCTTCGGGCGTGCCCCGCCGTCAGGAACCGCAGGACAACGGCGCCGGTTCGGTATGCCGTGGGCCCGGACCGGTGGTCGCGGGGGCAGGTCCCCGCACGGCCTGTCGCCGCTGGGGGCCGGCGGTGGGTACGATTCGGCTATGACCGTCCAGACCGAGGCCACCTCCGCCGTCAAAGGGATCTCCGTCCTGCTCTATAGCGACGACCGCGCCACGCGCGATGCGGTCCGTATGGGGGTGGGGCGTCGCCCGGCAGAGGACGTGACGGTTGAGTCCTGGCACGAGTGCGCCACCGCCGACGGGGTGATGTTGGCCCTGCAGGAGGAGACCTTCGACGTGCTCGTCCTGGATGGTGAGGCCCAGCCCTACGGCGGCCTCGGGGTGTGCCGTCAGATCAAGAACGAGATCTTCGACTGCCCACCGATCATGGTGCTCATCGGCCGGCCGGGCGACGGCTGGCTGGCGGCGTGGTCCCAGGCCGACGCAGTGGTGTCCCACCCGCTGCGCCCGGCCGAGTTGGCAGAGGGCATCGCACGCGTCGTCCGCTCGTGAGCCAGGAGTCCACCACCTGGTCGGACCTGCTGACCACGCTCTGCTCCGGTGGTGGCCTGAGCAGCGCTGAGGCTGCGTGGGCGATGGACCGGGTGATGTTGGGGGAGGCCTCGCCAGCCCGTTTGGCGGCCTTCCTGGCGGCGCTGCGGGCCAAGGGGGAGACCGCAGCGGAGATGCAGGGGCTGGCCGACATGATGCTGGCCCATGCGCTGCGCTTCGAGGTAGCCGGTCCCAGCCTGGATATCGTCGGCACCGGTGGGGACCGGGCCCACACTGTCAATATCTCCACGATGTCGTCCGTGGTCGCCGCCGCCGCCGGGGTGCCGGTGGTCAAGCACGGCAACCGTGCGGCGTCCTCCTCCTCCGGCTCCGCAGATGTGTTGGAGGCTCTCGGCATCCGGCTGGATGCCACGCCGGAGCAGGTCGTCGAGGTCTTTCACCAGGTCGGCATCACCTTCTGCTTCGCGCTGACCTTCCACCCGTCGTTCCGGCACTCGGCCGTGGTGCGCAAGGAGCTGGGGATCGCCACCGCCTTCAACTTCCTGGGCCCGCTGACCAACCCGGCCCAACCGCGGTATGCCGCCGTGGGGGTGGCCGATGCCCGGATGGCGCCACTGGTGGCCGGGGTCTTCGCCGGCCGCGGCAAGAGTGCTGTCGTCTTCCGCGGCGATGACGGGCTGGATGAGCTCACCACCTCCGGGCCCTCGCACGTCTGGTGGGTGCATGACGGGCAGGTGCAGGAGTTCACGCTGGCCCCCGACCGGGTCGGGCTGGACCGCCACCCGGTCGCCGAGCTGCGCGGCGCCGATGCTCAGCACAACGCCGGGGTGGCACGCCGCGTGTTCGGCGGAGAGCCCGGCGCCCCCCGGGTGGCGGTGCTGCTGAACGCGGGCACCGCCCTGGCGGTCGCGTCCGCGGACGTGGAGGGGCGCCAGCCGCGGACACAGCAGCAGTTTGAGGCGTGCGTCGCTGCCGGGATCGAGCGCGCGGCCGAGGCGATCGACTCGGGCAGGGCCTCGGACGTCGTGGACCGGTGGGTCAGCGCCACGACCGCGTGACCTTCCCGGCCCGCCCCAGACGACCGAGCGCACCGCGTGGCGAGAATCCAGGCGACCGGGCGCACCGCGTGGCGAGAATCCAGGCGACCGGGCGCACCGCGTGGCGAGAATCCAGGCGACCGAGCGCACAGTATGGCGGTCCTGACGTCAGAGGGGCCCGCGTGGCATCCTGCGGGAATGGTCGAACGCACCCGGGTCTCGATCGTCGGAGGCGGGATCGCGGGACTCACGCTGGCTGCTGCCCTGGACCCGGCGCACTCCCAGGTCACCGTGCACGAGGCAGAGCCTGAGCGCGGCTCCTCCGGTAGCGCCCTGACCCTCTGGCCGGCGGCGACCCGAGCACTCCGGCGACTCGGCGCGGGGGACCTGGTGGATCGGCATACCCGTCGGGTCTCCGGCGGGACGATACGCGACCTGCGGACTGGCCGCCGCCTCCTTCCCTCGGGCAGCGCGCGCCTGACGGTCGTGCCGCGCCCCGAGCTCCTGGAGATGCTGGAGGCCTGTGTCCCGACGTCCGTGCGGCGCGTGCACGAGCACGTCAACGACCCGGCCGCCCTCGACGCTGACGTGGTGGTCGGCGCCGACGGAGTACGCAGCCGGGTGCGGACCCTGGTCCGGCGCTCGGGTGCCGAGCGGACCCCCACGGCCTACCTGGTCCTCCGCGGGTTGTCGGACCGTGTGCCCGGGACGGACGAGGTGGGGGAGTACTGGGGCCGTGGCCGGATGTTCGGGCTGATCCCGGTCTCCTCCGGCGCCTACTGGTTCACGACCCACCGCAGCACGCTGGGGCCCGAGCCGATCGACGCTCGGGAGGCCCTGGCTGAGGTGTGTGACGTGTTCACCGCGACCGCACCGCCGGTGCAACGGGTGCTCGCGGCCGCCCGGTCCGAAGAGGTCGTCGCGACCCGTCTGTGGGTCGCTCCCGGGATGGGGCGCTACGCGCGGGGTCGTTATGTCCTCATCGGTGACGCGGCACACGCGATGACACCGAATCTCGGGCGCGGCGCCGGTGACGCGATCGTTGATGCCATCACCCTGGCACCCGTGCTCGGCTCCCGACTCGGGACGGCACGCTGGCAGGCACGACGGCTGCCCTTCACCCAGGGGGCGCGCCTGGCCTCGGGCGGCGTGATGCAGCTGGCGCTCAGCGGCCAGCCGCAGCGGATGTTGGGCCTGGCTTGACCGTTGGCGGCAGGTCAGGCGGGCCCTGCCCGGCCGCTTGTCGCGGGCGGACCCGTCGGGATGGCGGCCGCCGATCCGGTGCTGCACGTGCCACCCGTCCACGTGCCGGTCGCCCTCGGGGGTGGGCACGGTCTCGGGGACCAGCACTCCGTGGACGTGCAGGTGATCGAGCAGGTCGAGCTCCCAGTGCAGCGAGTCCTCCGGCCGCCCGGAGCGGCGGATCACGACGGCATGGTCACCCAGCCGTCCCGAGAGGACGGGGTTGCGGTGGCCTCCGGCGAGTGGTCCATCGACCTTGAGGCCGGGCCATGCTCAGGTCGGAACGGGTCCAGGCCCCTGGGGCGGTCACTCCAGGCCGATGGAGAAAGCCGCCTCGAGGTCCTCGGAGGAGTAGGTGCGGAACGCGATGTGGGTCTGCGTCTCCAGCACGCCCTCGACCTTGTTGAGGCGGTCGGCGATGACGTCGGCGAAGTCCTCGTGCCGAGCCACGCGGGCCACCGCGATCAGGTCGACGTTGCCGGTGACCGAGTACACCTCGGAGATCCCGTCGATGGCGGCGATGGCCTGGGCGGCCTCCGGGATGTGGGCTACCTCGGCCTTGATCAACACGATGGCGGAAATCACGACACCACTCTAGTGCGCACCCAGCCCGATCAGGCGTGTGCCCGAACTGCCCCGGGTGGACGCTGCAGCGGGGTGGTCGATGGCTCGGGCCAGGCCTCGGCGAACTCGCCCCACCGGCGGGACAGGGGCTCCAGCTCGGCCCGAGCGGCACCGGCCCCGCCCACCGGGCAGGTCCACTCACCCTCCATCGTGACCAGCCGGGTGCCGGGGCTCTCCAACCACTTCAACACCAGCTCGGTCTCCTCGGGGTGCGCGGCCGGGGCCGGAGCGGTCGGCTCCGAGACGACCTCGGCGGTGGCACGCAGCGCCTCGATGTAGGGCATCGGGTCCGCCCCGCGTGGTGAGAGGGTGGTGCCCGCCAACTTGCCGTAGCGCACGCAGACGACCTCCCACCCGCCGGACTCCCGTCGGCGTGCTGCGACGACCTCCGGGGCCTGGGACAGCGGGGCCAGCCGTTGCGCCCGGGCGGTGGCCCGCACCAGGGACAGCATCCGGTCCCGCAGGGAGGTGGCGTCCTCGAAGCGCTCCTGCTCGGCCAGGGTGTCCAGGCGGGCGCGCAGCGCTGACCACAGGTCCCGACCATCCCCCACCAGGGCCCGGGCCGCACGACCGGCGACATTGGCATACTCATCGGTGGTCTGCTGACCGATGCACGGGCCACCGCACCGACCCATGTCAAAGAGCACACAGGCGCTGGTGCGCGGGCGGCGAGAGAGCGCCTGGGTGCACTGCCGCAACGGAAGGACTTCGTGCACCGCGGTCATCGCCGCCTCGGCGGTCTTGCGCGAGGCGAACGGTCCGGCGTAGTGCGCCCCGTCAGGACGCACCCGCCGCACGATCGACAGCCGGGGGAAGGGTTCGTCGGTCAGTTTGACCCACAGCGCCTTCTCGGGGTGACGGGAGCGGCGGTTGTAGCGCGGCTTGTGCTCGGCGATGAGACGCAGCTCGCGCACCTGGGCCTCCAGCCGGGTGGCGCACACGATGGGCGTGATCGACTCGGCGATGCCGACCATCTCGGCCATCCGCCGGCGGGTCTCCGAGGCCGTGAAGTAGGTGCGTGTGCGCCGCCGGATGTCCACGGCGGTGCCGACATAGAGGGGCTCGCCGCGCTGGTCCTTGAAGACATAGACCCCGGGAGCCGAAGGCATCGCGTCCGCCAAGAACCTCTTGCGGCGCTGCGCCGGGGTGACCCGGCTGTGATAGCTCTGCAACTCCTCCAGGGTGTGCACCCCCAGATTGCCCACCCGCGCGATCAGACCGTGGAGCACGTCCACGGTGGCCCGGGCATCGTGCAGGGCGCGGTGATCAGGCGTGGTGGCGGCCCCGAACAGCCGCGCCAGGGACGCGAGCTTGTGATTGGGTGCCTCGTCGCGGTGGACCAGTTGCCGCGCCAACCGCACCGTGTCCAACACCGCGAACCCCGGCCAGCGGTGACCGGTCTGCTCGGCCGCGGCCTTCAGGAAACTGATGTCAAAGCCGGCGTTGTGGGCCACCAGGACAGACCCGCGGGCGAACTCCAGGAACGCCGGCAGAGCAGAGTCGATGCGAGGGGCCTCGGCGACCATCGCATTCGTGATGCCGGTCAGGACGGAGATGAAGGCCGGAATCGACGCGCGGGGACGCACCAGGGTCTGGAACTCACCGACAACCTCGCCGCCCCGGACCTTCACGGCACCGATCTCGGTGATGCCGCAGTCGTTGGGGGAGCCGCCGGTCGTCTCCAGGTCCACGACGACGAAGGTGACCTCCGACAGTGGGACCCCGAGATCGTCGAAGGTCTCCTGCACCATCTGCATGGAACGAACGTACGACTCGACACCGACAGAGTCCGGCAGACATCCCGAACACAGCCGTCCGAGACGGGGTCTGTCAGACCTGGGCCCTAGCGTTTCGAACATCAGATGGAACCAGCACAACGGAGGTGAGATCGATGAGCTTCACGATTGACTGCGAGTCGTGTCCGGTTCGTGGGCGCCATTGTGGTGACTGCTTCGTGCCTGTCCTGGGCCGGGCGTGGCTGGCCGACCCCGTGGCGCGGCGCACGGAGCCGGCACCTCAGTCACGTGAGCGGTCGACGGTGCTGCCGCTGGACTTCGAGGAGACCGAGGCCTTGGAGGCCTTTATCCGGGCCGGGCTGATCAGCCGCGCTGATGCTGCTGCGGTCCGCGCGCAGAGCACCGTGACATCGTCCGCCGTGGGGTGACCCGTCGGCCTCTACCCTTGACCGGGTGAGCAACGGGATCGCGATGTGGCGGCGTGTCGTGGTGGCCCTGTTGCTCATGATGAGCCTCGTCGGCTGCGGCGAGGACACCGGGGTGCAGGTGCGTGGCACGGCGCCGGCCGAGCGGGTCGAGGCCTATGAGGCGATGGCGGTCGTGGCGGTGGGCCAGGTCCGGGACCTGTGGGGGGCCGAGGCCGTCTCCAGCCCCGTGGAGGTCGTGCTGCCGGGCTCGGATGCCGAGTTCGCCACGTTGACTGGCGGGGCGCCCGCCAGTCAGGAGGCGCCGGCCGTCACCGTGGGAAGCCTGGAGGCGGCGCACATCGTGATCCATCCGGACTCCTGGGTGCGGTTGACACCCCAGGGTCGTCAAGCGGTGCTCACCCATGAGGTGACGCACCTGAGCATGCAGGGTGATGGCGGAGTCCCGGCGTGGCTGGGTGAGGGGCTGGCCGAGTACACCGCCCACCGCACGTCCGCCCTGGCGCCGGGGGACATCGCCGGGTCGGCACTGCAGGGCGTCCGCGCCGGAGCGGTCCCGGCGGACTGGCCGGCACTGTCCTCAACCGACCGGGGACCCGTGGCCGGAGACGCCTGGGCCGGTTATGCGCTTTCCTGGCTGGCCTGCCTCTATCTGTCCCAGACGTACTCCGAGGAGCAGCTCGTGGAGTTCTACCAGGAGGTCTCGGCGGGCACGCCGGTGGCCACGGCCCTGCCCGACGTCTTTGGCGTCAGCGAGGCGGACGCGTTGGCCGGCTGGGGTCACTGGCTCACCACCCTCTGACCGGTCAGCCGGCCCACCACTCGTCCAAAACCACCACCTCGTGCGTCCGGTGGGGGGAAATGTCGCCAGGCGGTGCGCTCGGTCGGGGGAAATGTCGCCAGGCGGTGCGCCCGGTCGGGGGAAATGTCGCCAGGCGGTGCGCCCGGTCGGGGTTAACGGTAGAGCGCCTCGATCTGGTCGGTGTAGTCCCGGGTGACCAGCGACCGCTTGAGCTTCATCGATGGCGTGAGATACCCGTTGTCCTCGGTGAAGTCGTGCTCCAGCAACGCGAACTTGCGGATCGACTCCGCCTTGCTGACCGAGGCGTTGGCGGAGTCGACGGCCTCCTGCAGGGCTTGCTGCAGGGTCTCGTTGTCACGGAGTTCCTCGAACGAGAGCCCGGTCAGGTGGTTCCGTTCCAACCAGCCCGGGAGCACCTCCTGGTCCAGGGTGAGCAGGGCCGCGACAAACGGCCGACCCTCGCCGACCACCAGCGCCTGGGAGATCAGCGGGGTGGCGCGCAACTGGTCTTCCAGCGGCCCCGGGGAGACGTTCTTGCCGCCGGCCGTCACCAGGATCTCCTTGGCCCGGCCGACGATGCGCAGGAAGCCCTGGTCGTCCAGCTCACCCAGGTCACCGGTGCGGAACCAGCCCTGGTCGTCGGTTGCCTCCGCGGTGGCCTCCGGGTTGTCGTGGTACCCCTGGAAGACATTGACTCCGCGGACCAGCACCTCCCCGTTCTCGATTCTGACCCCGACACCGGGCAACGGTTGGCCGACGGTGCCGATCTTGATCAGCTCCGGTGTGTTCACCGAGATCGGCGCCGTGGTCTCGGTGAGGCCATAGCCCTCCAAGATCGTCACGCCCACCCCGCGGAAGAAGTGGGCGAGGCGTTCGCCCAGCGCGGCACCGCCGCTGACGGCCCAACGGACCTGCCCGCCCATCGCAGCCCGCAACTTGGCGTAGACCAAGGCGTCAAAGAGCCGGTGCTGTGCCTTGAGGAAGAGCCCCGGCCCACCGTTGTCCTGTGCCCGACTCCACCGCTGGGCGACGTCCACGGCTCGGTGGAAGATCGCCCCGCGCCCCCCGTCGACGGCCTTCTGCGCGGCCCCGTTGTAGACCTTCTCGAAGACCCGGGGGACCGCCAGCAGGAAGGTCGGTTGGAAGTCAGCCAGGTCGGGCAGCAGGTTCTTGGTGTCCGGGGTGTGCCCCAACTGCATCCCGGCCTGCAGCACCACCACCTGGATCAGGCGGGCGAAGACGTGGGCCAACGGGAGGAACAGCAACGTCTTAGAGCCCGGTGCCCGCACCACCTGGTCCAACCGCTCGATGGTGTTCTCGCCCAGCGTCAGGAAGTTGCCGTGGCTGAGCTCGGCACCCTTGGGGCGGCCCGTCGTCCCCGACGTGTAGATGATGGTCGCCAGGGTGTCGCGGTCCAGCTGACGGCGGCGATCCGCCACCTCCGCGTCGGAGACCTCCGCCCCCGCTGCGGCCAACTCCTCCAACCCACCGGCCTCGATCTGCCAGACGTCGCGCAGCTCCGGCACGTCATCGCGGATGCTTGCGATCAGCTGGCTGTGCGCGGGGGTCTCCACCACCACGGCGATCGCCCCGGAGTCCTGCAGGATCCAGGTGGCCTGCCCCGGGGATGAGGTCTCATAGATCGGGACCGGCACAGCCCCGGCGGTCCACAGGGCGAAGTCGGTCAGCGTCCACTCATAGCGGGTCCGGCTCATCACCCCGACCCGGTCCCCGATCTGAATCCCCGCGGCCACGAAGCCCTTGGCCAGTTCCCCGACCTGTGCGGAGAAGTCCGCGGCGCTGACATCGTGCCAGGTGCCCTCGGTCTTGCGGGACAGCAGCGGGCGAGCCGGCTCCCGCTGGGCCCAGTCGTGCACAATGTCCGACAGGTTGCCCTCCTGGCGAGGCGGGATCAACGGTGGGACCTCATACTCCAGCACTGAGCCTCCTGGGCGGTCGACGGGAATCCCACTGTATCCGCGCCGGTATACCCTGCAGTCCATGGCCGACCGCACCGAGTCCAGCATCCTGATCCCGGCACCGCCACACCAGGTGATCGCCGTCATCGCTGACTTCGAGAACTATCCGCAGTGGGCGGACTTCACCTCGGTGCAGGTCCTCTCCGAGAACGACGGCGGCTGGGCCGAGGAAGTGGAGTTCAGCCTGGCCGCCGGGCTACTCAAGGACACCTATGTCCTGGGCTACGACTGGCAGATCACCGAGAGCGGGGAAGGGGCAGTCTCCTGGGACCTGGTCCGGGCCGGGTCGCTGAAATCGATGACCGGTTCCTATGAGTTGACCGCGGTCGACATGGAGGCAGCCCCGGACGGGGTCGGCACCGAGGTGGTCTACCGCCTGCAGGTGGACGTCAAGATCCCGATGCTGGGGGCGATGAAGCGCAAGGCCGAGAAGATGATCGTGGACACTGCCCTCAGATCCTTGTCCGATCGCGTGGTGCAGAGTGGCTGAGCAGTCGGGCAGCGCGGTGGAGCGGGAAGCGCGGCAGCTGGTGGAGGCAGCGGCTCGCTGGTTGTCAGCGGTGCCCACACCCCAGGAGCCGGCCGAGGAGAGGCACACCGAGTATGCCGAGGCCACGCCGGGGCAGGAGTCGGCCCGTGCGCCGCGGGGCGCCCCGGCGCCGCAGGCGGAGTCTGCTGGCGACCCGACCCAGCATGCCGGGCGGGAGCAGCTCTGTCAGGACTGTCCCTGGTGCCGGGCCAAAGCTGCTGCCGGCCCGTTGGGCGCCGACACCCTCGACTCGCTGGCGCACCTGCTCAGTGCCGCCGCCGAGAGCCTGAGCCTGTGGGCCTCCTCGCGGCGAGAGGCTCAGGGCCACCGGGACCCGGCGCCGGAGGAGGCCGCGCGAGACTCTGCCCAGGAGGACGACCCCCGGGCAGCCGAGTCCTGGAGCGGGCCGGACCCGGCCGCAGGCCGCACGACCGCAGCGGCTGCAGAGGTTGCAGAACCGCACGCCGAACTCATCGAGTGGGAGGACGACCCCGAGGAGGAGGACGAGAGGCGGGAGGACGACCCGCACCGCACGAAGCCGCACCGTACGAAGCTGCGCAGCACCGGCGGCGAAGGACCACGGGAAGGGCCAACAGGATGACAGTGATGAACCTCGGGATCGACGTCGGCGGCACCGGCATCAAGGGCGCGGCCGTGGGTGATGACGGTGTGCTGCGACACCGCAGTGAACGGCGCACCCCGGCACAGGACGTGGATGCCATCGCCGGAGCCATCGCCGATCTGGTGCGTGAGCTCACCGACACCTGCCAGCAGGAAGGTGGTGCTGTCGGCGCTGTCGGAGTGGCCTGCGCAGGCTTCGTCGACGCCGCCGGGGCGACCGTGCTGTTCGCCCCCAACCTGGCCTGGCGCGATGCTCCCCTGAAGGCCCGCCTGGAGGACGCGGTGGGCCGTCCGATCTTCCTGGAGAACGATGCCAATGCGGCCGCCTGGGGAGAGTTCCGGGCCGGTGGGGCCAAGGACGCTGACGACATGCTGCTGGTCACCGTCGGCACGGGAGTGGGCGGCGGGATCGTCAGCGACGGGGAACTGTTGCGTGGCTCCGAGGGCGTTGCGGCCGAGATCGGGCACCTACGGATGGTCCCGGACGGTATCCGGTGCGGGTGCGGCAACCGAGGCTGCCTGGAGGCGTATGCCTCTGGCACGGCGCTGGTGCGCGAGGGGCGGGAACTGGTCAGCGGCGGCAGCCCGCACGCCGGGGCGCTCAGTGACCTGTGCGAGCAGGACCCGCAGCGACTCACCGGCTACATGATCACCCAGGCCGCCAGGGCCGGGGACCCCGCGGCCACCGAGCTCTACGCAGACCTGGGTCGCTGGCTGGGGGAGGGGATCGCCTCCCTGGTCGCGGTGCTCGACCCCGAGCTCGTGGTGATCGGCGGTGGGGTCAGCGAGGCCGGCGAGTTGCTGCTGGCCCCCACCCGTACCGCGTTCGCCCGGCAGCTCACCGGCCGTGGCCACCGGCGGCAGGCCGATATCGTCCCGGCCCAGCTGGGCAATGATGCCGGCATGATCGGTGCCGCCGACCTGGCAGCCCGCCGTGCCGGCCTGCAGTCCGCGGACGGGCGCACCCAGGCACCCGGGGCCCCGGGTGCCGGTGCTCCCGGTGTTGGTGCTGCGGGTGCCGGTCGCCCCGCCCCCGGCACCCGTGACGGCGACTGACGGCATACCCGCGTGTCCACCTCTCAGCAGACCCTGACCGTCGGCGTCGACGTCGGGGGCACCAAGGTGATCGCCGGCCTGATCGATGGCCACGGCACGGTGCTCGCGCACGCCCGTCGGGACACCCCGGGACGCACCACCCAGGCCTCGGTCGTCGAGGACGTCATCGTGGACGCCGTCCAGCAGATGCTGCAGGCCGCCGATCGCCCGGTGAGTGCGGTCGGGTTGGGGGCGGCCGGCTTCGTCTCCGCCGACCGCCGCACCGTGGTCTTTGCCCCACACCTGGCGTGGCGGCACGAACCCATCGCGGACCGCTTGGCGGCCCGACTGGGTCTGCCGGTGCTGCTCGACAACGACGCCAACGCGGCAGCCTGGGCCGAGCACCGGTTCGGGGCCGGGCGCGGCGAGAGCCGGCTGTTGCTGGTCACCCTGGGCACCGGCATCGGTGGTGCCCTGGTGCTGGACGGCCAGGTGGAGCGGGGCCGCCACGGGCTGGCCGGGGAGTTCGGCCACATGCAGATCGTCCCGGACGGGGAGCGGTGCGAGTGCGGCAACCGCGGGTGCTGGGAGCAGTACTCCTCGGGCCGGGCGATGCAGCGTGAGGCCCGCGAGATGCTGGAGCAGGACAGCCCGTATGCCGCCGGGCTGGCGCAGTACTGCGACGGCGACCCGGCACGGGTTGAGGGACACCACGTCACCCAGGCCGCCCGCTCCGGAGACGTGGCCGCCCTGGAGCTGATGCACGATGTCGGCCGCTGGCTGGGCATCGGGCTGGCGAACCTGGCCGCAGCGCTGGACCCCGGGCGGATCGTGGTCGGCGGCGGGGTCAGTGAGGCCGGGGACCTGCTGCTCGAACCGGCCCGAGAGATGTTTGCCCGCCGGCTGACCGGCCGTGGCCACCGACCGATCGCCCCGATCCTGCCGGCCGCGCTGGGCCCGGCGGCCGGGATGATCGGTGCCGCCGACCTGGCCCGGACACCGACCGGGCACAATAAGGCCGCCACACACGCCAGGACAGGACGGGAATGAGCACGCAGATCAGGGTCGCCAGTTACAACCTGCGAGGGCTGAAGGACGATCCGGCCGCTGCGGCCGAGGTGGTGCGGCGCATCGACCCCGACGTGCTGCTGCTGCAGGAGGTGCCGCGACACCCGCTGTCCAGTTACCGCATCGCCGACTTCGCGCGACGCTGCGAGTTGATGTGGTCCGGGCGCACTCGGCGGCTGTCCGGGACCGGGATGATGACCAGCATCCGGGTGCAGGCCAGCGACTCCGTCGACCGTGCCCTGCCGGTGGCGTTCGGGGCCAACCCGCGCAGTTACACCGCCGCGCAGGTGGCCGTCCCCGGAGGCGCCGCCCTGACCATGGTCTCGGTGCACCTGTCCCTGCTGGAGCAGGAGCGCCCGGAGCACGCCGCCCAGGTGCTGCAGGAGGTGGCCGCGGACCCGGTCCTGGGCGCCAACCCGATGGTGCTGGGGGGCGATCTCAACGAGACGGTGCAGGGCTCGGCCTGGCAACTGTTGGCCGAGAGGCTGTCGGTCGCCTCCCCGCAGGGGCCGACCTTCCCCGCTGCCAAGCCCACCCGGTGGATCGATGCGATCTTCACCAGCGCAGGACTCAGGACCTTGCCGCACCGGCAGGTCGAGTTGGACCCAGAACTGGTCGTGGCCGCCACCGACCACCTGCCGGTATGGGTCGACGTCGAGGTCCAGGGCAGGTAGACAAGGGGGATGACCACCCCCTCCACGCTGCGGGACGTTCCCAGCGACGGTGAGACCCGCTCGCTGGTCGGGCGTCGCATCGGCTTCGGGATCCTGGCGCTGGTGGTGGCGGCCGGGTTGGTCGGTCTGCTCGGGGACCGGGTGGGCACGGTCGCCACCGATGCCCCCGGCGGGCACCACGTGCAGGTGGAGTATGCCGAGACGTCCCGACCGGGACAGGACGTGCCCTTTCAGATCGAGGTGAGCAAGGACGGCGGTCTGGACCCCG
>CAYVEH010000022.1:0-2385 GCA_964450585.1 uncultured Ornithinimicrobium sp.
TGCATCCGGGTGTAGACCCCTCCGGCACGGACCAGTTCCTCGTGCGGCCCGACGCCCACGATGTGGCCCTTGTCGACCACCACCACCATGTCTGCGGCCTCCGCCGTGGAGAGTCGGTGTGCGATCGCCACGGAGGTGCGCCCTCGGGTGAGCCCCTCCAGGGCCCGCTGGATCCGCACCTCGGTGGCCGGGTCCACCGCGCTGGTGGCCTCGTCGAGCACCAGCAGGTCCGGGTCGGCCAGGTAGGCCCGGGCGATCGCGACCAGTTGGCGCTCTCCGGCGGACAGCGACTCTCCGCGCTGTCCGACCTGGGTAGCCAGTCCCATCGGTAGGCCGGCCAGCCAGCCGTCCAGACCCAACTCGGTCATCGCCAGCTCGATGTCCTCATCGGCGGCCTCTGGGCGTCCGAACCGGATGTTCTCCATCAGCGACTGGTCAAACAGGAAGCCCTCCTGCGGGACCATCACGATCCGGCGGCGCAGCGAGTCGAAGGCGATCTCCCGCAGGTCCACCCCGTCGATGAGGACGCGCCCCTCGCTGGGGTCCATGAGCCGGGTCAGCAGCTTGGCCAGGGTCGTCTTGCCCGAGCCGGTCTCCCCCACGATGGCAACGCGGGTGGTCGGCTCAAACGTCAGGTTGACGTCCTGCAGCACCCGGTCGCCACCGGGGTAGGAGAAGGCCACATCCTCGAACTCGACGGTGATCGGCCCCCGGGGCAGGCGGACCGCATCCTCCCCCGGGTCGGCGACGTCGGCCGGCGTGTCGATGACGCCGATCACCCGGCGCCACCCGGCGACTGCGTTCTGCAGCTCGTTGAAGATCTCGGTGGCCTGCTGGACCGGCTGGGTGAACAGGTTCACCAGGAACAGGAACGCCAGCAGTTGACCCAGCGTCAGGTGGTCATTGGCGGCCAGCACCGTGCCGACGACCAGGACGATCGCGGTGGTGATGCCACCGAAGGCCTGCCCGGAGGTGAACGCGATGACCGAGCGGACCTGCGCCCGGATCGCGGCCACCCGGTGGTTCTCGATGGCTCCGTCCACCCGCTTCTCGGTGCGCCCCTCCACCCCGTAGGCGCGGATGGTGACGGCGCCCACGATGGACTCCGAGACCGCTCCGAGCAGGTCGCCGACCCGGGCGCGGACCGCGCCGTAGGCCCGGCCCAGCATCGGCTGGAACTTGGTGACCAGCACGACCAGCGGGATGACGCAGATGTAGACCACGCCGGCCAGCGCCGGGCTGTAGATCACCATCAGCACGGTGGCCACCAGCATCTGGGCGGTGGACACCAGCAGCATGATGCCGCCGAACTGCACGAACATCGAGATCGTGTCGACATCGTTGGTGACGCGCGCGACCAGCGCGCCCCGCCGCTCGGTGCTCTGGGTGAGCACCGACAGGTCGTGGATGTGCCGGAAGGCCGTCAACCGCAGCGTGGCCAGACCGGACTCGGCCGCCTTGAACAGCCGGACGTTCACGACATACTGCGCGGTGCCGGTGAAGAGCATCGCGGCCGCGGCGAACACGACGGCGGTGACCACGAAGTCCACGTCCGGGCCGCCCTCGGCCAGGATCCCGTTGTCGGTGGCCTGTTGCACCACGAACGGGATCAGCACCTTGCCCAGGGTGGCGAAGACCGCCAGGATGACCGTCAGCCACAGCCCGCGGACCAGCTCCGGGGAGAGCTGCAGCCCACGCTTCAGGGTCGCCCACGTCCCGAGCTCCTGGCTGCCGCCGATCTCGCTGCTGTCCCGGGTCTGCGGCTCGTGCTCCTCGTCCCGCGCCGTGCGCGTCGCGGTGGTCATGACATCTCCTCATCGGCGGCGACAGCGGCCCGCTCGGCAGCCTCGCGGGCATAGGCGTTGACCAGGTCGCCATAGCCCTGGCACCGGTCGATCAACTCGGTGTGCGTCCCCTGGTCCATCACCTGGCCCTGCTCCAGGTACACGATGTGGTCCGCCAGCTGGATGGTCGCCATCCGGTAGGCCACCACGAGCACCGTCATGCCCTCGCTGCTCTGCCGCAACCCACCGAGAATCGCCTGCTCGATCGAGGGATCCACGGCGCTCGTGGCATCATCCAGCACCAGCAGGCGAGGCCTGCGCACGATGGCGCGCGCCAGGGCAATGCGCTGGCGCTGCCCACCGGAGAGATTGCCGCCCCGCTCGCCGATCACGGCATCGAGCGCCCCGGGCATGCCGCTGACGAACCCGTCGGCGCGGGCGGTCCGCAGGGCCTCCCAGACGACCTCGTCCGGCAGGTCAGCACCGAGGGTGACGTTGTCGCGCACCGGATCGTCGAACATGAAGGTCTGTTGGGCGACCAGGGTCCCCACCTGGGGCACCTCACCCTTGCGGACGCTGCGCAGGTCGATGCCGTCCAAGG
>CAYVEH010000022.1:2485-7286 GCA_964450585.1 uncultured Ornithinimicrobium sp.
CCTGCCGGGGCAGGCTGCCCTCTCCGTAGTCCATCGAGCCACGGGCCTGCAGCACCGAGTCCACCCGTCGGTAGCCGACCACCGACCGGGGGATCTCGGCCAGCACCCAGCCCAGGGCCCGGACCGGGAAGGCCAGGATGGAGAACAGGTAGGCGATCTCGACCACATCGGCGGCACTGAGGTCGCCGGAGGCGACCCGGGCGGTCCCGACCGCCAGCACCGCCAGGGTCCCGAAGATCGGGATGGCCTCGATGACCGGCTCGAACACCCCTCGGGTGCGGCCCACCTGGATCAGCGAGTCACGCAGGTCATAGGTGACGCCGCGGAACCGCTCCGTCTCCTCCTGCTCCCGGCCCATCGCCTTGACCAGCATCCCAGCCTCGAAGGACTCGTGGGCCACCTCGGCGACCTCGGCCCGTAGTTGCTGGGCACGGGTGATCCGGGGGGACATGAAGCGCTGGAAGATCAGGTTCGCCGCGAACAGACCGGGGAAGACCAGGAAGCCGATCAGTGCCAGGAACGGGTCGACCAACACCATCTGCGTCCCGGCGATCACCAGCATCACCAGCACCCCGATCGCCATCGGCAGGGGGTTGAAGATCTGCCAGGCCGCCTCGATGTCCGCGTGCGCGTTGGACAGCAACTGCCCGGAGGGGTGGGCGTGGTGCCAGCTCAACGGCAGGCGCAGGTACTGGCGGGTCACGCGGCGCCGGTAGGCCGCCTGGAGGTTGAACCCGGCCACCGACGCGGCGACGCGGCGAGTCACCACGCCGGTCATGTTGAACAGCAGCACCGCGAAGAGGACCAGGAAGATGGTCCACAGTCCCCCGGCGGTCACCTGCCCGCTCTGCACCGCGGGGGTCACCTCGTGCTCGGTGACGTACCCGATCGCCCATGCGGTGGCGACGGTGGCCAGCGCCCACAGGGCCGAGCCCAGCACGGCGATCGTGAAGATCTTCTTCTGCTGCCGGATACCGGTCCCGATCACGCCCAACCCCTGGCGCAGGATGGCGCGGGATGGGCGGGGGCGCTCGACCGGTCTGGTCGCAGAGGTCACGTCGAACGGCTCCTTCAGCAGGCGGGAAGGCACCGACCGGACCCACTCGGCGGTGCAGCCGTCATCATGACACGAGTGGTTGGCGGTTCCGAATCGGATGGCCGGTGAGCCTCCGGGTTGGCGCTTCGGCCGGGACAGCCTACCGGCTGTGGTGGTGAACCAGCGCTGCCAGTCGGGCTGCCTCGTTGGCAGCGAAGGCGCCGTCGGCCCGCTGGATCCCCATCACCGACAGGCTCTCGGTGTCGGTCAGCTCCAGGATCACCCACGGGCTCCCGCCGCTGAAGGTGTTGACCCGCACGATCTGCGGCCATTCCACGTAGCGGCGGTAGACCAGGTTGATGACCGTGAGCCCTTCCTGGGTGGGGATCGCACGGACCATCCCGAACCGCCACAGCCCAGCGGCGCCCAGCAGGGCCAGCCCGATCGTCAGCAACCGGTCCGCCACTCCCCAGCTGCCCGGCTCCAGCAGGGCCATCCCGCCGAAGACCAGCAGCACCGCCAGCGCTGAGAGGCGCGCGACCAGCGGGCCGCGCCGGGGCCGAAACACGGCATACGGGTCCCTGCTGCTCACCCTGACAGCCTATGGGAGCGGTCGCTCACCCGCTGTGGCTGGGGACCCGCACCTCCGGTGCGCTGGGTTGCTCCACCCGGCTGGCCTGGAGCCAGACCACGAAACCCCAGATCACCAGGGCGCCGTAGACCAGGAACATCACCGCAGAGGGGTAGTAACCGCCGTGCCAGAGCAGCGGAACCCCCACCAGGTCCACGGCGATCCACACCAGCCAGAAGTCGTTCCAGCCTCGGGCCATCGCGTAGGTGGCCAGGATGGACCCCACGAAGATCCAGGCGTCGGTCCAGTAGTACCAGCGCGGTGCGTCCCACCCGATGCCGACCTGGAGGAAGACCCACTGCACCAGCACGATGCCGGCTGTGGCGGCCAGCAGGTACCCGGTCCGTTCGCCGCCGGTCGCCCACCGGGGCGTGATGGCTGGTTGATCGGCGCCCCGAGCCTGCTGCGACTGGTGCCAGCGCCACCACCCGTAGACGGCGGTGATGATGAAGAAGATCTGTCGGGAGGCCTGCCCCAGCAGGCTGTGCTCCTGCGGTGTGGTGAACCAGACGCCCATGAAGACGGTGAAGAGCAGGACGTTGCCCACGATCCCGACCGGCCAGGCCCAGACCCGGCGCCGCAGGCCGGCGTAGGCGGAGAGCAGCCCGAAGCCGTTGCCGACGACCTCTCGCCACAGGATGTCGTGGCCAAAGACCGTCAAGGTCGCGCCGAAGAGCTCATTCCAGATGTCCACTGCTGTCCTTCGGGTCAGGACGGGACAACCCCGTCAACCATTCGTGACGGGGTGCAGTGGAGGAGTATGCCGAGGGCCCGCGCGTGTCGGTGGTGGCGGGACGACCACGTCGTCCGGACCGACCCGGTGACACACCTCAGGTCCTCGCGTGCTGCCTCCCATCCGGACTTTCACCGTCGGTCCCGGAATTTCACCAGGTCAGCCGGCCGCTGGCTGCGGCCGGGTCGCGGACTCTCACCGCCGGTTCGGAATTACACCGACCCCGGAGCACGGTCATTCGGGACCCATTGTGCCACAGGTCGATGCCGTGGGCTCAGGCCGTGTGCCGACGGGCCAGCTCACGCAGCGCGGTCACCTGACCGCCGGCGTCCTCGGCCCCGAAGACGGCTGAGCCGGCAACAAAGACGTCGGCACCGGCCTCGACGCACTGCCCGATGGTGTCCTCGGAGACCCCGCCATCGACCTGGATCCAGATCTGGCCGCCGTGCCGGCGCACGGCTTGGCGCACCTGCTGCACCTTGGGCAGTTGGTCGGCCATCAACGACTGGCCACCGAAGCCCGGCTCGACGGTCATCACCAGCACCATGTCCACCTCAGGCAGCAGGTCGGCATACGGCTCGAACCCGGTCTTCGGCTTGATGGCCATCGCCGCCCGGGCGCCGGCCGCCCGGATCGCCCGCGCCGTGGCCACCGGGTCGTGCACGGCCTCGATGTGGAAGGTCACCGACTGCGCCCCCACCTCGGCGTACTGGACCGCCCACCGGTCCGGGTCCTCGATCATCAGGTGACAGTCCAGCGGGATGGGACTGACCCGGGCGAGGGCCTCCACCACGGGCAGACCGATCGTCAGGTTGGGGACGAAGTGGCCGTCCATGACATCCACATGCGCCCAGTCCGCGCCGGCAATGCGCCCCAACTCGGCCTCGAGGTTGGCGAAGTCGGCGGACAGGATGCTGGGGCTGATCTGGTGCACACCGGCAGCCTAACGGCTGGCGGGCGCCCCCACCCTGAGCAGGGCCAGGAACATCCCATCGGTCCCGTGCCGATGGGGCCACAGTTGTGCCCAGGGGCCCGGGCCGGTGTGCGGCAGCATCTCCCCGGCTCGGTCCCGCAGCAGCGGACGCACGTCCTCCGGCGTCACCTCGGGGTGGGCCCTGAGCACGTCCCTGAGCACGAACTCGGTCTCGGCCAGGTGCGGCGAGCAGGTCGAGTAGAGCACCAGCCCGCCCTCGCGGGTGGCCCCCAGAGCGGCACTGAGCAGGTCTCGTTGCAGCGGCCCCAGGTCAGCCAGGTCCCGTGGGGTGCGCCGCCAGCGAGCCTCCGGGCGACGACGGAGCGCACCCAGCCCGGTGCAGGGGGCGTCGACCAGCACCCGGTCGAACTGTCCTGGGTCGGTCTGGGCGACCTCGGTGCCGTCGGCGACCGTCACCTCAATGGCACCCGGGCGGGCCCGTTGCAGCGGCGCCAGGCTGTTGCGGACCAGGTCGGCACGGTGGGGCTGGATCTCGTTGGCCCGCACGGTCGCGCCGGACTCGGCGGCCAGGGCCGCCAGCAGGCCGGCCTTCCCACCGGGGCCGGCGCACAGGTCGAGCCAGCGCTCTGCGGCTGCTGGTTGCGCCACGCCGTCGGGGTGCTGGCGCTGGGGGGTGAGCTGCGCTGCCACCAGCGCCAGGACCAGGAGCTGGGAGCCGGCGTCCTGGACCGCGGCCCGGTGCTCGCGCACCGCCGGCAACGACCCGGGGTCACCGCCCGGCATCGTCCACGCCGTGGGTGCCGTCGGGTCCGGGAGTGCACCGGCTGCCTCCAGCTCGGCCTCCGCACCCAGGCCGGGCCGGGCCACCAGGGTGGGTGCGGCCGGCGTGTTGTGTGCAATGAGCAGCTCCTGCAGGTCGGCGTCGACGCTGGCTGCGGTGCTGGCCCCCTGACCCAGCAGTGCTGCCCGCAGCGCACGGACGATCCACGTGGGGTGCGAGTGCGTCAGCGCCAAGCGGGTCAGCTCGTCGGTCGTCTCAGCGGTCAGGGTCTGCACCCACTCCTGGCGAGGGCGCTCGGAGACCCGACGCAGCACCGCATTCACGAAGCCCCCTGCACCGGCGCCGACGTGCTGTCGGGCCAGGGCGACCGTGGCACTCACCGCGGCATGGTCGGGCACCCGCATCCCGAGCAGCTGGTGGGTGCCCAGCCGCAGGATGTCGCGCACCGCCGGCTCCACGGCTCGACCGGGCCGGTCGACGGCGGCGTCCACGACCGCGTCGTACAGGCCCTGCATCCGCAGTGTGCCGTAGGTCAGCTCGGTGGCGAAGGCAGCGTCGCGACCGTGCAGGTTGGCCCGGCGCAGCAGCCGCGGTAGCACCAGGTTGGCGTACCCCCCATCGGCGACGGCCCGCAGCACCTGGAAGGCGGTGTCCCGGGCGGGGTCGGAGCGCCGGGCGCGTTGCGA
>CAYVEH010000022.1:7386-22291 GCA_964450585.1 uncultured Ornithinimicrobium sp.
CCCGAGCCGGTCCACACCAGTACGTCTCTGCGCCGCACCCGGATCTCTCCCGGCCGCAGGGGGGCATCAGGCGGCTCGGTCGGCACCTGCTCCGCGGTCGCGGTGAGGTCGGCCGCGGGGCGTAGGAGCTCCACGGGCTGCACCTTGAGGCGCTCCCCCCGGAAGCTCGTCCATGCTCCGGGGGCCGGGGTGCACCCGCGGACCTGCCGGTCGACCGCGTATGCGGGGCGGGACCAGTCGATGCGGGCGTCCTCCACCGTCAGTTTGGGGGCATAGGAGATGCCCTCGCGGCTCTGTGGAATCGGTGTCAGCGACCCGTCCTCGATGCCGTCGAGCGTGGCCACCAGCAGCGAGGATCCGGCCTCGGCCAGACGACCGAGCAGGTCTCCGGCCGTGTCGGTGTCCCGGACCGTCTCGGTCAGCGTGCCCAGTACCGGGCCGGTGTCCATCCCCTCCTCCAGCAGGAAGGTGCTGGCACCGGTAATCGCTTCCCCGGCCATCAGCGCCCGTTGCACGGGTGCTGCACCACGCCAGGCCGGCAGCAGGGAGAAGTGCAGGTTCACCCAACCGTGGCGGGGTATCGCCAGCACGTCGGGCGGGATCAGGGCACCGTAGGCCACCACCGGGCAGGCGTCCGGCTCCAGGGCTGCCAGCTCCCCCTGGAACTGCGGGTCGCGGGTCGAGGAAGGGGTCAGCACCGGCAGCCCGGCCTCCTGCGCGACCGCGCGCACGGGTGAGGGGCGCAGCCCGCGTCCCCGCCCGGCGCGAGCGTCCGGGCGGGTGACGACAGCGACCACCTCGTGGGAGGAGGCGAGCAGCGCCCGCAGCGCCACGGCCGCTGGCTCCGGGGTGCCTGCAAAGACCAGCCGCACGTGACCTCTACCTCCCCCGCGCAGCCCGCGGGTCGTCGTGGCTCAGGAGTCCTCAGACCTCTGGGACTGCTCGTGGAAGTCCTGGCCGTCCACCTGGAGCTCGGCGATCTCCTCGCCCAGCTCCCGCAGCAGTGCGTGCCGCTGCTCGCGGCGCTCCCGCTGCTCGATCGGGTGCGGCACCGGTGCGGCCGCCAGCAACCGCTGGGTGTACTCCTCCTGCGGATCGGCCAGCACCTGCTGGCGCGGACCCGCCTCCACCACCTTGCCGTTCTGCAGCACGACCACCTGGTGCGCCAGCAGGTCGATGACGGCCAGGTCGTGGCTGATGAACAGGCAGGCGAACTTGTATCGTGCCTGCAGTTCGCTGAAGATGCCGAGCACCTTGGCCTGCACCGACACATCCAGCGCGGATGTCGGCTCGTCGGCCACCAGCAGCTCGGGGTCCAGCGTCAGCGCGCGGGCGATGGAGATGCGCTGCCGCTGCCCACCGCTGACCTCGTGCGGGTAGCGGTTAAAGACCTCGCGGGGCAGCTCGACCGCATCGAGCAACTCGTAAACCTTCTGCTCCTGCTCCTTGCGGGAGCCCACCTTGTGGACCACCATCGGCTCGCTGATGCACTCCCCAATGGGAAGCCGCGGGTTCAGCGAGGCCGCCGGGTCCTGGAAGATCACTCCGATGCGTCGCCGGATGGCCTTGAGCTGCTTGCGTTTCATCCCGGTGATGTCCTGCCCGAGCAGGCGGAAGGACCCACCGGCTGCGGGGATCAGCCCGAGGGCACACCGCCCGATCGTCGACTTCCCGGAGCCGGACTCACCGACCAGGCCGACGATCTCACCCTGGCGCACCTGGAAGGTCACGTCGTCGACGGCCCGGAACGGCGGCTTGCCCAGGCGGTGGTACTCGATGACCAGGTTCTCCAGGTCGATCGCCAGCTCGGCCTCCTGGTCGATGGTCTCCTCGCTGAAGCTGAGGCCCATCTGGGCACGACCGGCCCCGAGGCGTGGCACCGCCGCCAGCAACATCTTGGTGTAGTCGTGCTGCGGGTTCAGCAGCACCTCCTGGACCGTGCCCGTCTCCACCATGTCGCCCTTGAACATCACGGCGACGCGGTCGGCCATGTCGGCCACCACCCCCATGTTGTGGGTGATCAGGAGGATCCCGGTGTTGAGCTCCTCCTTCAGCGACCGCAACAGGTCCAGGATGTCGGCCTGCACGGTGACGTCCAGCGCGGTGGTGGGCTCATCGGCGATGATCACCTTCGGGTCACAACTGATGGCGATGGCGATCACAACACGCTGTCGCTGACCGCCGGACAGCTCGTGCGGGTACTGCTTCATCCGGCGCGCAGGCTCCGGGATCCCGACCATCTCGAGCAGCTCGACGGCCCGGTCGACGGCGCGCTGGCCGGAGGCGATGCCGTGCAGCTCCAGCGCCTCGGTCAACTGGGTGCCGATGGTGAGCACCGGGTTCAGCGCTGTCATCGGCTCCTGGAACACCATGGCGATGTCATTACCGCGCATCCGCCGCATAGCGCCCTCGGAGAGTTTGCGGATCGCGCGGCCGTTGACGGTGATCTCACCGCCGATCCGGGCATTGCTCGGCAGCAACCGCATCGCCGTCATCGAGGTGACCGACTTGCCCGACCCGGACTCGCCGACCAGGGCAACCACCTCGCCCGGGTTGACGTGCAGCGAGACGCCCTTGACGGCATGGACCGAGCCGAACTCGGTGGAGAAGCGAACGTCGACGTCGGTGAAGTCCAGGACGGCGCCGTTGGCCTGATCAGTGGTGGTCGCAGTCATCAGTCGCTCCTGCTCTGGCGGGGGTCAAAGGCGTCACGGAGGCCGTCACCGAGGAAGTTCACCGACAGCGCGATGCCCAGGATAATCATGCCCGGCCACCAGAAGAGCCACGGACGCACGGTGAAGCTGTTCTGGTAGGTGGAGATCAGCAGACCCAGCGACGTGTCCGGTGGCCGGACACCGAAGCCGAGGAAGCTCAACGCCGCCTCCAGCAGGATCACGGCCGCGATTGTCAGGGTCGCGTTGACGATGATCGTGCCCATCGTGTTGGGCAGGATGTGCTTGAAGATGATGCGCCACGGAGAGGTGCCGACCGCCTCGGCGGCCGTCACAAAGTCCCGCTCCCGCAGCGACAGCACCTCACCACGCACCAGCCGGGCCAACCCGGTCCAGGAGACCAGGCTGAGCATGATCGCCAGCGGCCAGATGCCGCCACCGCTCATCTGCCCCAGCACCGCGGCCATCACCAGCAGCGGGATGACGATGAACAGGTCGGTCATCCGCATCAGGAAGGCCTCGACCCAGCCACGGAAGAACCCGGCGATCGCCCCGATCATGGTGCCCAGGAAGGTCGTCAGGATACCGACCGTGAAGGCGATGGTCAGCGAGCGTTGGGTGCCGCGCATCACCAGCGCGAAGTAGTCCTTACCGGTGGCCTCCTGCCCGAAGGGCGCCTCGCCCCAGACCGGTGGGAAGATGCTCAGGGTCGGCCGACCACCGTTCTCGACGAACCCGGCCTCCCAGTAGTTCTTGTCCCACCACCCCGGGATCGGCCCCCACCCGATGGAGCTGATCGACAGCAGGGTGATGAGCACCAGGAACGCCCCGGAGAACAACGCGCCGCGGTGCCGGAAGAACCGGCGCCGGATGAGCTGCCCCTGGGAGTACGACTTCTGGGAGAGGTCGATCTCCTGCTCGACCGACAGGGTGCTGCTGGCCGCATCCCGGTGCTGTGGTGATCCGGGGTCGTGCTGCTCCGGGATCGGCGAGAGATGTTCTCGACCGCTACCGGGCAGGTCCGGCTTGTCGCTGTCACTCATGGCTTCCTCCGACGTACGTCGCGCTGGTTCGGCTGGTGTGAGGCATCCACGACCTCATGCCCGGATCCGTGGGTCGAGGAAGGCGTAGGAGATGTCCGCCAGCATGTTCATCACCACTGCCGCGGTCCCCGTCACCAGGTAGAAGGCCATCACCGGCCCCGGGTCGACCCGCACCAGGGCATCACGGAACAGGGCCCCCATGCCCTTCCAGCCAAAGACCGTCTCAGTGACCACTGCTCCTCCGATGAGCCCGGAGAAGTCGAAGGCGACGATGGTTGTGATCGGGATCAGCGCATTGCGCAAGGCGTGCTTGCTCATCACGACCCGCTCGGAGAGCCCCTTGGACCGGGCGGTGCGGATGTAGTCCTGACGAATGGTCTCCAGCATCGAGGCACGGGTGTATCGGCTGTAGCTGGCCAGTGAGATCACCGTCAGCACGATCGTCGGCAGGATCAGCTGGACCCCCCAGTCCAGGACACCGGCCCAGAACGGGCCCTCGAAGTTCATGGTGCCGGAGCCGATCGTGGAGATCGGGCGCGGCTTGAACTCCAGGAACGGCGCCCAGTTGCGCAGCAGCTGGTCCGCCACCGTGGCCAGCGCGAACGTCGAGCCGGTGCCGATGGACACCCAGATGGCGATGTTCTTGTCCCAACCGCCCCAGAACCATCCGATGACGATTCCCACCACGATGGTGATACCGAGCATCAGCAGCAGTAGCGGGTAGGTCGGCTCAGCGATCCACCCGCTGAAGACGAAGGTGGCCACCACGCCGGCGGCGACCGTCGTCAGGGCGGCATACATCACCTTGTGCCGCAGCCGCCCGACAGTCAGGTAGGTCAGCAGCACGGCCCCCGCCAGACCGATCAGGATGACCAACGGCAGGCCCAGGGCCGGCTGTCGCCACCAACTGACCATGTCGAAGTAGGTGACCGCGCCGAAGGCCACCACGAAGCACGCGCCGAAGGTGAGGAGCTTACGTCGCAGGTCACCCCCCAGCAGCGAGGCGATCACCAAACCGAACAGGACGCCGATGATGACGGCCCCGGTGAAGGGAACCGAGGGATCAGCCATCCAGTCGTTGAAACGAATGGCCGCATACTCCTTGAGCAGCACCGCAACCCAGAACACCGGCAGCGAGAAGAAGAGGAAGGCCAGGAAGGTGACGACGTAGTCGAAGCCGGAGTACTGCCGGATGGCAGAGAGGATGCCCAGCGTGATCCCGATGATGATGGCCAGGAAGGTGGCCAGGGTCACCAGGCGCAGCGTGCTGCTGGCGGAGTTGATCAGCGCCGTGCCGATGTCTGCCCCGGTGGAGTCCAGCCCCAGGTCACAGTTCAAGGTGAAGCACTTGCCGACCCCGACGGCCCAGATCCAGTACCGGACGTACCACGGCTCGTCCAGGTGCATGTTGCGGGTCATGGCCTCCATCTGCTGCTGGGCCGTGGGGTCACGGCTCATCCTCAGCTCCTCCAGCGGATCCCCGGAGAAGACGGTGATGAAGAAGAGGAAGATGGATCCGAGCACCAGGATCAGGGCGGAGACGCCCAACCTGCGCAAGATAAATCGAAGCACGGGGTTGTCCCTTCAAGAAACTCGATGGTGCCGGTCTCGCAGTGGCTGCGAGCGTAACGCTCAGCAGGTCACCTGTCACGCACCCGACCGGTTCCGGACGGACTGGTGGGGCGGGACCTGGGTCCCGCCCCACCAGTTGCCTACCAACGGCTAGCGGCCGTGGTCAGCCGTGACCGGCTGAGGATCAGCAGCTCACTCGCTGCGGACCCACTGCTCGGCGTTCCAGGCCACACCGGTCTGGCTCGCGTTGAAGATCACGTTGTCGATCGTGGCGTCGTAGGCCACCACACCCGGGTGCGCGAAGATCGGGATGCTGTGCAACGTGTTCCACGCCTCGGTCTCGATGATCTGCAGCTGCTCCGCCTGGACCTCCGGGTCCAGCGTCGTGGAGATGGTCTCCCAGGCCTTGTCAGCGGCCTCGTTCTCCCAGCCACCGAAGTTGCCGGAGCCGGTGCTCTCGTACCAGAAGGACGAGCCGGTCACCGTGCCGGAACCGGCCCAGGCGAACAGGGCGATCTCCCAGTCACCGGAGGACAGGACGTCGCCAAGGCCGGCGGCGCTGGCGTCAATGATCTCGAAGCCCACCTGGTCACAGGAAGCCTTGATCAGCGCAACCTCGTTGACCCGGCGCTGGTTGCCGGCGCCGTAGCCGATGCGGATCTGGGTGCCCTCCTCCAGGCCCGACTCCTCGAACTTCTGCTTGGCCTTCTCCAGGTCAACCTGGTCGTAGCGGCCGTCGTAGATGGCAGCCACGTGCTCCTCGTAGTTGTCCTCGAAGGGGAAGACCTCGCGGGAGTTCATCACGACCGCGTCGTCGGTGATCGGCTTGATCAGGTTGTCCACGATCTGCTGACGCGGCAGGCAGTAGGCGAACGCCTCGCGGGCCGCCAGGCCACCCTCGGCCTCGGACCACGGGCTGCCCTCAGCGAAGTTGAAGTCCACGTGCTCGAAGGTCATCGTGTCGCCGGTCAGCATCTCGACCGAGTCGCCCAGCGCCTCGATCTGCTGGACGGTGTCCACCGTGGCCTGTGGCTCGATGATGTCGAGGTCACCGTTGCTGAGTGCCTGCACGTGCGTGGAGGGCTCAGCGAACCGGAAGGTCAGGTTCGAGGTAGCGGCCGGAGGGCCCCA
Source organism: uncultured Ornithinimicrobium sp. (assembly GCA_964450585.1). Classification (GTDB taxonomy): domain Bacteria; phylum Actinomycetota; class Actinomycetes; order Actinomycetales; family Dermatophilaceae; genus Ornithinicoccus. The sequence goes on from CAYVEH010000022.1 coordinate 13,805, forward strand.
GTACTTCTCGTTGGCTCCGAGGGTGAGGTACTCACCCTGCTTCCACTCCGCACCAGCAGCCGGGTCGACGGTGTACGGGCCGCTGGACTGAGCGATCATCGGGTCCGGCAGAGTCCGGTCCGGGGACAGCCAGCCCTCGTTCCAGAACTGCGCGGCCTTCTTGACCGTCTCCACGTCCTTCTCCTGGATCGCGGTGACCAGCTCCTCCGGGGTCATCCCGGACTGCTCTGCCGCAACGTGCGAGGGGAAGGCTCCACCGACCAGCAACTCATAGTCGGGGTAGGGCTCCGGGTAGGTGACCGTGAAGGTCTTGCCGTTGAGTTCACCCTGGGGGCCCTCTGGGACATAGACGCCCCAGTCAGAGGCCACCGAGTTGAACGCCGGGACGTAGTCCTCGTAGGCCGGGTCGTCCTCCGCCGGCGGCTCGCCGAACAGCGACGGCGGGTTGTTGGACGCCCAGTCGAACAGGAAGTCGTTGTAGGTGATCGGCGTCCCGTCTTCCCACACCGCCTCGTCCGAGATGGTGTACTCGACGGTCAGCGGGTCCTCGCTGACCGTCTCGTAGGTGCCGAAGTCCTCGTCGGGGTAGATCGTGCCGTCGGTGCCGTAGTACCAGAAACTGGACTGCAGCCGTGAGGAGATCACCGAGTTGTAGACCGAGTTGGTCTCGGTCGTCACAGAGTTGTAGCCGGCCCACTCGTCAGCGCCGACGGAGTAGGAGATCTCGTCCTGCTTGGTGGTGATGTCACCCAGGTCCGGCTTGGCGGTGTCCGGGGTCTCGCCCCCGGCCTCCTCGCCACCGCCCGAGGTCGCCTCGCTGTCGTCAGCCGGAGCGGCGGACTCACCACCGTCGTCCTCCGAGCCCTCCTCGGCGCTCGAGCCCTCCTCCTGGGTCGGGTCCTCGTCGTCGGTGCCGGACGTGCATGCGGACAGCACCAGGGCTCCCGCGGCCACAATCGCCATGGTTGTGCGCCTGATCTTCAATGTTCCTCCTCGTGAGCGGACACTGCCGCAGGCAGGTGCCGGCCCCCATGGCCGGGACCCGACAGCCTGCAACGCGCCGGGGCTATGCGAAAGCCAAGGTATGCACTCTTGGGGGTCCATACCAACACACGTCACTGCTTGGTGACCCGATCGTTACCGAGTTGATACGCAACGCCTCCCCAACCTCAGAAATCCAGCTCCTGCGGGTCCAACCGGACCGTCAGCTCGCCGTCCTCCTTGTGCAGGCTGCGGGACACGCGCAGGTCGTGCAGTGCCTGGGGTAGCGACACCTCGGCATCAGTGGTCGCCCGCACCACCAGGCGCACCTGATCCGGCCCCGCAGCCGCCGTCGAAACGGGGAGGGGCCCCAGCAGTTCCAGCCCCGGTCCGGTGGCGTGCGCCAGTCGCTGCGCGGCCGCTGCGACTGCTCCGGCGTCCCCGGTGAGCGTGGCGGTGCGTCGAACGGGTGGCAGGCCGAGATCGACACGCTCGGACAACTCCCGGGTGGCCAACCAGACTGGGTCCCACCGCACCAACGCCTCCACCGGGCGCAGCCCGGCATGGGGTGGCACGCCCGCGAGCACCACCGGAGAGCCGGGAACGGCCAGCGCGGCGGCGGCCAGCCACCGGCGCAGCGCCTCCAGGCCGGAGTCCAGCCCACCGCGATCCAGCAGTGCCCAGCCATCCAGCAGGAGCACCGCGGCATACCCACCCGCAGCGATCGGCTCAGCCCCCGGCGTGGCCACCACGACCGCGGGCTGATCGCCGACCTGGTCGGCCACCTGCCCGCCACGCGACACGATCACCCGGGCCCTGGGGAAGGCCCGACCCACCTCCTCGGCCGTACGCTGCTCCCCCACGACGCGGGAGCGCCGTTGGGTGCTGCCGCACTCCCGGCACGGTGCCTGGCGGTCTGGGCGACCACACCAGCCGCAGGTCGGGGCGCTGCCGGAGCGGTCGGCCACCTGGACCGGACCGGCACAGCTGGTGCAGCGCACCGGGGTGCGGCAGTGCTCGCAGGACAGGCCCAGCAGGTAACCCCGGCGGGGCACCTGCACCAGCACCGGACCGTGCAGCAGCCCGTCCTTGACCGCCTGCCAGGCGACGGACGGTAGCCGCGCAGAGGTGGCCGCGGCGTCCCGGGCCCCCTGGTGGCCCTCGCCGGCGACGATGACCCGCGGCGCCCGGGCAGCCACCGCCTGGTGCGCCGGCCGGATCTGAGGCAACCGGTCGTGCTGCACCCAGTGCTGCACCGCGGCGGTGCGGGCATAGCCACCCACCAGGACCGCGGCACCGGTCAGCTCTCGACGGATCCGCAGGACCTCCCGCACATGCGGGTACGGCGCCCGGGGTTCCTGCAGGCTGTCGTCTCCGTCGTCCCACCAGGCCAGGAGTCCGAGCCGGGCCACCGGAGCGAAGGCCGCTGAGCGGGTCCCGATGACCACGGTGACCTGACCTCGGGAGGCTCGTAGCCAGGCGGTGTACCGCTGTGCCGGCCCGAGGTCCGCGGTCAACCGCACATAGGCGTCCGCACCCAGGTACGTGTCCAGTGCGACAGCAAGCCGCTCCACGTCTCGACCATCGGGCAGCACCACGATACTGCCCCGGCCGGAGCTGTGCACCGCCGTCACGGCTGCCGCCAGTGCCGCGGGCCACCCGCCCGGGGAACCACCGTCCGGGACCGCGGTCCACGCGGCAGCCGGGGACTGCCCCGCCGCGAGCCGGCGCAGGTAGGCAGCACCCGCCGGATAGGGGCTCCAATGGTCCAGCACCTCCGGGGTCAGCTCCACCTCCGGTCGGGGCTCCTGCTGGGCGCCGGTGTTGGCTGCGGTCGGCAGCGACCGCTCGGCGCGGGCATGGCGTGGCGGCACGGCAAGCCGAAGCACGTCGGCGAGCGTGCCGGCATAGTGATCAGCGACCTGGCGGCACAGCTGCGCCAGCTGTGGCGTCAGCACCACTTCCGGGGAGACGACCTTCAGCAGAGGGGCCAGCCGGCCGGGGTGCTCAGCCTCCGACTTGCGGGCGAGCACGAACCCGTCGATGACCCGACCGGCGAACCGGACCCGCACCCGCACGCCGACCTGGGCGGCCTCGGCAAGATCGGCCGGAACGGCATACTCAAACGGTCGGTCCAGATGGGCCAGGTGGCTGTCTACCACCACCTCGGCCACCGGGTTGCTCGGGGCGTCAGCCACGCTGGCCTGCCGACCGCGGGCCGGCCGGGAACTGCTCTGCGAACTCGGCGGATGCGGCGGCCGCGGCACCTGCAGACCAGCCAGCGTCGGCTGGTCGTCAGCAATCGGCTGCCGGTCACCGGCGCGGGTCGCCGGGTCGGGCCCCGCCGGGTCCTGGTCCATGACGGGGCGACTCAGATCGCGGCTTGCAGGTCCTCGATGCGGTTGGTCTGCTCCCAGGTGAAGGGCCGGTCCACGCCCTCGGCGCTGGTGCGCCCGAAGTGCCCGTAGGCCGCGGTGGCCTGGTAGATGGGACGGAGCAGGTCCAACTGCTCGATCAGGGCAGTGGGGCGCAGGTCGAACACCTTGGTGATAGCGTCCTGGATCCGTTCGACCGGTTGGGTCTCGGTGTCAAAGGTCTCCACATAGAGCCCGACTGGGGTTGCCGTGCCGATGGCGTAGGCCACCTGGATCTCGCACCGTGCCGCCAGCCCGGCGGCCACGACGTTCTTGGCGATCCAGCGCATGGCGTACGCACCGGAACGGTCCACCTTGGACGGGTCCTTGCCGGAGAACGCCCCTCCCCCGTGCCGGGCCATCCCGCCATAGGTGTCCACGATGATCTTGCGGCCGGTCAGACCGGCATCCCCCATCGGGCCGCCGATGACGAACTTGCCGGTCGGGTTGACCAGGAGGCGGTGGCTACTGGTGTCCAGCTGCAGTCCGTTGTCCCGGGCGCGTTCCAGCACCGGCTCGATCACGCGGGCGCGGATGTCCGGCTCGAGCTGGTCGCGCAGACTGATGCCATCGGCGTGCTGGGTGGACAGGACCACGGTGTCCAATCGCACCGGGGTGTCGCCGTCGTACTCGATGGTGACCTGGGTCTTGCCGTCCGGGCGCAGGTAGTCCAGCTCGTTGGTCTTGCGCACCTGGGTGAGCTGCTCGGCGAGTCGGTGGGCCAGCCAGACCGGCACCGGCATGAGCTCGGGAGTGTCGTCGCAGGCGTAACCGAACATCAGCCCCTGATCGCCGGCTCCCATCAGGTCATAGCGGTCTCCGGAGTCGTTCTCCCGTTGCTCGTAGGCGGAGTCCACGCCGGCGGCGATGTCGACGGACTGCTCACCAATGGAGACCTCCACCCCGCAGGTGCGGCCGTCGAAGCCCTTGTGCGAGTTGTCATAGCCGATGCCCAGGATGGTCTGGCGCACGATCGTGGGGATGTCGGCATACCCGCTGGTGCGCACCTCCCCCGCGACGTGCACCAACCCGGTGGTCACCAGGGTCTCCACGGCCACCCGGGAGGAGGGGTCCTGGCGGAGCAGCTCGTCCAGGATGCCGTCGCTGATCTGGTCACAGATCTTGTCGGGGTGGCCCTCGGTGACGGACTCGGAGGTGAATAGACGTGCCACGGACGGACTCCTCGCGCTGCGGGGCTTCAGTTGGACCTCGGCAGTCTATCGGCAGACTCAGACGCCCTCGGCGGCGCTCAGCAAACTCGCCACCTCGTCCCACACCGCACCGGCGACGGTGACCTTGCTGGCGGGGCCGACGGTGCGTGTCCGGTTCCGGTCCGGCCGTAACAGGTGGACGAGGGTGTCGTCCTGGCCGAAGGTGAGGTCGGGCCCCACCTCATTAGCGACCAGCAGGTCACAGCCCTTGCGCTGCAGCTTGGCCCGGGCATGGGTCAGCACGTCGCCGGTGTCATCCCCGGTCTCGGCGGCGAACCCCACGATCAGCGGCAGCTCCTCGCTCCCGCGGTCGGACACCAGCCCCGCGAGAATGTCGGGGTTGCGCACCAACTCGATGGTGGGCGCCGACTCCTCCTGGCCGGGGCCGTGGGTCTTCTTGATCTTGCTGCCCTGGTACTCCCGCGGTCGAAAGTCGGCCACGGCGGCCGTCATCACCAGCACGTCGGCGCCGGCGCGCGCCGTGCGCATCGCCTCCTGCAGCTCCAGTGCCGTCTCCACGGTGACCAGTTCCACTCCCGGCGGAGTGGGAAGGGCGGCGTTGGCTGAGACCAGCGTGACCCGGGCGCCGCGGGCTGCAGCGACCTGCGCCAGTGCATACCCCTGTTTGCCGGAGGATCGGTTGCCCAGGAAACGCACCGGGTCCAGCGGCTCCCGGGTCCCGCCGGCGCTGACCACCACGTGGCGACCCCGGAGGTCGTCAGCCTGCTGACCGCTGGTGGCCGCCTGCGACGCCTGCGCATCTGAGATGAGCGCCGCAGCGGCAGCGTAGATCTGCTCCGGCTCCGGCAGCCGCCCCGGTCCGGTGTCGGAGCCAGTGAGCCGACCGGAGGCAGGGTCCAGCACGGTGACCCCGCGCTGGCGCAACAGGGCGACGTTGGCGACCGTGGCCGGGTGGGTCCACATCTCGGTGTGCATGGCCGGTGCCATCATGACCGGACAGCGTGCGGTCAGCAGCGTGTTGGTCAGCAGGTCGTCGGCCTGTCCGTGCGCCGCCCGCGCGAGCAGGTCGGCGGTCGCCGGCGCCACCACCACCAGGTCAGCCTGCTGTCCCAGCCGGACATGCCTGACCTCGTGCACGCTCGACCAGACGTCGGTGGCCACCGGGCGCCCGGACAGCGCTGCCCAGGTGGGCTCTCCCACGAACCGTAGGGCGGACTCGGTGGGGATGACGCTGACCTGGTGACCGGCTTCGGTGAACAGCCGCAGCAGCAGCGCCGCCTTGTAGGCGGCGATCCCCCCGCTGACCCCCAGGACGACTTTCATGGTCTACGGCCTCCCAGCTGACGTGGTGGGGCGGCTCGGGTCGGCGCCGCGCTCAGTGGTCCAGACCGCTCAGTTCTCCGGGGTGGAGGTGTGCAACTTGCCCTGGTTGATCTCGTGCAGGGCGATGGACAGCGGCTTGTCGGTCATCTCCGACTCCACCAGCGGGCCAACGTACTCCAGCAGGCCCTCGGAGAGCTGGGAGTAGTAGGCGTTGATCTGCCGAGCTCGCTTGGCGGAGTAGATCACCAGCGCGTACTTGGAGTCGGCCCGCTGCAGCAGGTCGTCGATGGGCGGGTTGGTGATGCCGTCGGGGTGGGCAATGGTGCCAATCACGTCTGGGTCGTCCTCGTCGTCTCGGTGCGCGGCCCGGGACCGGAGGCATCCGGGGATGCCGGCTCCGGGCGAGGGCTGCGGGGGTCAAACATCAATGATACGAGTTCCTCGCCCGCGCGCGAAACGTCGTCATTGATGATCTGCGCGTCGAACTCGGCGGCGGCTGCCAACTCGGTGCGGGCAGTCTCCAGGCGGGCTTCCTGCTCGGCCGCTGACTCGGTGCCGCGGCCGGTGAGCCGCTGGACCAGATCATCCCAGGAGGGAGGGGCCAGGAACACGAAGAACGCCTCCGGCAGCACCTCACGCACCTGTCGGGCTCCGGCCAGGTCGATCTCCAGCAGCGCCGGCCGGCCCTGGGACAGGGTGCGTTCCACCGGTCCGCGGGGGGTGCCGTACTTGGCTCGACCGTGGACCACCGCCCACTCCAGGAATTCTCCGGCCTGGCGGAGCCGTTCGAACTCCTGGTCGTCGACGAAGTGGTAGTGCACTCCGTCGACCTCACCGGGTCGGGGCTCGCGGGTCGTCATGGAGACGGAGAGCCACACCGAGGGGTGGTGGCGTCGGACATAGGCGGCCACCGTCCCCTTGCCGACAGCGGTGGGGCCGGCAAGGACAACGACACGGGGGCTACCGGCGGGGCCCTGGCCCGCCGCGGGGGGCCCCGTGTCCTGCGGGGCTGGTGTCAAGGGCTGATCAACCCTGATTGAAGTAGTCGAGCAGGTCGCGCGTCTGGTTGGCTCCCAGCCCACGCACGCGGCGGCTCTCCGAGATGCCGACCGTCTCCATGATCTGCCGGGCGCGGACCCGCCCGACCCCCGGCATCGACTCCAGCAGTGCGGACACCTTCATCTTGCCGACGATGTCGTTCTCCTTGCCCTCGGCCAGCACATCGGCCAGGGAGCCCTGCGCGTTCTTGAGACGGTTCTTGACCGCAGCGCGCTCACGGCGCGCGACCGCCGCCTTGGCGAGGGCCTCGGCTCGCTGCTCCGGTGTCAGCTCGGGAAGTGCCACGGTTGCTCCTTCATGATCGTGTCGTGTGTCGTGCCTGACGATGGCGCCGTGCGCCCTCGCGATCCTGCCCTGTGCCGGCATCGCCAGCGGAGTCGGGGCCCGTGGTGGCGATCTCGGTGCCCTCCCCCAGCGAACCTAGCGACATGGGAGACAGCCTGCCAACCCGGGGTCAGCTCCACAACTGCCGCACCAGCTCGGTGTTGAGCCGGTCGGCGGTCTCGTGGATCCGCTCCGGTGCGGGTCCGGCGGAGAGGATACCCCGACTCACCGGCACCAGCACACGCCGCTGCAGACCAGTGAAGGTCGCCACCAGGTCTGCTGCGGTGGCACCCTGCGCCCCGACTCCGGGAGCGAGCACGATCCCTCCGGCCGCGGCCAGGTCGATCCCCAGCCGTTGCGGGGTGGCGCCAACGGTCGCCCCCACCACCAGGCCGATGTCCCCGACCGTCTCGGCCATCGCGTTGAGTGCGGCCACCTCGGTCACTACCTGGGCCGCCACCGACGGTTCGCCACCCTGCTGCAGAGCGGCTGCCTCGGCGTTGGAAGTCAGCGCCAACACGAACAACCCGCGACCGTGGGCCTGAGCCAGGTCGACCGCCGGGGCCAGCGCGCCGGTGCCCAGGTAGGGAGTCACCGTGATCGCATCAGCGGCCAGCGGGGCTCCCGGGGCCAGGTAACTGTCCGCGTAGGCCCGCATCGTGGAGCCGATGTCGCCCCGTTTGACATCCAGCACGCTGAGGGTGCCGCTGTCACGCAGTTCGGCCAGCAGCTGTTCCAGGACGGCGATCCCCGCAGCACCGTGCCGCTCGAAGAAGGCCGATTGGGGTTTGACGGCTGCGACCCGTCCGGCCACCGCTTCGACGATCAGGCCGCAGAACCGTTCCAGGCCGGGGGGGCTGTCCGGCAACTCCCACTGCTGCAGCAGCTCCGGGTGCGGATCCACCCCCACGCACAATGGACCGTGGGCCTGCATGGCGGCCAGCAGGCGGGGGCCAAATCGGGGCAGGTCAGTCGTCATGGAGTCCTCCTCGGTCGCGGGTGTCGGCGGGGTCGGGGTCGCCGGAGTCGGCGGTCACCGCGCCGAGCGTGTGGTGCAGGCGCCACAGCAACTCCGGGTCACCGAGCAGGCCGGAGCCGATCTGCACGCTACTGGCGCCGGCCTGCCGTGCCGCTAGCGCCGAGGCCGCGTCGTGCACGCCGCCCACCGCCACGAGCGGGACCTGGGGGATGCGACCGGCCGTCATCGCCTCCCG
>CAYVEH010000023.1:0-22076 GCA_964450585.1 uncultured Ornithinimicrobium sp.
GCGGATGTGGTCGTCCACGACCTGGCCGAGCTGATCGGAGACGAGCCGTGACCGAGACGCCACACCAGAGTGCCGACCACGAAGAGCACGCGGGGCACCACGAACGGCCGCTGGTGGATCCGCCGGTGGACCCGATGGACCGCTCCCGGTTCCCCACCGACGAGTGGCGTCTGGTCGAGTCGGCCTACAGCGGCCACGACCTGGGCGTGATGGAGACGCTGTTCGCGGTCGGTAATGGCTACCTGGGGTTGCGCGGGAACGTCGAGGAGGGGCGGGACACCCACACGCACGGCACCTTCGTCAATGGCTTCCACGAGACCTGGAGCATCCGACACGCCGAGGATGCCTTCGGGCTGGCCCGGGTCGGCCAGACCATCGTGAATGTGCCCGACCCCAAGGTGATCAAGCTCTACGTGGAGGACGAGCCGCTGCTGTTGGCCGACGCCGACCTGGAGACCTATGAGCGGTCGTTGGACTTCCGGGACGGGCTGCTGCGTCGTGAGTTGATCTGGCGCACCTCCTCGGGCAAGCGCGTCCGGGTGAGCACCACCCGGATGGTGTCGTTCAATGAGCGTCACCTCGCGGTGATGACGATGGACCTGGAGATGCTCGACGGGGACGCCCCGATCGTCATCTCCAGCCAGCTGCTCAACCGCCAGGACGGGTTCGACGAGTACCACGTCCGCGCCGCGGCGATGGGCGAGGGTGGTGACCCCCGCAAGGCAGAAACCTTCGATCGCCGCGTGCTGGACCCGCAGAAGAGTTGGGTGGGCAACGGCCGGGCTCTCCTGGGGTACGTGTGCCACCAGTCCCGGATGACCCTGGCAGTGGCTACCGAGCACGTCCTGGAGACGGAAAACGCTCACTCGGAGGAGATCACGGCCGAGGACGACAGCGCCAAACACGTCTTCCGGATCGAGGCGAAGCAGGGCCGGCCGATCCACCTGGAGAAGTACGTGACGTACCACACCTCTCGTGGCGTACCGGTGCGGGAGCTGAGCGACCGGTGCCTGCGCACTCTGGATCGGGTCCGCCAGGACGGCCTGGCTTACCTGCACACCGAGCAGCGGGAGTGGTTGCAGGACTTCTGGCAGCGCGCCGACGTCGTGACCCCCGGCCAGCCGGAGGTGCAGCAGGCGATCCGCTGGAACCTGTTCCAGCTGGCGCAGGCGTCAGCGCGGGCCGACACGACCGGGATCCCCGCCAAGGGGGTGACCGGATCGGGCTACGGCGGGCACTACTTCTGGGACACCGAAGTCTACGTGATGCCCTTCCTGACCTACACCGCCCCACAGGCGGCCCGCAACGCGCTGCGTTTCCGACACAACATGCTGGATGCGGCACGGGCCCGGGCCCACGATATGTCGCAGAACGGTGCCCTGTTCCCGTGGCGCACCATCAACGGGGCCGAAGCGTCGGCCTACTTCGCTGCCGGCACGGCGCAGTACCACATCAATGCCGACGTCTCCCACGCGCTGATGCAGTATGTCCGCGCAACGGGGGATCGTGCGTTCCAGTTGCGCGAGGGGCTGGACATCCTGGTGGAGACCGCACGGATGTGGGCTGACCTGGGGTTCTGGTCCGGCAACGGAGAGAGCCACTTCCACATCCACGGCGTGACCGGTCCCGATGAGTACACCACCGTGGTGAACGACAACCTGTTCACCAATGTGATGGCCCGAGAGAATCTCGCGGACGCAGCGGCCGCGGTCATCGAGTTGCGTGCCTCCGACCCTCGCGATTATGCCCGCGCGGTGACCCGACTGGGCCTGGAGGATGCGGAGATCACTGAGTGGCAGCGTGCCGCAGACGCGATGTTCATCCCTTTCGACAGCGAGTTGCGCGTGCACCCGCAGGACCTGCACTTCCTGGAGCGCGAGGTGTGGGACCTGCCCCACACACCGCCCGAGAAGCGCCCGCTGCTGCTGCACTTCCACCCGCTGGTGATCTACCGCTTCCAGGTGCTCAAGCAGGCGGATGTCGTGCTGGCGATGTACCTGGCGGGCCACTCGTTCACCGCAGCTGAGAAGCGGGCGAACTTCGAGTACTACGACCCGATTACCACCGGTGACTCCACCCTGTCGGCCGTCGTGCAGTCCATCGTGGCCGCCGAGGTGGGCTACCACGACATGGCCCTGCGGTACTTCTATGACGGGCTGTTCGTCGACCTGGACGACCGGCACGCCAACACCTCAGACGGGGTGCACGTCGCCTCTGCCGGCGGGGTGTGGGCCGGTCTGGTGGCCGGCTTCGGCGGGATGCGCGACCACGGCGGGAAGCTCACCTTCGATCCCCGCCTGCCGTCCTCCTGGCCGGAACTGGGGTTCCGGTTGGGATGGCACGGGTCTCGGCTGCACGTCACCGTCCGCTCCGAAGAGATCCGGCTGCGGGTCGCCCACGGGGGCCCGGTCGATGTGGAGGTGCGCGGCGAGGCGGTCCGGGTGGGCTCCCAGGAGGTCATCGTGCCCCTGGAGGGCATGGGCCCGCGGATCGACGGAATTCTCCCACCGACCCCCGTGGTGGGTGCCTACACCGAGGAGGGACAACGGCTCATCCCCGCCGCTCCGCGCGATTGACCCCGGCCGCGCGTGGGTGTTTCCGCCTGGGGTGTGATCGACTGGAGCCATGACCGCACCGAATGACAGCACCGACGAGGGGGCCTACTCCCAGGATCCCACCTCGGTGGACCCTGTGGAGGATCCCGCAGAACAGGCTGCCGAACAACCGGTCCAGAGCGAGACCGACCGGTTAGCAGCCCAGGTGACCGGCCCCGAGGACCAGGTCGGCATGATCACGCTGTGGCGCCTCACGATGAGTCTGGAGCACTGGTGGTTCATCGCCGTCGGCGAGGCGGGGATGGAGTCGCCGGCTGCTGCCGAGATCGACGGCCAACTCATGCTGCTGACCTTCACCACCTCCGAGCGCGCCCGGGACTTCGCGGTCAAGCAGGACATGATCGGCCCCGCCGACGACCTCAACGCCATTGCGCTGCCACCCGCTGAGGTGGTCCAGTCGAGCAACGCCTACAGCGGTGCGGGGATCCACGGCCTGATGTTCGACCCGCACATCAGTGGTTTCTTCATCCCCAGCGAACAGTTGCCGGTGGTGTGGGACGCGGTGACCAGCACCACGGACGACCAGCCGGAGGACCCGGGCAGCACGTTCTGACCAGCGCCGACGGGCAGCACCAGACGCTGAGCTGCGAGTTGCGGGCACGTCACGGGCGCGGGATCTGCAGTTGGACACCAGCCGGGATGTGCAACGAGTTCAGCTCGTTGGCCAACTGGATCTCCACGATCGCCCGGTCCACCGGCAGCTGCGGCAGCTGTGTCGTGGCGATCTCGGACAATGTCTGCCCGGGCTGCACCACGATGGTCGCTGTCCCTCCGGCCGCCACCGGGAGCAGCCCGACGACGACCACCGCAGCCACAACCAGCGCGCTGGCGACCGTCAACGTCACCGCGAGGCGACCGCGCCGGGTGAGGACCATGCCGCGGCGCCGCCGCGGGGCCACCGCCCTGGCTGGGCGCGGCGCGGTCTCGCCTGGCGTCACAACCCTCAGGTGGCGACGCGGCCGAGGGGCAGCAACAGGCTCGAAATCCTCCAGGATGTCGTGCAGTGCGATAGCGCTCATGATCCCTCCGTCTCCCGTGATCCGAACGCGTGTGCGATCGGACGCATGTTCCATGTGTAGCACAGTCGTACGAACTTGTCGACACGCCCTATCGAACGGGTGTTTGCCTGCGCGTTCGAATACTCGTACGATGTGACCACGTGAAGAATCACAGCAGAGACCACTGACACTGCTCTGACCTGCACCATCAGGGCGACGGAGGTCTCGGCAGGGAGAGAGGGGCAGGACGATGGCCGACATTCACGACCTACCAGAGCGTGACGGGCGGGCCGACCTCACCAAGCGCCAGGCGAAGGTGTTGCAGGTCATCCGAGACTCTGTCGACCAACGCGGTTATCCGCCGAGTTTGCGCGAGATCGGTGAGGCGGTCCAACTGGCCTCACCCTCCTCGGTCGCCTATCAGCTGCGGATGCTGGAGCGCAAGGGTTACCTGCGGCGTGACCCGAACCGACCACGCGCCATCGAGGTCGTCCTGCCCGGCAGTGACACGGAGACCGCGCCAGGGTACCGGCGCGCCTCACTGACCCCCGAGTCAGCCGCGTCGACCCGCCCCGGAGCCGACGTGGACTACGACGAGACCGGCATCGGTGACAGCCGCCCCCAGGCCTCCTACGTACCGGTGGTCGGGCGGATCGCCGCCGGCGGCCCGATCCTGGCCGAGCAGGCCGTCGAGGACGTCTTTCCCCTCCCGCGTCAGATCGTCGGCGACGGGGAGTTGTTTCTGCTCCAGGTGGTCGGGGACTCCATGGTCGACGCCGCGATCTGTGATGGCGACTGGGTCGTGGTGCGCCGGCAGCAGGATGCGGTCAACGGAGACATCGTGGCAGCCATGCTCGACAACGAGGCCACCGTCAAGACGTTCAAGCGCACCGACGGCAGGTTGTGGCTGCTCCCGCACAACGAGGCCTACGACCCGATCGACGGCACCGATGCAGTTGTTCTCGGCAAGGTGACGGCGGTCCTCCGCCGCGTCTGAACCGATCACGCTGGTGCCGTCTGCCGGTCCTCCACCCCTCCCGGCGGACGGCACCTACTCCAGTGTTGCCGTGTGCGGCCCCGACGCGGCTGACCCAGCCGTACTGGATGACAGGACCCCGACTCAGAGCGCGCCCCGTGCCCGGTTGAGACGCTCGCGCTCCTCGTCGGTCATGTCGGTGCCATCCCGGTCTGCCGGGTGCCCCGGTCCGGGCCCGTCGGCCTGGTGGTCTGTCGGCTCGGCCCCCTCCTCGAGTGCCCCTTGCTGAGCGGGTTCCTCCGGGGCGGTATCGGCATCGAAAGGCACCTCGCGGTCGACGTCGAACTCATCCTCCGGCCTGGCGCTGGTGATCGGCGCCCCGACCTCCTGACCCGGCACCTCGTAGGCCGTCGTGGCAGTGTCGCTGGCCGCGACCCCCGCCGGGGCACCGCCAGGATCGAGGGTGGCGCCCGGTTGATCAAAGACCCCCTCGACGGCGGGATCATCGCTGGCCCTGCCCGAGGGCTCACCCTCCCCGGTGCCGTCCGAGCTGCTGCCCTCCGCGGTCCGGCTCCTCCGCGCGTCGGCGTCGGCCGTGTAGACGGCCGCCTCGTCGGTCCTTTCGTCGATCATCGGGGTGCCGGCGCCCTCGGCGTGCCGGCCACGGGGGACCTCCGCCGACGGGTCCGCGACCTCGGCGGCTGCTTCCGCGGCCGAGGGGGTCTCCGCTGCCTCGTCGCCCGTCGGCCGGTGGTGCCCCTCGTAGGCCGCAGCGTGGGCAGCCGGTCGGTCATCGGCATACCCGGACCGTGAGACCCGGGTCGGCTCCTCGTCGGCGGGGTCGGTCGACGGGACGGACCACGTGGTGGAGACCGGCTCCTCCGGGGCCTGCTCGGCCGACCAGTCGTGTTGAGCTGCCGGGTTCTCCTGCTGATACCTCGCGTGCCGGGTCTCGTCCCAGTCCGCGTCCATCGGGCCGGGCTCCCGCTTGTCCTCGGCGGCGGGGTCAGCCTCCTCGGCCTCGGAGACCGGACGCTCTGGCTCCTCCGCACGCCGCACTGGAGCCGCCTCGGTGTCGGCGCGGTCGAGGTCGGTCATCGAGCTATCCGCCTCGGTGACCGACTCGCTGGTCAGGTCGCTGCGCTGGCCGCTCTGGGTCACCGATGCGGGGACGCCCTCGACGCGGCTCTCGGTGAGGCTCTCGGCCGCCTCCTCACTGCGGTGCGTGGTGACCGGATCGGCATCGCCGGCGGTGGGCACATCGGTCGCAGGATCCGTGTCCGGCCGCGGCGCATCGGCCCCGCGATCCATGGCCGGCCGGGGCAGGCCGTAGTAGTCAGACAGGGCGTTCTGCTGCTCATCATCCAGATGCTGCTCGATGTCCGGATGGGGTGCTCCCTTGATGACGTCCTTGCTGTAGGGCACCTGGATCTGCCCGTCCACCCAGTCGCCCTCGTGCAGCGGGACCAGAGACTCACGGAGGCCGAAGAGGCCGCCCTTGACGCTGGCCCAGGCGGGCTGGCCGGTGCGGTCGTCCTGATAGACCTGCCCCACGGTCCCGACCTTCTGGCCGTGGTGATCAACGACGGTGGCGTTGGCGAGGTCGGCAAGGTGTTCGCTGTTGATCGGCACGTCACTCTCCTTGCTGGGTCCCGGTCGTGGTGCCCGGATTCCCTCGAACGTATCCCCGGACGCCTGGACACGCCACCGGAGTCGGCGGCTCAGCCGGTGTCGACGATGTCGTCGGCGATCACCCCGAGGGTGTGCGCGCGGTTCACGGCGCTGAGGCGGTCACTCACCCCCAACTTGTCGTAGATGTTGCCCAGGTGGCGCTGCACGGTACGCGTGGAGCAGCCGGCCTTGCGGGCGATGACTGCTGCCTTGTACCCGTGGGCCAGCAAGCTCAGGACCTCGGTCTCACGGTGGGTCAGCTCTGGCCGGTCCGACACTCGCGAAGGTGGCGCCGGCTGACTGCGCCAGGGCAGCCGCAGGAGTCTGCCCAGGCCGGTGACCACCGGCTGCACCGCGCGTGTCAGAGTCAGGTCCTCCTCGGTGAAGTCTGGCCCCTCACGACCGATGAGGAGCACCGCCACGTCCGAGCCTCCTCCGTGGATCGGCAGCGTCGCCACCTGGTCCACCCCGAAGGTCACCATGGCACTGGCACGGGCGCTGCTGGCCCGCCAATGGTCAGGGCCGAAGGCCCGGGCAGCTGTGGTGGGGCGTAGATCACCGAGCAGCACCGGAGCCAACAAGGGGTCGGTCAGTTGGCGACGGAGCTGCTGGGACAGATGGGCCTGCGCCCCAGCGGTCAGCGGGTGCCCGAGCAGTTGCAGATCCAGCCGGGTCAGATCAGCACGCACCAGCAGCCCGACACTGGCGCGCAGCTCCGGTATGAGGATGTCCACCAGGGCTTCCACCCGCTCCGGCAGGTGCTCGGGGGCTTGCGACACAGCCGTCACCATCTCGGTGACAACAGTCAGGGGATCACGCGTGCCAAGCACGTCCTGCATTGTGGCGCAGATCACGCCAAAAGTAAATGATCACCCTAGTCTAAGTCAATGCCACGTCAGGCCGAGGCTCCGGCGAGCGCCTCGCAGACGAGGTCGACATCGGCTTCGGTGTTCCAGAGGTGGAAGGCCAACCGCAGGCGGCCGGCCCGCGTGGCGCACACCACCCCGGCCGACTCCAGGGCCTGGGCTCGGGTACCGTCGCCGTCCTCCAGCGTGACGACCGGCCGGTCGACTGTCGGGATCTCCAGGCGCTGACACAGCAGCGACGCCAGGCGGACATCGTGCTCACGCACCTGGTGCAGGTCAAGGCCGGCGAAGACCTCCCCGGCCGCGGCCGCTCCGAGCCAGCAGAGCCAGGCCGGCGACACATCGAAGCGCCGGGCGTCGGCTGCCAGCGACATCTCGGGCCCGTAGACGGAGTCCCACACCGACTCACCGGCATACCACCCGGCGTTGTTCGGGACGATGCGGTCCGCCACCTCCGGACGGATCGTGAGGTATGCCGTGCCGCGCGGCTGACAGAGCCACTTGTACCCCGAGCACACCGTCAGGTCGAAAGCGCCCGCACCGACGGGCATCCAGCCCGCGGCCTGGGTGAGATCGCACAGCGTGAGGGCCCCGTGCCGCGCCGCTGCCGCGGAGACCGCTGCGACATCCACGAGTTCACCCGTGCTGCTCTGCGCCAGGCTGAACGCCACCAGGTGGGTGCTGGGGCGCACCTGGTCGGCCAGCTCGGCCAGCGGGACATGGCGCACCGTGACGCCGCGGTGGGCTTGCACCATGAAGGGGTAGCTGACCGAGGTGAAGTCACCGCTGACACAGAGGATCTCGGCGCCGTCTGGCACCGAGCAGGCCACGGTGCCCACCAGCACCGAGGCCTGTGACCCGATGGCGACGCTGCTGGCGGGGACGCCGACCAGGTCGGCGTACTGCGCCCGGGCGTTCTCGGCCAGGTCGCCGTAGTCGACCGGGCTGGCCTGCCCGCTCTGCCAGTGCAACAGCCCCTCCTGCAGGCGCTCCACGACCGGGCGCGGGGGCAACCCGAGGGTCGCGGCATTGAGGTAGCCGGGCACCGGAGCCCACTGCTCGCCGAGGGAGCCGGTGCTGACTGGGCGGTCCGCCATGGTGGTCATGTCTCCACTGTGACGGACCGCCGTCAATGACACAACGGCATACTTTTTGGTGTTTCAGTAACTGAACGTTATCTGACTACTGGCCGAAGAAGCTGCCGCTGCTGGTCTGCTCGGTGCCGCCGGTGATGACCCCCTCGGACGGCTGGACCAGGACGTAGCCCTGACCGCCGAAGGCCATCTGCAGCATCTCGCCGGTGCCGCCGCGCACCAGGGACTTCAAGCCGCCGGTGTCGACCTTGACGTCCATGCTGACCCCGGAGGTCCACAGCACGACCGCCTGCGCGTCCCCGAAGGTGGGAGCGCTGGCCACATCCAGGGCCACTGGCTCGCCGTGGGAGGTCACCGCGACGTAGCCGGTCCCCCGCAGCGACACGTTGTACAGGCCGCCGGTCATCATCCCGCCGCGAGCCTGGATGCGGTGGATGTCCCACTCGATCGAGGCCGAGAAGGCCAGCACGCTGTTGCCGTTGACCGAGACTGAGTCGTTCTCCAGGTAGAAGATCTGGATGTCGGCCGCGTCCTGCGCCAGGAACAGGTCGCCCTCGCCAGTGCACTCCATCATGTCGACGCCCTCGCCGGTCATCTTCGACTTGATGAGTTTGTTGAGGCCGCCCGAGCCTCGGTTCTTGAACGAGATCGCCCCTTGGTAGGCCACCATGGAGCCGGTCCGCGCCCACACCGGGCCATAGGCCATCGATACTTTCAGCAGCTTCTTGTTCTGCTGGACGAACGGGTCGGTCGCCTGGTTCTCAGCGTGGTCGCTGAACAGCTTGCCGTGTATTGCCATATGTGCGTGTTCTCCCTCGGATCCGGCCGGGCGCGAGTACCTGCCCTGGCTCCCACTAGCCCCTGACGAAATCGTCAACGGTTGCTCTTCGGAGGATATGCTCCCAGTCATGGGATTCCTGGACAAGGCCAAGGCTGCGGCGAATGACCTGGCCGCCAAGGCAGACACGGCGCTGAATCAGGCCACGAGCAGTTGGAGCGGCGGCGGCGATGCCGATCGGCTGCTGCGGGACTATGGTCTGCTCTCCTGGCGGGAGCAGCACGGTCAGCCGGTCGATCCGGCCGACCTGGAGCGGGTGCGCCAGGGCTTGCAGGCACTGGAGGAACAGGGCCAGCTGGCCTCCCTGCAGGTGCAGACCGTACCGGCGCCACCACCCCCTGGCACGGCGACACCACCACCCCCGCCGGGGGCCAGCACCCCGCCCCCACCGCCTCCGCCACCACCTGGCTCCTGACCGAGAACGCTACCCAGCGCGCATAAGGGCGCGTTATCCTTGCGGGCATGTTCGACGTCGCAGGATTACGTGTGATGCGTGCGGTCGAGGCCGAGGGCAGTTTCACCGCCGCTGCCCGTTCCCTGGGCTACACCCAGCCCGCGGTCTCGCAGATGGTGCGCCGCCTGGAGCAGCGCACCGGGACCGTGCTGGTGGAACGCTCCGGTCGCAGTGTCCGGCTGACCGAGGCCGGTCAGGTGCTGGCCGCGCACGCCGTCAAGGTGTTGGCGGCGCTCGACAACGCCGAGGCCGAGGTGGCCGCGATCGCCGGGCTGGCCAGCGGGCGGGTGCGGCTGATGGCCTTTCCCTCCTCCTCGGCAACGCTAGTGCCCACCGCCCTGGCCAAGGTCAAGAAGGCGCACCCGGGCGTGACGGTGCACTTCTCCGAGGGCGAGCCACCCGAGTCCCTGGCCGCCCTACGGTCCGGGCTCTGCGACCTGGCGGTCGCGTTCACCTATGAGGGCACCGACGCCGGTCGCGGCGAGGATGACCTGGAGGGGCTGGAGGTGATCGATGTGCTCGACGACCCGGTCGCCGTGGCGCTTCCGGTTGATCACCCGCTGGCCGACCGTGAGGTCGTCCGGCTCGCGGACCTGGCCCAGGAGCAGTGGATCGCCGGGTGCCCACGGTGCCGCGGGCACCTGCTGGCGCTGTGCGACCACGCCGGGTTCCGTCCGGAGGTGAGTTTCGAGACCGAGGACTATGTGGCGGTGCTCGGGCTGGTGGCCGCGGGGTTGGGCGTGGCGCTGGTGCCCCGGCTGATCCTGGCCTCGGTCTCCCACCCGGAGGTACGCACCCTGGCCCTGGAGCCGCGCTCCAGCCGCGCCGTGCAGGTGGTGACCACCCCCGACCTGCTCCGGGTGCCCGCGGTGCGGGCCGCGGTGGACGCGTTGTGCGCCAGTGCCCGGGAGCTCGAACTGACCGAACCCGTCGACACGGCTGTCACCGCCTAGGCCGGGACCATGTCCCTCAGGACGCTGCTGCCACCGCCGTCTCCGGTGGACGAGGACAGCTACTGCCGGCTGCGCGACCTGGTCGCCGCCGGTGGGGTGACCGTGTTGACCGGCGCCGGCATGTCCACGGCCAGCGGCATCCCCGACTACCGCGGGCCGGACGGCAGCCGGCGCGTCCAGCCGATGCAGTATGCGGAGTTCCTGGGTTCGACGGAGAACCGCCGCCGATATTGGGCACGCAGTTATGTCGGCTGGTCCAGGTTCCAGGCGGCGGGACCGAACGACGCGCACCGCGCCGTGGCCGCTCTGCAGCACGGGGGCCAGGTCGAGGAGGTGATCACCCAGAACGTGGACGGTCTGCACCAGGCGGCTGGCTCTCGCGACGTCATCGAGTTGCACGGCACGCTGCACGAGATCGTCTGCCTGAACTGCACGGAGCGGTTCACCCGCGGGGAGGTGCACCGGTGGATCGCGACGGCCAATCCCGATTTCACCGCGACCAGTGACCAGATCCGACCGGACGGCGACGTCGTGCTCGCCGCCCAGGAGTTCACCGACTTCCTGATGGTGGGGTGCCGGGTCTGCGGGTCCGACCTGCTGAAGCCGGATGTCGTCTTCTTCGGTGGCTCAGTGGCTGCGCCGTTGGTGCAGCGTGCCTACGCAGCAGTAGAGTCGGCCGACGCGCTCCTGGTGCTCGGGTCCTCCCTGCAGGTGATGAGTGGGCTGCGCTTCGTCAAGCGGGCTCATGCCTTGGGCATCCCGGTCGCGGTGGTGACCCGCTGGCCCACCCGCGGTGATCAGTGGGCGGCGCTGCGCATCGACGGCCTGCTGCAGGACGTCCTGCCCCGGCTGGTCAGCGACTGCCTCGGGACATGAGGCTCGCGGCCCTGCACTTGCCATAGCGGCAAGCGAGCTCTACGCTTGCCGCCATGGCAAGTGATGGAGCGGTCGAGCCCAACCGGCAGGACGCGGCCGAGATGCTCGAGGAGTTGGACGGCGCACGGGTCAGGCTCGCCCAGCGCCTCGTGACGCCGTGGTGGTACAAGACGCTCTCCGGTGTGGTCGTGGCGATGATCTTCATCGGCGTGGGGATGACCTTCGGCAACTTCCCGTTCGGCAGCGGCACCACCGGCACCATGCTGGTGGCCGTCAGCGTCGCCTCCGCCCCCACCGCGCTGTTGTGGTTGCTGCGGCACAGCACCGGCGCCTCGGTGGACCGTTACCAGCGTGACTGGACCGCACCGTCCCTGGCCCTGATCGGCCTCCTCGTGCTCTGCATGGCAGCCCAGGCACTGCTGGACCTTCCCTGGGCCTTCCTCGCCGGAGCCGGGGCCGGGTTCACGCTCACCTACCTCCTGGAGCAGCGCACCGACGCGCGCCTGCGCCGCGGGGAGCTGCCGCCACACCGTGCGGAGTCGGCCGCGTGACCCAGGCCGTCCCCCAGTTCGACAGCGTCATCCATGCCCGGCACCGACTGCAGATCTGCAGTCTGCTGGGCGGCGTGGAGGCCCTGTCCTTCGCCACCGCGCAGGAGACGCTGCAGGTCAGTGACTACGTGGTGAGCAAGCACGTGCGGGTGCTCGTCGAGGCCGGCTACGTGACGACGAGCAAGCAAGCGCACGGCGGCCGCTCCCACACCTGGCTGTCGCTGACGGAGACCGGCCGCCGGGCCCTGGAGTCCCATCTCGCCGAGCTCCGTCGCATCACCGCACCGGGCAGCGAGGACGGGCCCGGGCGCTGACCCCTGAGCAGCCCCGGTCCCACCGGTCGGTGGGCGCACCGGCGGCACAGATCAGCTCAGTCACCGGGGCGTGACCCGGCTGGCCGCAGGGGTGAGGACCGCCGCTCGCGCACGATGCCCAACCCCGTCTCGGTCCCGACCACGGCATACGTGCCGTCCCGGTCGGTGCGCAGCACCACGGTGCCGGTCCGGGCCAGCAGCGACAGGACGGTGCGGCTCGGGTGACCGAAGGTGTTGTCCTCCCCCACCCCGATCAGTGCCACCCTCGCCCGCACCCCGGTGACCAGCGCCTCGTCCTGGGCTGCGCTGCCGTGGTGCGCCACCTTCAACACATCGAACTGGGCCCCGGCCAGCGCCCGGCGCACCCCACGTGCCGCAGTCGGTTCAATGTCTCCGGTGAACAGCAGGCGGATACCGTCCGCAGGCTCCTGCTGGCCCCTCGCCCCCGCTGGTGCCACGGTGAGATCCAGCACCACGCTGGCGTCGTTCGCGCCCAGGGCCAACCCGCCGGCACTGGCAGCCGGCGGCCAGACGACGCTGGCGCGGACCTGACCGTCGGCGCCCCAGACCAGGTGGTCGCCGGAGGTGACGGCATACGTGGGGACCTGTGCCTTCGCCAGCTGGCCCAGCACCACGGCCGCCTCGGCCGGTGGGTCACGCACCGGCGTGACGTAGGCGGCGCCCACCGGGTACTGGCCGAGCACGGCCGCCAAGCCACCCACGTGGTCAGCGTGGAAGTGGCTGAGCACCAACGCCTCCACCTGCTGCACCGCCAGCTGCTCCAGGCAGGCGGTCAACCGTTGCGGGTCCGGCCCGGTGTCGATGACCACCACGCGCCCGGGCCCGGTGGACACCAGGAAGGCATCGCCCTGGCCCACGTCGCACCCGGCCACCACCCACTGATCGGGTGGCCAGCCATGCCGACCCGGTGTCGGCCACACCAGCGCCAGCGCCAGCAGCAGCGCCGCGCCGGCGGTGCGGGGACGACGCCGTGCCTGCCAACGCAGCCACGGGCCGGCGGCGAGCACCGCAACGGTCACCGTGGTCAGCAGCCAGGCACCGCCCACTCCGTCGACCCAGCCGATGGTGCCCCACGGCACGGTCTGCCCCCAGCGCGCCACCGCCCCGATCAGCCAGGCCGGCAGCGCCGCGACCCAGGCCAGCAGCACCCCCAGCGGCAGCCAGAGGGTGCCGGCCAGGGCGGCGCCGATGCCGGCGATCGTGGTGGGCGCCACCAACGGCGCTGCCAACAGGTTGGTCAGCACCGCGACGGTGCTCACCGTGCCCTGCAGGAGCACGATGACCGGAGCACAGACGACCTGTGCAGCCAGCGGGATGGCGATCGCGTCGCCCAGCAGGGACAGTCGGCGCGGCAGGTGGCCGGCGATGGCATCGCCCCAGGGGCGGGCGAAGACGACCAGGCCGAGAGTGGCCAGGGTGGAGAGGGCGAAACCGTAGGAGCGCGCCAGCCACGGGTCCCAACACAGCAGCACCAGCACCGCTGTCGCCAGCGCGGGCAGGCTGGCGGCCCGGCGGGAGGTGCTGAGCCCGATGAGACCCACCACGCCCATCGCCCCGGCCCGCAACACACTCGGCTCTGGTCGGCACAGCAGCACGAAACCGACCAGACACACCAGCGCGACGGCCGGTCGGCAACGGCGCGGCACCCCGAGCCAGCCGCACACCAGGACCGCCGCGCCCAACACGATCGCGACATTGCTGCCGGAGACGGCACTGAGGTGCGACATGCCCGTGGCTGTCATCGCCTCGCGCAGGTCCGCCGGGGTCAGTGAGGTGTCGCCGATGACCAGCCCTGGGATCAGCGCCCGCGCGTCGACCGGCAACGGGTCCACGGCAGCGCGCAGCCGGTTGCGGACGTGCTCGGCAGCCTCCAGCACCAGCCCGGGGGTGCTGGCGACGGTGGGTGGGTCCAGCGGCGCGGCGACGGCGATGGCCGCAGCGCCCGGTTCGGGTGGACCCAGCCGGGCACGGGTGCTCACCGTGGCGCGCCAGGGCACGTGCTGCCAGGTCTGGTCGGCGAAGACCACGACGGGCGTGCTGACGCGGCTGGTGTGCCCGCGGCCCTGGATGCGGTGCACCTCCAACTCGAGGACCACCAGATCGGGACGTTCATCGCCGCGGTCGATCAGGCGCGGCTCGGTGAGCACGGTGCCAGTGAGGGTGACCACGGCGCGCTGGGAGGCCCACCGTGGCACCGGCCCCGCCTCATCGGTGGCCCGGTGCGCCGCACCGGCGAGCAGCACCAGGCAGGTCGCGGTCAGGCTGAGGGCCAGCAGCGTCAGCAGGCTTCCGGCTGCCCGTCTGGTCGGGTGCCGTCGGCGGCGCCGACGCCACCACAGCAGGACCACCGCGGCGGTCAGGCAGCCCAGGGCGACCACCAACTGGGTGCGGGCTGGGTGCACGATGAGCAGCACCAGAAAGGCCCACGCCACCAGCGCCGGCAGCAACAACCGCAGGTCGAGGCGCGTCGCCCCCCGGCAGCCGGGCCGACTCACCGTGACCGGCCCAGGCACCGACCCGGGGGCACTCACAGCGTGACGTGGGGCCGCAGCTTCTCCAGGGTCGCCTCACCGATACCGCTGACCTCTAGGAGCTCATCGGGGGTGCTGAAACCGCCGTGGTCGGTGCGCCACTGCACGATGGCGCCAGCCGTCACCGGCCCGACCCCGGGCAACTCCTCCAACACTGCCTGGTCAGCGGTGTTGATGTTGATCGGCTCCCTGGCCGGTGGCTCTGCGGCTGGATCGACACCCTGACCCAGCGGCCCGCCCGGGGCGGGGGTGGCAGGCTCGGACAGCGGCGGCACCTCCTGCCCGGGATGCGGCAGCCAGATCCGCTCCCCGTCGGTGACCGGCCGCGCCAGGTTGATCCGGCTGGTGTCGGCCTCCGAGGTCAACCCACCAGCCGCGTCGACGGCGTCGCGCACCCGCGACCCAGCGGGCACGGTCACCACGCCTGGCTGGTGCACCTCACCGGCCACGTGGACGATCACATCGGCGGACGCCTCGACCGGCGCTGCGGTGGAGCCGGCCCCCGAGACCGACGGCTCCACCGAGGGGATAGCGCCCGGGCCTTCCGATGGGTGGGCCGCGTCCGGGACGGGGGCCGGTGCCTCCGGTGACGGCTCAGCCGCCACCGGAGCCACCGGGACCGGCGTGCTCCCCTGCTCGGCACGCCACCAGCGCACCCCGAAGATCGCCGCAGCGATCAGGGTCACCAGGATCACCGCGACGACCGCGACCGGACGCACCTGCAGATCCGCGGTCCGCAGCGCAGCCGGCAGCGTCAGCAGGCGCGGCCCGGCCGGGGCCGGTCGGTGCCGCCCGGGGTCAGGGGGCAACCACTGCCCTCCGGTGACCTCCTCGCCGGGGCGGTCACCGCCCCCATCAGCAGGCTGATCGACCAGGTCAGACTCCGCTTCCCCCGCCGGAGCTGCCCCAGCACGACGTTGCTGGGTGGCCCGTTCCAGCAGCGCCGCCAGTCGATCCTGCTGCTCCGCCATGCCCTGGAACGTAGGACGCCCTCCAGGTCGGGCGCACCGGCCAGGACGCGGCTGTGGATGCCGGCCGTCACCAGCTGCTGGCTGTGGAAGCCCGACCGGCCGATAACCGCCCGCTAGGGGTGCGGTGCCACTGAGACGGCCAGCGTGCCCGGGCCGGTGTGCACCCCGGCCACCGCACCGAGTTCGACCAGGTCGATCCGTCCGCGGTCCGGCACGGCCTCCCGTAGCCGGTCCGCCAGCCCCTGCGCCTGCTCGGCCCACCCCAGGTGGTGCACAGCAAGATCCAGGCCCTGCTCGGACGGCAGCTCAATCACTGCCTCCAGGCACTTCTCCTCCAGCCGGGCCAGGGCCCTGGCGCGGGTCCGCACCCGCTCGGCCAGGCGCACCTCACCGTCGGTGAGCGTCAGCAGCGGCTTGATCGCCAGGGCCGAACCCACCAGCGCCTGCGCGGTGCCGACCCGCCCACCACGACGCAGGTGCTCCAGGGTGTCCACATAGAAGTAGGTCACCGCCGCAGCACACTGGGTGCGGGCCACCTCGGCGACCTCGGCCCGCGACGCCCCGGTGGCCGCGAGCGCGGCCGCCGACACCGCGGCATACCCCATCCCCATGCCCAGGATGCGGGAGTCCACCACCTCGACCGTCACCTCCTCCCGCACCGCCTGGGCGGCCAGTTGTGCGGCCTCCACGGTGCCGGAGATCGCGGAGGAGATCAGCACCGCCACGAGGGAGTCGGCGCCGGTAGCCCTGGCCACCTGCCGGAACCGTTCGACGAACTCCCCCGGCGCGGGCCGGGAGGTGCCCACCCGCTGCTTCCCCTCCCGGAGCAGGTCGACGACCTCCTGGGTAGTGATCTCCACCCCCTCAGCCAGGGTGCGTCGGCCCACCTGGACGTGCAGTGGGATGAGCCACACGCCGGCGTCGGCGGCCTGCTCCGGTGGGAGGCAGGCCGTCGTGTCGGTCAGCACGGCAGTGGGCACGAGACAAGTCTCCCAGGCTTCGCGGGTTGGGCACAGACAGCGGTATGGCCCAACCCAGGGTGGTCGGCGCGGTCACCTCGATCGGCTCGTCCGGGTGTCGCGGGGTGTGCGCTCAGGCGGGGACGACGTTGACCAGCTTGGGGGCGCGCACGATCACCGTGCGCGGCTCAGCCTCACCGATCAGCTCCCGGATCCGTTCGGTACCCAGGGCCCGCTCCCGCAAATCGTCCTCGCTGATGTCGGGGGCGACCTCGATGCGGTCCCGGACCTTTCCCTTGACCTGGATGACACAGGTCACCGTCTCCTCGATCAGCAGGGCCGGGTCGGCCTCGGGGAAGGGTTCGTAGGCCAGCGACTCGGCATGGCCCAACCGCGACCACAGCTCCTCGCCCAGGTGCGGGGCCACCGGCGCGACCATCTGCACCAGCGGCTCCACTGCGGCGCGGGGCACCGGGTGCAGCTTGGTCAGGTGGTTGTTGAACTCGATCATCTTGGCCACTGCCGTGTTGACCCGCAGGTGCTCGAAGTCGGTGCGCACCCCGTCGATGGTGCGCGCCAACAGGCGGGCGGTCGCCTCGTCCAGCTCGGTGTCGGTGACGGTGACCGCACCGGTCTCCTCGTCGACGACGTTGCGCCACAGCCGCTGCAGGAACCGTTGGGACCCCACGACGGCGCGGGTCTCCCAGGGGCGGTACTGCTCCAGCGGGCCCATCGACATCTCGTAGACCCGGAAGGTGTCCGAGCCGTACTGGGAGCGCATCTCGTCCGGGGTCACCACGTTCTTCAGCGACTTGCCCATCTTGCCGTGCTCCTTGACGACCGGCTGGCCGTTCCAGGTGTAGGTCGGCTCACCCGTCTCTGCGATGACCTCCTCGACCTCCTCGGCCGGGACCGGCTGCCCCCGGTGGTCACGGTAGACATAGGCCTCGATCATGCCCTGGTTGATCAGCCGCCGGAAGGGCTCCTCGCTGCTGACAAAGCCCAGGTCGTGCAGGATCTTGTGCCAGAACCGGGCGTACAGCAGATGCAGCACGGCATGCTCGGCGCCGCCGATGTACAGGTCGACGCCGCCGACGTCCCGAGCACCCTCCGGGGCTCCGGGGACCGGCTGGTCACGTGGCCCGATCCAGTAGGCCTCGACCTCGGGGTCGACCACCGCGGTGGTGTTCTCCGGGTCCAGGTACCGCAGGTAGTACCAGCACGACCCGGCCCAGTTCGGCATGGTGTTGGTGTCCCGCCGGTACCGCTTGGGGCCCTCCCCCAGGTCCAGCTCGACCTCCACCCACTCGGTGGCCCGGGCCAACGGGGCCTCCGGCATCGACTCGGCATCCTGCGGGTCGTAGGTGCGGGGACTGTAGTCCGGCACGTCCGGCAGGGTCAGCGGCAACTGGTCCTCCGGCAGCGGGTGGGCCACCCCGTCCTCGTCCCAGACGATCGGGAACGGCTCTCCCCAGTACCGTTGCCGGCTGAACAGCCAGTCCCGCAGCCGGTAGGTGACGGTGCCCTCGCCCAGGCCCTTGCTGGCCAGCCACTCGATGATGGCGGTCTTGGCCTCCTCGATCGGCAGCCCGTTCAGGCTGACCTCCTCGTTGGCGGAGTTGATCGCCGGTCCCTCACCGGTGAACGCCTCATCCTCCGGGTGACCCTCGGCCGGCTGCACGGTGCGCAGGATCGGCAGGTCGTAGACCCGGGCGAAGGCCCAGTCGCGCTCGTCCTGACCGGGGACGGCCATGATGGCGCCGGTGCCGTAGCCCATCAGGACGTAGTCGGCGATCCAGATCGGGATCTGGGCGCCGGTGGCCGGGTTGATGGCGTGGGCGCCGGTGAACACCCCGGTCTTGGCCCGGGTGTCGGCCTGCCGCTCCAGGTCGGACTTGGTGGAGGCCGCACGCTGGTATGCCGTGACCTCACCCCGGTGGGACTGGGGGACGATGTGCTCCAGCAGCGGGTGCTCCGGGGCCAGCACCATGAAGGTGGCACCGAAGATGGTGTCCGGTCGGGTGGTGAAGACGGTGACCGGCTCGTCGTGGCCGACCACTGGGAAGGAGACGTTGGCACCCTGGCTGCGACCGATCCAGTTGCGTTGCTGGATCTTGATCTGCTCCGGCCAGTCCAGCCGGTCCAGGTCGTCGATCAGCCGGTCGGCGTAGGCGGTGATCCGCATCTTCCACTGGCTCAGGTTCCGTTTGAAGACCGGGAAGTCGCCTCGCTCGGACTTGCCCTCGTTGGTGACCTCCTCGTTCGACAGCACGGTGCCCAGGCCGGGGCACCAGTTGACCGGGGCCGAGGAGACGTAGGCCAGGCGGTAGTCGGCCAGGATGGTGGCCCGCTCAGCCGGTGTCAGCTGGGCCCAGGGCTGGCCGCTGGGGGTGCGCCGCTGACCGGACTCGAACTGGGCGACCAGCTCGCTGACCGGGCGGGCGGCCCCGGTCTGTCCGTCGGCGCGGACGGCGGCGGGGTCGTACCAGCTGTTGTAGATCTGCAGGAAGATCCACTGCGTCCACCGGTAGTAGTCCGGGTCGATCGTCTCGATGGAGCGACGCCGTTCATGCCCCATGCCCAGGGAGCGCAGCTGCCGCCGGTAGGTGACCATGTTGGCCTCGGTGGTGGTCCGGGGGTGCTGGCCGGTCTGCACGGCATACTGTTCGGCCGGCAACCCGAAGGCATCGAAACCCATGGTGTGCAACACGTTCTTGCCGGTGGTGCGCTGATAGCGGCTGAACACGTCAGTGGCGATGAACCCCAGCGGGTGCCCCACGTGCAACCCGGAGCCGGACGGGTAGGGAAACATGTCCATCACCATGACGTGACCGCGACCCAGCCGTGGGTCGTCCGGCTCCGCCCAGGGGCCGGCCGGGTTCGCCGAGTGGAACGTGCCCTCGTCCTCCCAGCGCTGCTGCCAGGCGTCCTCGATCTGGTTGGCCAGCGCCGCGGTGTAGCGGTGCGGGGTCTCCGCAGCGGGGTCGCCGGCCGTGGTCTCGCTCGTGCTGTCAGTCATCTCGTCCTCATCGTGTGATGCGTGCTGCTGCTCCCGGCTGGTGACACAAAAAAGCCCCTCACCCAGGAGGGGTCAGCCGCGCTGGCTCGTGTCCTGCTCAGCGCGGCTGCATAAGGAGTGCCGTCGGCATCGTGCAGCGCATGTGGTCAGGTTACCGCAGGTGCGCGGTCTCGCGTCGACCCCGCTGGGCGCATCCGCTCAGCCGTGGTCGTAAGCCTGCAGGATCAGGTCCGCGGCGGCCACTGCGGTCAGCTCCCCGGCGATCACCTGCTCGCGGATCGCCGAGCGCACCTGTTTGACCTGCTCGTCGGCGGCCAGCCGCGCGTCGAGCTCGGCGCGCACCAGCGCCCAGGTGAACTCCAGCTGCTGCTCGGCCCGCTTGGCGGCCAGCCCACGGGCTCCCAGGAACGCCCGGTGGCGCAGCACCCGCTGCCAGACCTTCTCGATGCCGGTGTGCTCCACCGCCGAACAGGTCAACACCGGCGGCACCCACGACTGGGTGCCGGCATAGACCAGGCGCAGGGTGCCGGCCAGGTCCTTGGCCGTCACCTCCGCCTCCCGCACCCGGTCGCCGTCAGCCTTGTTCACTGCTACGACATCGGCCAGCTCCAGGATGCCCTTCTTGATGCCCTGCAACTGGTCGCCGGTGCGCGCGATGGTCAGGAACAGGAAGGTGTCCACCATCCCGGCGACCGTCACCTCCGACTGGCCTACCCCGACGGTCTCGACCAGCACCACGTCAAAACCGGCCGCCTCCAACACGGTGATCGACTGGGCGGTGGCCCGGGCCACCCCACCCAAGGTCCCGGCACTCGGGGAGGGGCGGATGTAGGCCGCCGGACTGGCGGCCAGCCGTGCCATCCGGGTCTTGTCACCCAGCACCGAGCCCCCGGTGCGCACGCTGGAGGGGTCCACCGCCAGGACCCCGACCCGCTGGCCCTGCTCGATCAGCCAGCTGCCCAGTGCCTCGATGAAGGTGGACTTGCCCACGCCGGGCACCCCGGAGATGCCGACCCGGACCGCACCGCCGGCGTGCGGGGTGAGGGTGGCCAGCAGCTCCCGGGCCGCGTCCCGGTGGTCGGGCTTGCTGGACTCCACCAGGGTGATGGCCCGGGCCAAGGCTGACCGGTTGCCGGCCAGCACTCCGGCGGCCAGCTCCGCCGGGTCAGGAGCCATCGGTGCCTGCGGGGTCGGTCGCCTCCGTCGAGGCCTGGGCATCCTCCCGGTGATGCCCCAGGGCCGCCCGCAGCCGCTCCAGCAGCGACAGGGCGCTGTCAGCGATCACGGTGCCCGGCAGGAACACCTCGGCCGCGCCCATCTCGCGCAGGGTGGCCACATCATCGGGTGGGATCACCCCACCGACGACGACCATGATGTCCTCCCGGCCCAGGTCAGCCAGGGCCTGCCGCAGCGCCGGGACCAGGGTCAGGTGGCCCGCCGCCAGGGAGGAGACGCCGACCACGTGGACGTCCGCGTCGACCGCCTGCTGGGCCACCTCCTCCGGAGTGGAGAACAGCGGCCCCACATCGACATCGAAGCCCATGTCGGCGAAGGCGGTGACGATGACCTTCTGCCCCCGGTCGTGGCCGTCCTGGCCCATCTTGGCCACCAGCACCCGCGGCCGGCGGCCCTCAGCGGCCTCGAACTGCCGGGTCGCGGCCACCACCTGCTCCACGTTGCCGGCGCCCCCGGCCTCCTGGCGATACACCCCCGAGATGGTACGGATCACCGCCCGGTGCCGACCAAAGGCCTGCTCCAGCGCCTGGGAGATCTCCCCGACGGTGGCCTTGGCCCGGGCCGCGTCGACCGACAGCGCCAGCAGGTTGCCCTCCAGGGAGTCCCTGCTACCGCCCTGCTCGGCGCTGGCCCGCAGCGCGTGCAGGCTGGCCTCCACCTGATCCTGGTCGCGTTCGGCTCGCAACCGCTCCAGCTTGGCCAGCTGTGCGGCATACACGGCATCGTTGTCCACCTTGAGCACCTCGAAGGGCTCCTCGTCGGCCACCTGGAAGGTGTTGACACCGACGACCGCCTGCTGCCCGGAGTCGATCCGCGCCTGGGTGCGGGCGGCCGCCTCCTCGATCCGCATCTTGGGCAGCCCCTCCTCGATCGCCCGGGTCATCCCGCCGGCGGCCTCCACCTCCTGGATGTGGGCCCAGGCCCGGGCCGCCAGGTCGTGGGTGAGCCGCTCCACGTAGTAGGAGCCGCCCCAGGGGTCGATGATGTCGGTGGTGCCGGTCTCCTGCTGCAGCAGCAGCTGGGTGTTGCGCGCGATCCGGGCGGAGAAGTCCGTGGGCAGCGCGATCGCCTCGTCGAAGGCGTTGGTGTGCAGGCTCTGGGTGTGCCCCTGGGTGGCGGCCATCGCCTCGATC
>CAYVEH010000024.1:0-17267 GCA_964450585.1 uncultured Ornithinimicrobium sp.
GGGTGCGGATGAAGCCGTGGTCCGGGCAGCCGCGCTCCAGGAAGACCTGCCCGTCCCGCTCGGCGAGCCAGCCGGACAGCCGCCGCACCTGCGCCAACGGCCGGTCCGGGTCCTCCTCATGGCACCGGGGGCAGAAGGCATTGACATAGCGGTGCACGCGGAAGTCCCGCAGGGCCGCGCCCGGGCCGACGCGGGGGCTCACCGAGCCACCTGACCCGACGGCGAGGGCGCCGTCACCGCACCGGGCTCCACCGCGCCGGCCAGGGACGCCGGGGGAGCCGGTGCCACCGGTGGGCGGGCATACACCCCGTGGCGGACCTGCCAGGCGATCCGCAGCAGGATCACCGGGATCACCGCCAGCAGCACCCACTGGGGACGGGTCAGGCCCCACCAGACCACCTCGTTGCCCCGGACGAACTCCACGGCGAACCGGAACAACGCATAACCGGCGATATAGAGCACGAAGGTTTCTCCTTGCGGAAGGCGGCGGCGCCACAGGCTCCAGCAGATCAGCACCAGTGCGACCAGGTGGAAGGCCGACTCGTAGAGCAGGCTGGCGTGCAGCGACACCCCGGGCACACCGCCGAGTCGCTGGGCGGTCTCGGCATCGAGCACCGGACCCCACCCCAGCGGGTTGGGCGTGCCCGGTAGCTCGGTGAGGTGGCACCCCCAGCGGCCCACGGCCATCCCGAGGGCGACGGCCGGGGCGAACAGGTCGCCGGTGCGGGTCCGGTACCCGGTCAGGCGTTTGGCCACGTGCACCCCGAGCCAGGCCCCCAGCAGCCCACCCATGATGCTGCGGTTGCCGTACAGCCACTGCTCGGCCAGCGTGGCGTTGTCGCGCAGCTCGAAAGTCTGCACCCAGGTGCCCAACCGCATCCAAACGGCCCCACCCAGCAGGGCCCCCACCACGATCCAGACCATCCGCTCGTCCCGACCGGCTCCGGTGCGCAGCAACCGGAGCCCCAGCGCCAGCAACGCCAGGGCCACCCCGAGCCCGACGAAGAACTCGTGGGTGCCGATCGGCAGGTCCCTCCCCAGGAGGTCGCCGAGCGTGGGATACATGGTGGCCAACCTAGCGTGCGCGGTGGCCTCGGCGAGTGCGCAACGGCGTGCCCCGGCGTCCTTACCGGCGGGGGCGCACCAACCAGAGGGTGAGGGCCACGCCGGCCACGACGCCTAGGCCGAAGGCCGGCACCAGATAGTTCATCCGCCACCACAGCACCCGCAACCCCCACCAGGCCAGCAGCAGCACCAGCAGCCCCACCAGCAGGGTCCAACCAGTCCGGCCCATCAGCGACCTTCCAGATGTCGGTGCACCAACCAGAACAGCGTACCGACCAGACCGAACAGGGTGCTGGACAGCGCCAGCACCGTCAGCGAGGTGGTCACCAGCGGGGAGATGACCCCGGCGAGCAGGGCATTGAAGACCAGGGTGGCGAAGGTGGCCAACGAGGCGGCTGCGCCACGGTGGTGCGGGAAGAGGTCCAGCATGGCCAGCTGCAGCACCGGGAAGGCGATGGCCACCGACAGTGCGATCAGGGCCGGCCCTAGCACGGCATACGGCAGCCGGGGGAGCGCGACCATCAGGGTGAGGTTGATGCCGGCAGCCACCAGGGCACCGGCGATCGCCCGATCCACCAGCCGTAACGTGTCGATGCGCCCGGCCAGCCGACCGGAGAGCCAGGCACCGATCACCATGCCGGAGATCAGCGGCACGAAGAGCAACCAGAAGTCCTGCTCACCCTTGCCGAGCAGGTCGACGACGATGATC
The DNA here is from genome assembly GCA_964450585.1 of uncultured Ornithinimicrobium sp. GTDB lineage: Bacteria > Actinomycetota > Actinomycetes > Actinomycetales > Dermatophilaceae > Ornithinicoccus. The sequence goes on from CAYVEH010000024.1 coordinate 1,775, forward strand.
GGTGCCGAGACGATATAGACGAACTGGGCGGCGAAGACGAACGTGGTGGCCAGCGCCAGCCGGGCGAACGCGGCGTGCCGGCCCACCTCCAGGATCGAGGTGAGCACGGACCGCAGCTGCAGGGGCTGCCGGTCGGCCACCGGCAGGGTCTCCGGCAGGAACAACGCGGTGGTCACCGCGATGGCCACGCCGTAGCCGGCGATCGCCCAGAAGATCAACGGCCACGGCCCCCACGCCAGCAGCAGACCACCGGCCACCGGGGCGATGGCGGGGGCGATGCTGAAGATCATCATCACCTGGCTCATCAGCCGGTGCGCCTCCGGGCCGCTGTACAGGTCCCGGATGACCGCGCGGCTGATGATGGTGGCGGCTCCGGCAGAGGCCCCCTGGATCGCGCGGCAGACCAGCAACATCGCCAGGGACCCGGACAGGGCAGAGCCGATGGTGGCCAGCACGTAAATGCTCAGCCCGCCCAGCATCACCGGCTTGCGACCCAATGCGTCCGAGATGGGCCCGTGCAGCACGCTCATCACCGCGAAGGAGATCAGGTAGACGCTGGTGACCTGCTGCATCGCGGCATCGCCGACGCCGAAGTCCCGCCCCATCGCGGCGAACCCGGGAAAGACCGTGTCGATGGTGAACGGCCCGATCATCGCCAGCGAGGCCAGCAAGGCGGTGATCAGCAGGCCGGCACGGCCCGGGGCAGCCACCGGTCAGGTCACCCCCAGGAAGTCGCGGATCGCCGGCAGTTCCCGACGGGCTTGCGCCAGGCCGGCCTCATGACTGGCGTTCAGCCGCCCCACGTACCGTTCCCCGTTGCCCACCGGCATCTGCTCGGGGATGAAGAGGTAGGCCTGGCCGGAGCGCTGCAGGTCGAAGAGCTCCTCCCGGGTTTGGTTGTAGCGAGCCGGGCGGGCCATCAACGCCTCCACCACGGCGGGATAACGCCGGAAGTGCCGGCGGAAGTACCACCCACCGCCCTGCGGTGGCTTGCGGTAGCTGCGTTCCCGGGTGAGGACCGCCAGGAACTTGCGGTACCCGTCCGAGCGGGCGGCGTCTAACGGGATGCCACCGGCCGGGCCCAGGGCTCCATCGACGTAGACCTCGCCGTCGATGGTGACCGGCGGCATCAGGACCGGCATGGTGGAGGAGGCCTGCACCCGCACCATCAGGTCCGTCAGGGTGGGCATGTCCTCACGGCCCCAGTGCACCTGTTGGCCGGTCACGGCGTTCAGCGCGCCGATCCGCACCGTCGCCGGATTGGCCACGAAGGCGTCCCAGTCGAAGGCCAGCGCCTGCCCGGGAAGACCGGCCTCCTGGTAGATGTAGCGCGCGTTGAACAGCCCCTCACCGCGGACGAAGGTGCGCATGTTGCCGAACTTCGGGTCAGCCGCGAAGTCGGTGAAGGAGTGCCGGGCACGGGCCACGTCCCGAGACAGGTAATTCACCGCGTTGCTGGACCCGGCAGAGATCCCGCCAACCCAGTCCAGGTGGATCCCTGCCTGCAGCAACGCCACCACCACACCGGAGGTGTAGCTGGCCCGCATCCCGCCGCCCTCGAAGAGTAGGGCGGTGTCGGTGACGGTGGAGGTGAGGCCAGGCACGCCGCATACGGTAGCCGTTGGCTCAACGCCCCGTCGGCCCCGCCGGTCCGCCCTCGCTGGTGCGCGGGTCAGGGACCGGCCAGGTGCCGGGGGCGTTGGAAGAACAACGCGGTCAGCGTGCCGAGCAGGATGACCATCATCGGCAGGTACAGCGACTCGGCCATCGCCCGGGCTAGCCCGTCAGCCACCCAGGGCGGCACCTGCTCGGTGGTGGCGGTGCCCGGTGCGGGGCCGGCACCGGAAGTCTGCAGGTGGGCAGCGATCCGCGCCTGCATCAGCACGGCGATCGCGGCACTGCCCAACACCGCTCCGAGTTGTCGCGTGGTGTTGTAGACACCCGCCCCGGCGCCGGCGTCGGCCATCGGCAGGTTGCGTGTGGCGGTGGTCGACAGCGGGCCCCAGATCAGCGGATTGGCCACACCGAGCACCCCGGCGGCCAGCAGGGCGTGCCACAACGGAGCGGTCGGGGTCATCGCCTGGGTCATCAGCCACAACCCGCCCGCGAGCGACAGGGTGCCGGCACCCACCAGGACGCGTGGGTGCACCCGGTCGGTGAGCAGTCCGGCGGGCCGGGCCAGCAGGAAGGACAGGATCGAGGAGGGGGCCATCACCAGGGCCGCCTGGGTGGGGGAGAGGCCCCGCACCGACTGCGCCCAGATGTAGAACGGGAAGATCATCGAGGTGATGCTCAGACCCACCGTGGTGATGGCCAGGTTCGCCAGCGAGAAGTTCCGGTCAGCGAACAACCGCAGCGGCACCAGCGGCTCGCCGCGCTGGCGGCTCTGCCACCAGATGAAGACCGCGAGCACCGCCACGCCGGTGCCGATGACCAGCGGCACCGAGAGCCAGCCGTGGATCTGCCCCCAATCGTAGGTCTGCCCCTCCTGAAGGCCGAAGACCACACAGAACACACCGACCGCACTCAACACCACCCCGAGCACGTCGAAGCGGTGGCTGTGGGTCGCCAACCTCGGCACCAGCCGCCAGGCCAGCACCCAGCCGATGGCCCCCACCGGCAGGTTGACGAAAAAGATCCACTCCCACCCGAGGCTGTCCAGCAGCACGCCCCCGAGCAACGGCCCGGCCAGGGTGGCGATCCCGGCGGTGGCACCCCACAGGGCCATCGCGGTACCGCGTCGTTCGGCCGGGAAGGTGCGGGTGATCACCGTCATGGTCTGCGGGGTCATCATCGAGGCGCCCAGTCCCTGCACCACCCGGGCAGCGACCAGCCCACCGAGTCCCCAGGCCAGCTCTCCGGACAGTCCGCACCACAGCGATGCGACCGTGAAGACGGCTAGTCCGGTGAGGTAGACCGGGCGCGGGCCCAGACGGTCGCCGAGCCGCCCGGTGATCAGCAGCGGCACGGCATACGCCAGCAGGTAGGCGGAGGTGACCCACAGCACCCCGTTCACGTCGGTGGTGAAGGTCTCCATCAGGGTCGGGATCGCGACCGCGACGATGGTCGAGTCGACCAGGATCATGAAGAAGCCGATGACCAGCGCCCACAGTGCCGGCCACGGGCTGGGTTGCTGGCCGGGACGGGCTTCTGTCACGGTCGGTCACTCTAACGCGGCAGCGGGCACCGACGGGCCCGCCAGGCCATCGGTCCGGGGTGCTCACCTGGCGACCGGGCCGCCCGATAGGGTGTCGCGGGAACTGGAGCCAGGGAGGAGAGCCCATGCACCGGACCCGGCAACGCCCGGCACCGGAGGAGGACCGTGTCAGGGCCCTGTCCCAGATGGCGGCCCGCGAGCGTCTGCTGCTGCCCGGATACAAGGTGTGGGGCTACAAGAACCACTTCGCCAAAGGCTTCCTGCTGACCCGGCCGGGGGTGGACTACGCACCGGGGGAGGACTGGTCCCGACATCCCTTCGGCCCCTGGCAGGTCCAGCTCGACCCCCTGGTCGAGTACCGCACGGCCGCCGCTGGTGCCCACGGGGTGCTGGTCCTGGGGCACGCCTTTGATGAGAGTGGACCGCCCGGTCGGGAGCGTGTCGCCACCCGCATCCTGCAAGCCCTCACCTCCAGCCCGGACCGGGCCGTCAGCCGTCAGTCCGTCGATGAGGTCGTGGCCTGGCTCTCCGGCCGGTATGTCGTGCTGGTGCGCCGCGGCGGTGACCTGGACGTCTACGGCGACCCGATGGCCACCCGCAGCGTCTACTGGCACCGGGGCCCCGCAGGTGTGGCCTTGGCCTCGCACACCGCGATCCTGGCCGAGTTGGCCGGTGGGCTGCGCGCCTCCCGGATGAACTGGGTGCTGGGACATGCCGACTACGCCTCGCCCTTTGGCCGCTGGCTGCCGGGACTGATCACCCCGCACGACGACGTGGGTCAGGTGTATGCCAATGGCCGCCTCATCATCGAGGCGGACCAGGTGCGCCACGAGAGGTTCTTCCCGATGGCCCAGCGCAGCGAGTTGCCGACCGCCCAGGCCGGCGAGATCTTCCGGGTGGAGCTGCAGCAACAGATCCGCAACTGGATCTCGGTCGCACCGCTGACCGTGCTGGCCCTCACCGCCGGCCGTGACTCCCAGGCGGTGCTGGAGGCCGGGCTGGTGGATCTGCGGGCCGCTGAGGCGCTGACGTTGACCTACCACCCGTTCCACATCCCGGGCAAGAGCACGTATGCCGATCTGGCCACCGCGAACCGGCGGGCCGCCGCTGCGGGCTTGCCGCACCTGGTACTGGACGTCGGCGTCGGCCTGAGCCAACCGATGCGGGCGCTGTACGGACGCACCTTCCCGACCTGGCAGCGGTACGCCAACCTCGCCCGGGCCCTGTACCTGGGCGCTCCGGCCCGGGCGGCCACCCTGTTCGGGGTCGGTGGCGGACTGGTGACCGGGATGATCCGGGACCGCTCGGTGCGCCAGATCACCCCTCAGCTGCTCGCCCGGAAGTATGCCTACTCGGCCTTTGCCGACGACCCCCGGTTGCACCAGGTCTTCGCTGACTGGATCGAGCACACCGACTTCACCGTGGCGGCGTTGCGGGGCTATGACTTCTACGATTTCTTTCACTGGGAGCACCGGCTCAGCAAGTGGGGCGCCAGCGGATATGCCGAGTACGACCTGGCCACCATCCCGGCCCCGGTCCTGAATTCCCGGCGGCTCCTGGTCACCGCGCTGTCGTTGCCGTACCCGGCTCGGGAGTCCGGGGTGCTGTACCGCGCCATCTCCGAGGGAGCGGCCAGCGGACCGTGAGCTGGGCGAAAACCGGTCGCATCTGCTGGTCTGTTGCGCTGAGATCGTGCCATGACGATCAACGTGGCGACACCGCAGCCCGGGGGAGTGGGGCAGGTGGCCCAGGTCCTGGCGGACTGGCAGGACGACGCCCAACCGTTTCAGCTGCACCCCGGCGACGTGGGCTGGTTCTGCCGGTTCGGGCTCGACGCGACAGCAGCGGCGCTGCGCACCTGGCACCGCGACGGCCGGGTCGTGGCCATCGGCCTGTTGGACGGGCCCGGTCTGGTGCGCCTCACCACCGCGCCGGAGCTGAGGCTGGACCCAGGGCTTGCCCAGCAGCTTGCCACCGACCTGGATGATCCCGGCCGGGGTGTGCTACCGGCCGGGCAGGCGGCCGTGGAGGCCCCGGCGGGTGCGGCCGTCCAGCGGGCGCTGGGCGAGCGAGGGTGGCACCAAGATGAGGCCTGGACGCCGCTGCGGCGCGAACTCACCGCGGCGGTGCCCGACCCGGGTCTACGCTTCGAGTTGGTCGACCCATCGCGGGCGGAGTCCTACGCCTCAGTGCTGCGGTCCGGCTTCGAGGGGTCCCGGTTCTCGGCAGCCCACTGGCAGGCGATGGCCGACACCCCGGCTGGCCAGCAGGCCCACTCGCTGGTGGCCTTTGATGCCAGCCGAACCCCGGTCGCGGCAATCACGGTGTGGTCTGCAGGCCGCGGGCGACCCGGCCTCGTCGAGCCGCTGGCCACCGACGCCGAGCACCGGGGCCGGGGCTATGGACGAGCAAGTTGCCTGGCCGCCGCGGCCATGCTGCAGTCCGCGGGGGCCTCCAGCATCACAGTGGCCACTCCCAGTGACAACGTCGGGGCCGTCGCCACCTACCGGTCGGCCGGCTTCAGTCCCCTTCCGGTGCGCCGAGACTGGGTACGCGGCGGCACCGCGACCACGTGACCGACACTTCCACAATCCGATGAACCCTCGGCAATATTCAACGTACAGTTGATACGCTGGCATCATGACCAGTGCCACGGCTGCCATTGAGCGGCCCACCCAGCATGTGCTGACGGTGCGGGACCTGCAGGTGAGCTACGCCGGAGCCGGCGACCCGGTCAGGGCGGTGGCGGGGGTTGATCTGAGCCTGGCGGCCGGGGAGGTGCTCGCGGTCGTGGGGGAGTCGGGGTCTGGCAAGAGCACGCTGGCCCTGACCCTGCTGGGGCTCCTGCCGGGCACCGCCGAGGCGACCGGCTCGGTGCACGTCGGCGGGATCGAGGTGCTCGGGGCCAGCCCACGACAACTGCGCCGGATCCGCGGCGACCGCGCCGCGATGGTGTTCCAGGAGCCGGGCGCCGCGCTGCACCCGGCACTGACCGTGCGGACCCAGTTGGTGGAGACGATCCGTGCCCACCGCCGGGTCTCCCGGCGTCAGGCGGCTCAGCGGGCCGCAGACCTCCTCCGGGCCGTGGACCTCAAGGAGCCGGCCCGGATGCTGGCCTCTTACCCGTTTCAGCTCTCCGGCGGTCAGCAGCAGCGCGTGATGCTTGCCATCGCCCTGGCGCTGGAGCCGGACGTACTGGTCGCCGATGAGCCGACGACCGCGCTGGATGTCACGGTCCAGGCCGAGATCGCGAGCCTGCTGCGGCGGGTGGCCACCGAGCAGGGAGTCGGGGTCCTGGTGATCACCCACGACCTCGGCCTGGTGGCACAGTTGGCCGACCACGTCATGGTGCTGCACAAGGGGCAGGTGGTGGAATCGGCACCGGTCGGCCAGCTGTATGCCACACCGCGACACGCCTACACCGCCGACCTCCTGACAGCGGTTCCCCGCCTCCCGGACCAGTGGAGCTTGTCGTCGGCAGAGCCTGCTGCTCAGAGTGGGAACGACGGCAGTTCCTCGACTCAGGAGAAGGCCGCCCCCGGGAACACTTCGGACCCGGAGCCGGTGGCCTGCGTGGCAGGGCTGGTGGTTCGGTATCCGGGGCGTGGCGCCGAAGGGGGCACACTGGCCGTTGACGGTGTCGATCTGCAGGTCCCGGCCGGACAAACCGTCGCCCTCGTCGGAGAGTCCGGCTCGGGCAAGAGCACCATCGGTAACGCCCTCATCGGACTGGCGCCGGTGACCTCCGGCCGAGTCCGGGTCGCTGGCTGTGAGGTCTCCTCCGGTGATCGGCATGAGCTGTCCCGGCTGCGTCCGCAGGTGGGCGTGGTCTTTCAGGACCCGGGTGCCTCCCTGGACCCGCGGTGGTCGGTGCACCGAGCCATCGCCGAACCCCTGCAACAGCACCGCGGCCTGAGCCGGTCGGCGCTGCGCAGCAGGGTGGGTCAACTCCTGGATGACGTGCACCTACCGGTACGCCTGCTGGACGCCTACCCGCACGAGCTCTCCGGTGGTCAGCGACAGCGGGTCGGCATTGCCCGGGCCCTGGCTCTCGACCCGCTCTTCGTGCTCGCTGATGAGCCGACCTCCGCGCTGGACGTCTCGGTGCAGGCCGTGGTCCTGGACCTGCTGTCCCAATTGCAGCAGCGTCGTGGTTTCGGCTGCCTCTTCATCTCTCACGACCTGGCGGTGGTGGCCCAGGTAGCCCAACGCGTCACTGTCCTAAACGCCGGTCGCGTCGTAGAGACCGGAGCCACCGCCACGGTGCTCGGCCAGCCCCAGCACGACTACACCCAGCGACTGCTGGCGTCGGTGCCGACCCCGGAGCCCAGGCAGCGTCCCGCCCCGGGAAGACCACAGACCTACTGAAAACTCCACGGCTTGTTGACATATTCAACATTATGTGGATATCGTCGTTGTATGGCACCTTCGGAATCGGTGGTGGAGCAGGCGCTGACCCTGGCTCCGATCATCGACGGTCACAACGATCTGCCCGCAGCACTGCGCATCTTCCACGGCAGTGAGCTCGCCGGTGTCGGCGCCGGGCTGCCCACGCTGCAGACCGACCTGCCACGGTTGCGTAACGGCCGGGTGGGGGCACAGTTCTGGTCGGTGTGGGTGCCCACGCACCTGTCCGCCGCCGCCGCGGTGCAGGCTACAGTCGAGCAACTCGAGCTGACGTTGCGACTGGTGGCCGCCTACCCGGAGGACTTCGCGTTGGCGGTGACAGCTGACGATGTGCAGCAGACCGTGGCCGCCGGTCGCATCGCCTGCCTACTGGGGGTGGAGGGCGGGCATTGCCTGGGTGGCTCGATCCCGGTCCTGCAGATGTTGGCCCGGTTGGGAGTGCGCTACCTGACCCTGACCCACGACCGGCACACCGGTTGGGCGGACTCGGCCAGTGATGAGGCCCCCGGCGTGGGTGGACTGAGCGACACCGGCCGACACATCGTGGCCGAGGCGGTCCGGCTGGGTGTCATGATCGATCTGGCCCACACCGCGGCGAGCACCCAGCGGGCGGTCCTGCAGGAGACCTCGGTGCCAGTGGTCTTCTCGCATGCCGGCACCCAGGCGGTGAACCCACACTCCCGTGGTGTGCCCGACGACGTGCTGGAGCTCCTGAGTCCCACCGACAGCGTGTTCCAGGTCGGCTTCCACCCCCAGGGCGTCTCCCCGGAGGTGGCGCGCTGGGCGCAGCAGGCAGCTGCCGAGCAGCAACGCCTGGGATTCGCGCCGGATCCCGACCGGTTCTGGCAGCCGGTGCCGCGGCCGGGGCAGACCACCGACCAGGCACGAGTAGCCTCCGATGCCATCCGCGCCGAGGATGCTGCGGCTGGTCCGCGGGCGCAGTTCGCGCAGTGGGCTGCCGAGAATCCCTGCCCCGAGGCGACGCTGGAGCAGGTGGCCGATCACATCGACCATGTGCGTGCGGTGGCCGGGGTGCGTCATGTCGGCCTGGGCAGCGACTTTGACGGTATGTTCACCACCCCGGCAGGGCTGCCGGACGTCTCCGCGTTCCCGGCGCTGCTGACCGAGCTGGCCGATCGGGGCTGGTCGGCCGACGACCTAGCGGCCCTGGCCGGGGGGAACGTGCTCCGGGTGATGCGCGCGACCGAGGAAGCGGCCAGTGCACCAGGTCTCGCGGTGACCCAGGAAAGGTCGAGCCGGTGAGCACGCTGGCCCGCCGACCGGTGGATCTGGGCGCTGCCGACTTCGCCGCGCACCTGCCGCGGCTGGCACCCGGAACGCTGAGCGCCGACGGCCGTCGGCTGCTGATCACGCGAATGCTGCCGGATCCCGATGGGACGGCCACCGAGTCAACCCTCTGGGAGATCGACACCGACCCCGATGGGTTGGCACGTCAACTGCCGAGCCCGGCCCACCTGGAGGCTCCGGCCTACTTCGGCTCCGGCGTCGTAGGGATCTCCACCGACGCCACGACAGACCCCCAACTGTGTCGCCTGCAGCCGGACGGGACGGTGCACCCGCTCACCGACCTTCCGGGAGGGTGCAGCCTGCTGACAGCCGGCCCGGCCCCGGTCGCCGTGGTGATGACCCGGCCGCAGCCGCGATCAGCGGGCGCCCGGACCCGGCTCGGTGTCAAGGCCGAGTGGCACGACACCTTCCCGGCACGGTCCCTGGGGCAGACGTTCCAGCCGGTCCCGCCCCGCGTGCTCGTGGTGTGCGAGGGATCCGGTGCCCTACGGGACGTCACACCCCCCTTCGGAGCACAAGCCTTCGGGATGCAGGCCGCGGCGGCACCGGCCGTGCTCAGCCCCGATGGGCAGATCCTCGCCCTGGCCTGGGCGGTGCCGGACGGCTGGGCGTCGCGCACCGTCACCCTCCTGGTCGACACCGCGACCGGGGACTGCCGCACCGGCGTCGACCGCCCAGGGCGGGACGTGGTGCCCTCCCGGTTCAGCGCCGACGGCCACCTGCTGGTGTGCACCAGCAATGCCCCGGTGAACCCGGACCACCCCGAGGGACCGCAGGTGCACACCCTGGAGGTGTCCAGCGGGGCCACCCAAGACCTGTGCGGGACGGTCTCACCCTTTGTCTGGGAAGCGGTGCCCACCGCTGACGGCAGCGCAGTGCTGTTGCTCTCCGACGAGGACGGCCGCAGCGTGGTGCACCGACTGGAACTGACCACGGGGGAGTGCCACCGGCTCCCCGCTCAACCACCGGCACGTCTCATGATGCCGGCGCCCACCCCGGACGGTGCGGCCCTGATCGGGTGGGCCAGCGGGGTGGCCGAGCCACCGCACCCGGTGCGCGTCGACCTGCCCGACGGTGGGCTGACCCCGTTGCAGGCCCCCACCGCTGAGGTGACCCACCCCGGTTGGTGGGAGGAGCAGTGGGCCACCGCCCCGGGAGGCCGGGGCCGGGTGCACGGCCTGCTGGCGCTCCCCGTCCCAGAGGACCCGGACGCCACCGTGCCCTTGCTGGTGTTCCTGCACGGCGGCCCCGGCGGCGCGTGGGGAGTCTGGTCGGCCGGGTGGAACCCCTGGCCCGCCGTGGCCCGAGGGTATGCCGTGCTGCTGGCCAATATCGCCCCATCCACCGGCTATGGCCCGGCGGGAATGAGCCGGGCCTGGCCGATGCGCGGGCAGGAGTCCCTGCAGGACCTGCTGGCGCTGTTGGACCAGCTGCACACGGACCACCCGCGGATCGCGGCCGACCAGGTGGGCTTGCTGGGCTGCTCGCACGGCGGCTTCCTGGTGAACTGGTGTGCCGGTACCAGCGACCGGTTCCGCGCAGCGGTGTCCCTGGCCGGCATCTGGGATCTGCCATCGATGCAGCAAACCACCGACCTGGTCGACCCGCTGACCCATCCCGATGACCTGGCCACCGGGTCCCCACGGCACCACGTCGACCAGATCGGCATACCGATGCTGGTGGTCCATGGCCAGCAGGACCACCGGATCCCGTTGACCCAGGCCCTGTGGCAGTGGCGAGACCTGCTGGCCGCCCACGAACGACGTGCTCCCGGCACCCCGCCGGCGCACCGGTTGCTGATCTTCCCCGACGAGCATCACGGCGTGACCCGGCCGCACAACCTCACCTGCTGGTGGCAGGCGGTCCTGGCCTTCGCCGACACCCACGTGCGCGGCCTGCCCTGGCAGTGGCCGGACACCCTCGACCCCCGGCCCGCACCCAAGGAGACTTCCCATGCGTAGCAGACTTCTGGCCGCCGCTGCGGTCGCCACCGTGCTCCTGGCCGCCGGTTGCTCCTCGATCGGGTCCTCCGGTTCGCAGGCACCTGCGGACGCCGGGGCTTCGTCGGCCACCTCGGCACCAGGCGGCGAAGCATCGTCCGGCACGGCCGGGGGACAGGTCACCGTGGCGGTGTCACAGGCGTGGGACGCCTACAACAGCGACACCGCCACTGGTCGGGGCCCGTGGAACTTCACCGTCGATGCGATGACCCGGTCCGCCTTCTGGTTCCTGGACCCCAGCGGCGGCGTCACCCGCAACGAGCTGATGGGGCAGTACCAGGTGGTCAGCGACGACCCGCTGACGGTGGAGTACACCCTCAACGAGGAGGCGGTGTGGTCTGACGGCGAGCCGGTCGGGTATGCCGACGTGCTGCTGGACTGGGCGACCCGCTCGGGCACCCTGCAGAACGCCCAGGGTGAGCCCTTGTTCCAGAGCGTACGGCCGCTGCCCGGCCAGCCGAGCGCTCCGGAGGGGGCGATCGGCGACCCGACGTTCACCTTGACCTACCAGCAGCCGACGGCCAGTTGGGAGACCAACCTGGAGGCGCTGCTGCCGGCGCACGTGGTGGCCCGGGAGGCCGGGATGAGTCTGGAGGAGCTGGTCGGGGCGCTGCAGACCGAGGATGTGGCCGCGCTGGAGCCGGCTGCCGAGTTCTGGAACTCCGGTTGGCAGTTCACTGCTGACAGCCCCGTCCCGGACCCGGCGCTGATCCCCTCCTCGGGGCCCTATCAGGTGACCGCACGGGACGGGTCCTCCCTCATCCTGGAGCGCAACGAGCGCTATTGGGGTCCGCGCCCGGCCCTGGACCGGGTCGTGCTGCGCACCCTGGATCCCAGCGAACAGGCCCAGGCACTGATCAACGGAGAGATCGACGTCGTGGAGCCACGGCCCCTGGTCGATGTCTACGAGCAACTCAGCAGCGCCCCGGGGGTCTCAGTGTTGACCGGCGACCAGTTCGCCTACGTGCACGCCGACTTCCGGATGGACTCCCCGACCTTCTCCTCCCGGCAGGTACGACAGGCCTTCGCGCACTGTCTGCCGCGGCAGGAGATCGTCGACAAGCTCATCGCGCCGCTGCAGCCGGATGCCGAGGTGCTGGACCTGCGAGAGATCTACCCGTTCCAGCCGGAGTACGAGACGATGCTGGAGCAGGTGCCGGCGGCCGCCGCCTACGCCGAGACCGACGTGCAGCAGGCCCAGAGCCTGCTGGCCGACAGTGGTCTGGCCGACCCACAGGTCACCATCGTGCTGCCGGAGGGGGACAAGCGGCTGGCCGAGGCCGCCGCACTGATCGCTGACTCCTGCGAGCAGGCCGGCTTCGCGGTGGACTGGGAGCCGGTCGCCTCGCTGGGTGACCGGATCGGCGGCGACGCCTGGGACCTCGCGCTGTTCCAGTGGGCTTCCACCGGCCAGTTGGGCGCCTCGCAGTTCATCTACGGCAGCGACCAGCCCGGCAACTACGGGCGGTATGCCGACCCCGACGTGGACGCCTTGCTGGCCACCCTGGCGACCACCGCGGATCGCGATCAGGCACTGGAGCTGACCGCCCAGCTGGAGCAGGCACTCTGGGAGGACGTGGTGACCGTGCCGCTGTATGCCCAGCCTCAGATCGTGGCGGTCAGCGACCGGGTGCAGGGGGTGCAGCTGCATGCGTGGCCGGCCGGTCTGACCACGGACGCCGGCGCCTGGACGCTGGCACCGTAGGGCACGTGCATGCTGGGGTTCATCCTGCGCCGACTCCTCGGTTCGGCTCTGTTGCTACTGGCGGCGAGCGCGGCCACCTACGCGCTGACGGCATACTCTGCCGACCCGCTGGCGGACCTGCAGACCCTGGCCGAGCCGGAGCGCAGCAAGCAGATCGCGGCCCGGCGGGCGGCGCTGGACCTGGACACCCCGGTGCCGGCGCGGTACCTGGGGTGGCTGGGGGAGTTGGGCCGCTGCCTGGTGCCGGGGGGTCAGGCGTGCACGTTGGGCAACGACCGGGCCGGGCTGCCGGTGCTGCCACAACTGGCACCGGCGATCGAGGTGACGTTCCGGCTGGTGCTGCTGTCTGTGGTGGTCTCCATCGTCCTCGGGGTGACGCTCGGAGTGCTGGCCGCGGTCCGGGAGCACACCGCCTTCGACCACGTGCTGACGGTGTTGGCCTTCCTGTGCCTGGCCCTACCAGTCTTCTGGCTGGCTACCCTGCTCAAGGAGTTCCTGGCGATCCGGTTCAACGACTGGCTCGCCGACCCGCGGGCCGACCTGTGGGTGCTGCTGCTCCTGGCGGGCCTGGCCGGGGTGGGTGCTGCCGGGATCGTGGGGCCACGGCGTCGCCGGGTGCTGATCGGTGCCGGGGTGGGGTTGCTGGTGCTGGGCGGTGCCTGGTGGCTGTTGGCCAGTGGGTGGTTCCGCACCCCGGGCCTGGGCGTGGCCGGGGTCGGCCTGACCACCCTGGCCGGGGCCGCTGCGGCACTGGCCCTGACGGACACCGTGCGGGAACGGGCGGCGCAGGCCGTGGCGGCCGTGGCGGTCGTGCTCAGCCTGGGGGCCTACCTGTGGCTGGCACTGCTGCCGGCCCAGGATTCCGGGCCGGCCTGGGTCATCTCACTGTTCGTGCTGTCCCTGGGGGTCGCCGGCACCGGGGCGCTGCTGCTCCGGGACAGTGGCGGCCTGGGGGCCGGTCTGGGGGTCGCGGTGCTGCTGGTGGGGTACCTGTCCGTGGGTGTTGACCTGGTGCTGCGGGCGTACCCGGACTACTTCTCGTTGACCCGGGGGCGCGTCATCCCCACATCCGGCTCCTCACTGGCCGGGTTGGAGGCGGATCCGTGGACCCATCTGCTGGACCTGGCGGCCCATCTGGCCTTGCCGACCGTCGCCATGGCCGCGGTATCGGTCGCCGTCTATACCCGGTATGTGCGGGCCAGTGTGCTGGATGTGGTGCACCAGGACTATGTCCGCACCGCCACGGCCAAGGGGCTCCCGCGACACGTGGTGCTGACCCGGCACGTCCTGCGGATGGCCGCGGCACCGATCGCGACCCTGGTGGCCTTCGACCTGATGGCCGTCATCGGCGGATCGTTCATCGTGGAGACCCTGTTCGGGTGGTCCGGGGGGATGGGCCGGTTCTTCGTGACCTCGATGAACAATGTTGATCTGGACCCGATCATGGCGCTCTTCCTGCTCTCCAGCGGGGCCGTGGTGGTGGCCAACCTTGCGGCCGACATCTCCTATGCGCTGCTCGACCCGCGGGTGCGTGCCCGATGATGCGGCGGTGGCGGGCTATGCCGCTGGTCGGGTGGGGCGCAGCTGCGGTGTTGCTGCTGGTGGCACTGTTGGCGACCACCTCCCTGGGGGTGCTGGGTCTGCCCGGGTGGTGGGACAAGGCTCCCGGTCAGCAGTTCGCGCCCGCGGCGCCGACGCTGCGACTGCTCCCACCGGCGCTGGGGGAGCACCCGATGGGCACCGACAGCATCGGCCAGGACTACTTCGCTCTCACCATGCGGGGGGCACAGATCTCGCTGCTCATCGCGGTGGTCGTGGGCCTGGTCTCCACGGTGCTGGGCGCGCTGGTCGGTGCCGCGGCCGGGTACTACGGCGGCTGGGTCGATTCGCTGCTGATGCGGCTGACCGACGTGGTCATGATCCTGCCGATGCTGGTGATCGCCGCGGTGATCGGGCAGGCCGTGGGAGGTCAGGGTCCGTTGCTGTTGGCGATCATGCTGGGAGCGATCAGTTGGCCGGGGCTGGCGCGGCTGGTCCGCTCCGAGGTCCTGTCGCTGCGGCAGCGTCCGTTCATTCGCGCTGCCGAGGTGATCGGGGTGCCGGCGCCACGCATCATCCGGCAGCACGTCCTGCCCAATGTCGCCCCGGTGATCGTGGTCAGCGCCACCCTCAGCGTGGCCTCGGCCATCCTGCTGGAGAGCGCCCTGTCCTTCCTGGGGTTCGGGGTGCAGCCACCCGACACCTCACTGGGGCTGTTGATCAACGACTACCGCACGGCCATGCTGTCCCGGCCGTGGCTGTTCTGGTGGCCGGGGATCACCATCATCGTGGTCGTGCTGGCCGCGAACTTCCTCGGCGATGGCATCCGGGCGGCGCTGGACCCACACCGCAGCACCCGGGGCGACGTCCCGGCAGATCCGTCGGTGGGCTGGGGCACCATCGTGATAACGCAGAATCTGTGAACCCGCCGCGACCGACCTGAGCACCGACCTGAAGGAGCCACCGTGACCAATGACCCCGGGATCCGACCCGACGAACCACCCGGCGTGGACCGGGAGTACCTGCTGAACCTGTTCTCCTCCCTGGTCGAACCGATCGGACGGGCGCTTCCCTCACCGAGCGAGGTCATCCTGCACGATCTGACCAAGGTGCCGAACACGGTGGTCAAGGTGTTCGGGACGGTCACCGGCCGGCGGGTGGGGGACCCGGGCACCGACCTGCTGTTGCAGCAGGCGGTGCACGGCTTCCCCGACTTCATCAACTACCAGTCCACGCTGGGCGACGGCCGCCAGCTGCAGTGCTCCACGCTCATCCTGCGGGATCTGAACCAGGAGGCGGTCGCAGCGTTGTGCATCAACACCGACCTGACCGCCTGGCGGACGCTGCACGGCATCCTGGAGACGATGGTCCGGCCGG
>CAYVEH010000024.1:17367-21969 GCA_964450585.1 uncultured Ornithinimicrobium sp.
GACCTGACCGCCTGGCGGACGCTGCACGGCATCCTGGAGACGATGGTCCGGCCGGCCACCGAGCAGGTGGGGGAGTTGTCCCTGGTGCCCGGTGCGGTGGGCGAGGCCGGCTCCGGTGCAACATCCTCTGATCCCTCGGCCGCCGCTGCGGGTGAGGTGGCCCCGGTGGCGGACAGCGGTGGGGGAGAGCCTGCGGAGACCTATGTGCGCGACGTCGATGAGCTCGCGGCGCTGTTGCTGCGCCGAGCCGTGCAGGAGGTGGGCGTCCCGGTGGAGGTGATGCGCAAGAAGCACAAGGTCCAGGTGATCCGGCAGTTGCAGGACAAGGGGTTCTTCCTGCTGCGCGAGGCCGTGGAGCAGGCGGCCGAGGCGCTCGGCGTGACCCGATTCACCATCTACAACTACCTGAACGAGATCGGCGCCCGGGCGCAGCCTCACGGCGCGGGCCATGCACAGGAGGAGTCATGAGACCGAACCGGTTCGCTGGGGATCAGCAGGGCGGCGTGCCTGCGGGTGGGGGCCACCTCCACCAGGACCCGGATGCTGCGGCCGATTTCGGCCCGGTCACCGGTTACCTGGCCACCGCCAGCAGCGGGCGGCACAGCCGTGCCGTCCGGGATGCCGTCGTGCACGCGGTGCAGGCACGTTTTGCCGGCGAGCCGATCGACAACCCGGTGGAGAGCTCACGAGCGGCCTTCGGACGGCTCATCGGGGTCGACCCCGACGCCATCAGCGTGGGCTCGCAGACCTCAGTGACCAGCTCAGCCGTGGCAGCCAACCTGCCGCGGATCGCTGCCGGACGCGAGGTGTTGTGCATCGACGGCGACTTCGGCTCGGTGGTCTTCCCCTTCTCGGTCAGCGTGGTCAGCCCGCAGTTGCGCATCCGCCACGTGCCGTTGACCGCGCTGGCCGAGGAGATCGGGCCACAGACCGGCCTGGTCGCCTTCTCCCTGGTGCAGTCCGCCGACGGAGCGCTGGTGGATGCCGCCGCGGTGCAGGAGGCGGCCGCCGAGGTGGGCGCCTGGACCTATGTGGACACCACCCAGGCCGCGGGTTGGCTGCCGATGGGGCCGGGGGAGAGCTTCGACCCCAACGACTTCGACATCACGGTCTGCGCCACCTACAAGTGGCTGTGCACACCCCGTGGGGTCACCATGACCAGCCTGAGCCAGCGGGCGCTGAGCGACCTCGCCCCGGTGCACACCTCGTGGTTCTCCGGGCGTGACCTGGACCGGTCCGGGTACGGTCCTACGGTGGACCTGGCCGACGGCGCGCGCCGTTTCGACGTGTCACCGCCGTGGCCGCAGTATGTCGGTCAGCGAGTGGCCCTGGAGTACTTCACCCCCGACCGGATCCCGGCGATCAGGGACCATGACCTGGCCCTGGCGGGTCGGTTCTGCGCCGCGCTGGGGCTGCCGGAACCGGCCACGCCCATCGTGAGCCTCCGCGACCCCCAGGAGCAGGTGTGCCGCGCGGCCGAGGAAGCCGGCCTGGCAGTCTCACCCCGCAACGGGCTGGCCCGTTTCTCCTTCCATCTCTACAACACCGACGAGGATGTCGACCGTGCCGTACAGGCGGTGACCGGGTGAGCCTGGAACTCAGCCGTCGCGATGCACGCCGGGTCGCCGTGCGGGCCCAGTTGCTCACCGCGCCACGGCCTCAGGACCTCCTGGCCGTGCTGCGCCACCTCAGCTGCGTCCAGGTGGATCTCACCGACCGGGTGGCGACCAACGTCGACCTGGTGTGCTGGAGCAGGCTGGGCACGGCATACCGTGCCGGCGACCTGGACCGGTTGATCGGCGACGGGCAACTGGTAGAGGTGCGCGGGTTCCTGCGCCCCGCTGAGGACGTGGCCCTCTATGCGGCCGACATGGCTCGCTGGCCCGGTGCGGAGCCGGGAGCGCCCGCCTGGCGCGAGGCCAACGCCCGGTGGCTGGAGGCCAACCGGAACTGTCGCCAGGACATCCTGGAGCGGCTGCAGGCCGACGGCCCGTTGCCCGCCCGCGCGCTGCCGGACACCACCCAGGTGCCGTGGCGCTCCAGCGGTTGGAACGAGGGGAAGAACGTCGTCCTGATGCTCGACCTGATGGAGGCCGCCGGTGACGTGGCGGTGGCCAGCCGTGAGGGCGGGGAGCGCTGCTGGGACCTGGCCGAGCGGATCTACCCGGAGGTGGCGGCGGTGCCCGCGGCAGAGGCCCGGGCCGAGCGGAACCGGCGGCGGCTGGCGGCGCTGGGCATCGCCCGGGCGAAGGGGCCACGCTGCCCGGTCGAGCCGCAGGACGTCGGTGAAGCAGGGGAGGAGGCCGTGATCGAGGGGGTGCGTGGCACCTGGCGAGTGGACCCCTCGTACCTGGACCAGCCGTGGACGGCCCGCGTGGCGCTGGTCTCGCCGCTGGACCGGCTGCTCTTCGACCGCAAGCGGATGGTGGAGCTGTTCGAGTTCGACTACGCACTGGAGATGTACAAGCCGGCGGCCAAGCGGCGCTGGGGTTACTTCGCGCTGCCGATCCTGGACGGCGACCGGCTGGTCGGCAAGGTGGACGCCACCGCCGACCACCGGGCCGGGCGCCTGGTTGTGCACGCCGTCCACGAGGACGAGCCGTTCAGCCCGACCCGGCGGGAAGGGGTCGACCGGGAGCTACGCAGTCTGGCGCGGATGCTGGGGCTGGAGGCTGCCTAGCCAGCCCTGCCAAGGAGCCCGTGCTGCCTCACGCGCCATCACGCTCCTGCTGCCTGGCGACCAGGCGGAACCAGCGACGTCGTCCAGTCTGGAGGACGTCGCCCGTCTTCACGGGCAGTTCCGCCTGGGGATCCACCTGCTGCGTCCCGTTGAGGCGTACGCCGCCCGCGGCGATGAGCCGCCGCACTGCCGACCGAGTGAGATCGGGACGGCCAGCATTCACCACGTCGAAAACCGACGGCTTGGCGTTGGTGACGACGAGCTCTGGCATCGCCTCGGGGAGCTTGCGTTCCGAGAAGACGTCGAGAAAGGCCCGCCGCGCCCGCTGTGCTTCGTGTGCGCCGTGGTACCGCGCAACGATGTCCTCGGCAAGGTCGAGCTTTGCATCGCGTGCCGACGCTCCACCCTTGGAAGCGTTGTGTGCCAGCTGCTGAACCGCGTCGAGCGAGAGCTCGGTGTAGACCGTCGCCCAGACCCCGATCAAGTCGTCGTTGAGCGTCATCAGGCGGCCGAACTGCTCTTCGGCGGGCTGGGCCAGACCGACGTAGTTGTTGAGCGACTTCGATTGCTTGGCGCCTCCGTCCAGGCCTGGGGTGATGGTGCTTGTGATGACCGTCTGGGGGAGTTGTCCGTGCTTGGCCTGGAGTTCCCGGCCCATGGTCTCGTTGAACAGCTGGTCGGACCCCACGATGGTGAGGTCGGAGTTCAGTGCGACGCTATCGAAGCCCTGCAACACCGGGTAGATCAGCTCGTGCACCGCAATTTCGCGGTGCTCCTTCAGTCGCTTCTGGAACATGTCCCGGGACATCAACTGGCTGTGCGTCACCAGACTGAGCTGGCTGATGAGGTCGGTGATGGCCATTCCGGTGTACCACTCGGAGTTGCGTCGGACCTCGAGGACGTCCGGGTCGTTCCGGAGGACGAGTGTCACCTGTTCCAGGAAAGCGTGGGCATTGCGCTCAATCTCATCCTGCGTCAGCACTGGGCGCGTTGTGCTTCGGCTGGTTGGGTCACCGATGCGGGTGGTCGTATCGCCCAGGAGGAAGACGACGATATGCCCCAGATCCTGCAGGTAGCGCATCATCCAGAGGTTCACTGCGTGGCCGAGGTGCAGATCCGGGGCGGTGCAGTCGACACCGAACTTGATCCGCAACGGCCGGTCGGACGCAAGCCGCTCGCGCAGGTCGTGGCGTCCGAAGATCTGGTCGGTGGTGCGGCTCAGGTGAGCAAGAATCTCGTCAGGGGTGGTCATGGTGTTCTCCTTCACGTTCGCGAGCGAAGAACTCCCAGCAGCACCCGCCCGACAGATCACAAGGAAGGCGAGGACCGGATGGTCCTCGCCTTGGGGCTCTGGGTGGGCTGAGTGCTTCGATCAGGGATGCACGTGCAGGCGGCTCACACCAGAGCCGCTGAGATACACGAAGCCGATCGACATGTCAGTCAGGGTAACGAAACCGCGTGTCGCTTGCCATCAGAAACTGTCATTGATCCTTAGGTAACTGACCGCAAATGACAGGATGTCCGTCTGTACTGACATCTAGAGTGGCAGGCGACAACGCGTGTCGCCTGCCACTCAAAGCGACATCCAACTCTAGGTGGTTGACAAGTTGCCTGACGCGGAAGCGCTTGATGTCTGCCATTCTAGATGTCAGTATCCGGCACACCTTCCACCATGTCATGCTCGCGCGCGCGGGGAGGTCAGCTGCGAATACGACAGCTGGCGGCTGCTCTGTGAGTTTGCCCGAATTGGAGATGCTCAGTGCGACTAACGATTCACCACGTTCAGCGGCGAAGAGCCGTGAAAGTCCGCAGCGCCTCGGTCGTGGAGATCGTCCGCGCGACGTGTTCCACCCGCTCCTGCTCCTCCTGAAAAGGCGCGGGCTGCTCCGACGGACGTATCTTCAGCGAGCCCGTCATGCTCA
>CAYVEH010000025.1:0-3254 GCA_964450585.1 uncultured Ornithinimicrobium sp.
GACGAGAAGCAGATCGCCGCCGCGATCCGGCGCGAGCTGCTGCGCGACGGTCAGGTGTTCTTCGTGCACAACAAGGTGACCTCGATCGAGCGGGTCGCCAGCCGGCTGCGTGAGCTGGTCCCCGAGGCACGGATCGCCACCGCGCACGGGCAGATGGGCGAGCACCAGCTGGAGCAGGTGGTCGTCGACTTCTGGGAGCGCAGCTTCGATGTGATGGTCTGCACCACGATCGTGGAGACCGGCCTGGACATCTCCAATGCCAACACCCTCATCGTGGACCGGGCCGACCAGTTCGGCCTCTCCCAGTTGCACCAGTTGCGTGGCCGGGTCGGCCGCGGCCGGGAGCGGGCCTACGCCTACTTCCTGTACCCCCCGGAGAAACCGCTGACCGAGACGGCAGTGGACCGGCTGCAGACGATCGCCGCGAACACCGACCTGGGCGCTGGTACCGCCGTGGCGATGAAGGACCTGGAGATCCGGGGCGCCGGCAACCTGCTGGGCGGGGAGCAGTCCGGGCACATCAACGGGGTCGGTTTCGACCTGTACATCCGGTTGGTGGGTGAGGCGGTGGCAACCTTCAAGGGGGAGCAGGACCAGGCACCGGCCGAGATCAAGATCGAGTTGCCGGTGGACGCGCATCTGCCGCACCAGTACATCCCCGGTGAGCGCCTCCGGCTGGAGGCCTACACCAAACTGGCCCGGGTGACCGACGAGGCGGAACTGGCTGAGATCGAGGCGGAGCTGGTGGATCGTTACGGGCCGCCGCCGGAGCCGGTGCAGACGCTGCTGGAGGTGGCGCGGTTGCGCACCCTGGCCCGCACGGCCGGCATCAGCGACATCTCCGTGCAGGGCAAGACGATCCGTTTTGGCCCGGTGGACCTGCGGGAGAGCCAGCAACTGCGGCTCAACCGGCTGTTCCCCGGCACCATCCTGAAGGCCGCGACCCGGACCATCCTGGTGCCGGTGCCCAAGACGGCCCGGGTGGGAGGAAAGGTGCTGCGGGACCGGGAGATCCTGGACTGGGCCAGCGTGCTGATCCGGCAGGTCCTGCTGGATGACCTCACCGCGGTCGCGGCGACCTGAGGTTGCCGGTGAGCCACCGCTGACCTGCCGACCGCAGAACTGGACCCTGCCCGCCGAGCCAGCCTGTCGGCATACCGGCCCAGGTTGACGTGGTGCACCGCACTGGCTGCGACCTCAGCCGCTCGACCCCGCTGACCCGGGCGGGGGAGGCGGTGAGGGTCTAGCGTGGTACCCCTGGAACCGGCCGAGGAGCGAGGATGACCACGGACCCTGTCGTGGAGGTGGCTGACCTGCGGGTGACCCGTGGGGGCACCGAGGTGCTGCACGGCATCGAGCTGACCGTGCACCCCGGTGAGCTGGTGGGCATCGTTGGCCCCTCCGGCGGCGGCAAGTCCACCCTGATGCGGGCGATCGTGGGGGTGCAGCAGCAGGTGAGGGGGACCGCGCGGGTGCTCGGTCTGGACGCCGGCAGCCCGGCGGTGCGGGGCCGGGTCGGCTATGTCACCCAGGCGCCCTCGATCTATGCCGATCTCACCGCCCGGGAGAACCTGGAGTTCTTTGCCGCCATCCAGGGCGTCGACGCCGACCAGGTGCAGCAGGCGCTGGCGACGGTGGACCTCAGCGCGGCGGCCGACCAGGTCGTCGGCACGATGTCCGGCGGGCAACAGTCCCGGGTGTCCTTGGCGACGGCCCTGTTGGGGGACCCGCCGCTGCTGGTGCTGGACGAACCCACGGTCGGTCTCGACCCGGTGCTGCGACGCTCGCTGTGGGCCACTTTCGGTGAACTGGCCGGTGCCGGTGCCGGTGTGCTGGTCTCCACCCACGTGATGGATGAGGCGGAGCGGTGTGACCGGATCGCCTTGCTGCGGCAGGGGCGGGTGCTGGCCACCGGGACCCCGGGGGAGCTGCGGCAGCGCACCGGGGCCGAGACGGTGGAGGGTGCCTTCCTGGCGCTCATCGATGAGGACGCGGCATGAGGAGGGGCGCCCAGTGAGCCTGCGGATCACCTGGGCGGTGGCCCGTCGGGTGCTGCGCCAGCTGCGGCGCGACCCACGCACCATCGCGCTGCTGTTGTTCGTGCCCTGCCTGGTGCTCCTGTTGCTGTGGTGGGTGTTCTCCGAGGTCGCCGGCGGGGCCGTGCTGGACACCTTCGGTCCAGCGCTGATCGCGTTCATGCCGTTCACGGTGATGTTCATCGTCACCTCGGTCACCATGCTGCGCGAGCGCACCGCCGGGACCCTGGAGCGGATGCTGGCGATGCCCACCGGCCGCGGTGACATCCTGTTGGGGTATGCCGTGGCGCTCCTGGGCGTCTGCCTGGTGCAGGCCGCGTTGGTGATCACCCTGGGGGTGTGGCCACTGGGCATGCAGGTCGGCGGGCCGGTGTGGGCGCTGCTGCTGGTGGCGCTGGCCGACTCCTTCTGTGGCACTGCCCTCGGTCTGGCGGTCTCGGCGTTCGCCCGCACCGAGTTCCAGGCCGTGCAGTTCATGCCGGCCCTGGTCTTTCCGCAGTTGCTGTTGTGTGGGTTGTTCCTGCCGCGGGAGGAGATGCCGGCAGCCGCCCAGGCGATCTCCCAGGTGCTGCCGCTCACCTATGCGATCGATGCGATGCAGGGCGTGCAGGCCGGCTCCGACGGGCGGGTGGCCGACGGGACCTGGGCGGACCTGCTCATCGTGGTGGCCATCGCCGTCGCCGTCCTGGCACTGGGCACTCTGACGCTGCGCCGCCGCACCGAGTAAGCGCCCCGGGTCAGGAAGCGTGCTGCTCGATGGCGGCACCCACCCGTGGCAGGGCCGCGATGACGTTCTCCTTGGCCCGCCCCCGCAAGGATCCGTAGACCTTGCCGACCAGCGCGTGGGAGGTGCCAGCCACCTGGTGGTCGGTGACCGCCAACAACGCCTCGGCGGCCTGGTCCTGCTGGGCGACCAGAGTGTCGGCGAAGGAGGCGTCCCCGCGCCGAGCCCAGAACGGGTCGAGCGCCTCCGCGAAGCCAGGGAGCAGCCGGTTGACCGCCTTGGCGGTGAACCCGTCGGAGATCTTGGTCACGGCCCCATAGCCGGTCTTGATCACCCGCCCGCTGAAGCCGGACTTGCTGGCCACCTCGGCGTCGACAACGCCCACGAGTGCGCTCACGACGGCTGGTCGGCGTGCCGGGTCGAGCAGTTGCTGCTGCAGGGAGCTCATGGTCCTCAGCGTAGGGGCCCGGCCGCGTCCTGGCGCGCCTCGCAAC
>CAYVEH010000025.1:3354-14400 GCA_964450585.1 uncultured Ornithinimicrobium sp.
GCCCGGTCGGGCTGGGGGTCGCCACGCCGTGCGCCCGGTCGGGAGTGGTGGGGGGAGGGTGCCTAGCTGGTCCAGGCGCGCCAGAGTGCCGCGTACTCGCCACCGCGGGACAGCAGCTCCTCATGGCTGCCCAGCTCGGCCACCCGCCCGTCGATGACCACCGCGATCCGGTCGGCGTCGTGGGCGGTGTGCAACCGGTGCGCGATCGCCACCACGGTGCGCTCGGCGAGCAAGGCATTCATCGACCCCTCCAGCTGACGCGCCGTGCTCGGATCGATCAGCGAGGTCGCCTCGTCCAGCACGATCGTGTGCGGGTCGGCCAGGATCAGCCGGGCCAGGGCCACCTGCTGCGCCTGCCCTGGGGTGAGTTCGGTGGCCCCCGAGCCGATCTGGGCATCCAGCCGTTGCGGCAGCCGTTGCACCCACTCCCAGGCACCGACGGCGCGCAGGGCACGCTCCACCGCCGCATCGTCGGCATCCTCGCGGGCCAGCACGATGTTGTCCCGGACGGTGCCGATAAAGACGTGATGCTCCTGGGTGACCAGGGCCACTTCCCGACGCAGCCGGTCCAGCGGCAGTGTCGTCAAGTCGACCCCACCGACCTGTACGGCCCCGGTGCGTGGCCCGTGGATGCCGGCGAGCAACCGACCCAGGGTGGACTTGCCTGAACCGCTGGGGCCGACGATCGCCAGACGTTCCCCGTGCCGCAGCTGCAGGTCGATGCCGTGCAGCACGTCATGACCCGGCCGGTAGGCATACCGCAGGTCGCTGCCGACCAACGTGGTGCCAGCCGGCTCATCCCCGCGCTCCTGCCGGTCCGGCGGCACGGTCGCGATCCCCAGCAGCCGGGTGGTGGAGGCGACACCGACCTGCACGTTGTCGATGGTGTGCACCAGCATGTCGAACGGCCCCCACAGCGCCTCGGTGTACAGCACGGCAGTGGTGACCTGCCCGATGCTGGCCCAGCCCTGGGTATAGCTGAGGGCTCCGACAGCCAGCACCAGCACCCGCGGCAGACTGAAGGCCAGGTCCATCACCAGGAACAGCAGGTTGCGCAGCGTCAGACCGTACCGTTCGGCCTGCGCCGACACCTCGATGTCGTCCTCGCCGATGGCCAGGCGGTGTCCACTCAACCGCAGCGCCTCCACCGTGCGGGCACCTTCCACCGTCTCGGTCAGGTGCGTATTGATCCGTGAGTAGGACCCGCCCTCGGTGAGGTACCCGTTCGGTGCGCGCCGCTGGTACCGGCGCACCTGCACCAGGGAGATCGCCAACAGCCCCAGCGACGGCAGCGCCAGCACCCAGCTGTTGGCGACCATCGCCACCAGGGTGGCCAGGACCGTGGTGCCGGCCACGACCACCTGGGGCAGCGCCCAGCGCACACTCTCACTCATCGCCGCGACGTCCCTGGTCACCCGGGTGACCAGGTCACCGGAGCTGGCGCTCTCCACGCGGGACAACGGCAGCCGCAGGATCGCGCGGACCACGAACTCCCGGGCCGAGGCCAGCATCCCCTGCCCCAGCACGGCCGAGGAGCTCTTGGCGGCCACGGTCAGCAGCGCCTGCAGCACGACGATCCCCGCGACGACCAGTGCCACCGCGTTGGCGGTGGCCAGCGCGGCGTCGGTGCGTCCGGCGGAGACATCGGCCACGGTGCTGTCCACCAGCCGTCCGAGCCACCAGGGCACCAGCAGACCGGCGACGGCAGCCAGCGCGTTGCCGGCCACGACCGCGACCACCCACCACCGCTGCTCGCGCAGCAGGGCACCGATGAAGGCCACCACCTCGCGGGGGCGGGCGATCGGCAGCCCTTTGGTGGAGGACATGGTGTCGGCCACGTAGTCGGCGGCGCGTTGCTCACGGATCAGGTGTCGCTGGCGCAAGGCCGCCGCCCGCTCGGCCAGGCTGCCGGTGGACGGCGGCCGCAACCCGGCGGGGATCGCGGGTTCGTCGCGGTGACCGGCCTGCCAGGTGCGGGCAGACTCAGCAGCCAGGTCCGGGGGCAGCACCGAGGTACTCGTGGTGCTCACAGCACCTCCTGCGGGCTGGGTCGGGACGGGGCATGGTGCTGGTCGAACGGGGTGGTCTGTGGCTCCGGCGGATCGATGCTGGCCGACTCCTCACCGCGGGCGACGACGGCCCGGTATGCCGGGTTGCCGGCCAGCAGGTCGACGTGCCGACCGCAGGCGGTCACCCGGCCCTGCTGCAGCAGCACCACCTCCTCGGCCTGGTGCAACAGCAGCGGAGAGGCGGTCATCACCACCGTGGTGCGCCCGGCACGGGCGGTGCCGAGCCGCTCGGCGATCCGTGCCTCGGTGTGCGCATCCACCGCTGAGGTGGGCTCCACCAGGACGAGCACCTCGGGGTCGGCGGCCAGTGCCCGCATCAGTACCAGGCGTTGCCGCTGCCCACCGGACAGTCCGCGGCCCCGTTCGTCGAGCTCGCCGGCCCAGCCACCGGGCACCGCATCGAAGACGTCCTCGGCAGAGGCCGCCCACAGAGCCTGCTCAGCGGCCTCCCGGGACAGCTGCCCGTCGGGGTCGATCGCAGCTCGCAGCGTGCCGGCGAACAGGTGCGGCGTGGCGTCGCTGACCAGGATCCTCGAGCGGACCTGGGCCACCTCCACGGCACCCAGGTCGACCTCGCCCACCCGCACGCCCCAGGCCTGCTCGGCACGCTGGCGGTCGCGCACCGCCTGCTCGGCACGGGCCAGCGCGCGCCGGGCCCGCTCCCGCCGGGCCGCCCGGCCCTTGAGGTCCTCCGGTAGTTCCAGGCTGATCTGGGCCTCCTGCTCCTGGGGTAGGTAGCGACCGAGCCGGTCCGCCAGCGCCGCGGAGTCGTCGGGCACGTCCGAGACCACCATCGTCAACACCCCCGGGCGGATCGCCAGGCCGGAGGCCTCATCGGTGATCACCGCGTGCTCGGGCAACTGCGGTGCCGGGCCGCCCGATGAGCGCCACGGTGGCTGCTGCTCCAGCACGGCAATCGCCTTGCGCGCCGAGACCACCGACCGGGTGAGTTTCTGGGCGCACTCGACGAAGGTGCGCATCGGCTGGATCAGGAACAGGCCGTAGCCCAGGATGCCGACCAGCTCGCCGACGCCTAGCCGACCCTGGATGACCTCCCGGACCCCCACCCACATCAGCGCCACGACGAAACTGCCGCTGAGCAGCACCCCGACACCCTCCACGGCAGCCTGCCAGACGCCGGCGGAAACGCCCGCCCGGCGCACCCGCTGGGACTGCCGGGCATAGTTGCCGCCAAAGGTGCCCTCCCCACCGATCCCGCGCAGGATCCGCAACCCACCGACGATGTCGGTGGCCAGCGAGGTCAACGTGGAGGTCCGGGACCGCTCGATCCCCTGCCAGCGTTGCATCGGTCGCAGCATCGGCATACCGAACAGCACCAGCGCCGGGGCAGCCAGCAGCACCAGCAGCCCCATCGTGGGGTTGATCGAGAGCATGATCACCGCGACACAGACGACCGCGACCACCTCGGACAGTGCACGGGTGACGATCTCCAGGAACCCGCCGAACTGGTCACTGTCGCTGCCGGAGACCGACAGGACCTCCCCGGTCGGGGTGCGGCGCGGCAGGATGTGCCCCAGCTGCAGCGCCTTGCGGGTGACCAGCTTGGTGGTCCCGTAGCCGGCGATGAGCCACTCGCGGACGATCACGGTGTGGTAGACGGTGCCACTGAGGCCACCGAAGACCGTCACCACCAGCAAGGCCAGCAGCCACTGCCACAGCGCGCCGGTGTCACCTGCGACGATCCCCTCGTCGATCGCTCGCCCGACCAGCCACGGCCCCAGGACCATGGGCAGCATCCAGACCAGGGAGATGGCGACGCCGAACACCGCGAGCCAGCCCTGCAGCCGGATCAGCCACCACAGGAAGTGCCTGGGGCTGCGGGTGTCCGGCGGGGCGTCGTCGCGGTCGTAGTAGGCCCGGATCTCGGGCGGGAAGTCACGCATGACGTGCCTCAGGGTAGAGCGCCCGGCGATCGCCAGACCACTGGTTTTCCCGCTGTTCGTAGGGTGTCCGGGTGACTATCGACAGCGATGAGCATGCCTGGCTGGAAGTCGTCGAAGGACCGGGACCGCTGGACTGGGTGCGGCAGCGCAATGCCGGCGAGGCAGCCCGGATTGCCGCGACGCCGCAGTTCCGGGCCACCGCGGACCGGATCCGGGCCATGCTGGACTCCGAAGCCAAGATCCCGGCGGTGACCAAGATCGGGGAGCACTACTACAACTTCTGGAAGGACGCCGAGCACGAACGGGGCCTGTGGCGGCGCACCACACTGGAGTCCTACCGCAGCGCCGACCCCGAGTGGGAGACCGTGCTGGACCTGGACGCGTTGGCCCGCGAGGAGCAGGAGAACTGGGTCTGGCACGGGGCGACGGTGCTGCGCCGCAGCGGACGAACCGCAGGGGAGGACCACCGGCTGGCGATGATCGACCTGTCCCGGGGCGGCGCTGACGCTGACGTCTCCCGGGAGTTCGACCTGCATACCTTGCAGTTCGTCACCGACGGCTTCTACCGCCCGGAGGCCAAGGGGTCGGTCTCCTGGGTCGATGCCGACACCCTGCTGGTCTCCACCGACACCGGCCCCGGCACCCTGACCGACAGCGGCTACCCCCGCACTGCCCGTCGCTGGCGGCGCGGCACCGACCTGGCGCAGTCGCCGGTGCTCTTCGCCGGGGACGCCGGCGATATCGGTGTCTGGGCGGTGCATGACGACACCCCCGGGTACGAGCGTGACCTGATCCACCGTGGCACCACCTTCTACACCAGTGAGTTGCACCTGCTGGACCTGGACGATGAGCCGGTGCGCCTCGATCTGCCGGACTCTGCCCAGGCGAGCGTCGCGCGCCAGTGGCTCACCATCCAGTTGCGGGAGGACTGGACCCCGCAGGAGGTGACCTACCCGGCTGGCTGTCTGCTCGGCATACCACTGGCGCAGTTCCTGGCCGGCCAGCGCGGGTTCCAGGTGCTGTTTTCCCCGACACCGGCACGCTCCCTGGCAGCCCACACCTGGAGCCGGCACCACCTGGTGGTCACCGTGCTGGAGGACGTCAGCAGCCGGGTGGAGGTGCTGACCCCGGCAGAGGACGGCACGTTCACCCGCAGCGTGCTGCCGGGTCTGCCCGAGGTCGGCACCATCGCGGTGTCGCCGGTGGACCCGGTCACCTCCGACCG
Source organism: uncultured Ornithinimicrobium sp. (assembly GCA_964450585.1). Classification (GTDB taxonomy): domain Bacteria; phylum Actinomycetota; class Actinomycetes; order Actinomycetales; family Dermatophilaceae; genus Ornithinicoccus. The sequence continues at coordinate 8,553 of CAYVEH010000025.1, forward strand.
GGTGTGGGTCACCACGACCAGTTTCCTGGAGCCGACGACGCTGGCGCTGGCAGAGCTTGGCACGCCGGACCCGCCAGAGCCGGTGAAGGCGATGCCCACCTTCTTCGACGCGACCGGCCTGAGCGTGCAGCAGCAGTTCGCCGAGTCCGCGGACGGCACCCGGGTGCCGTACTTCCTGGTGCGGCGGGAGGGGCAGCCCAGCCACGGGAAGACCCCGACGCTGCTGTACGCCTACGGCGGTTTCGAGGTCTCCCTGACCCCGGCATACTCCGGTGGGCTGGGGGCGGGGTGGTTGGAACGCGGCGGAGCCTATGTGCTGGCCAACATCCGCGGCGGTGGTGAGTACGGGCCCGCCTGGCACCAGGCGGCGCTGCGGGAGAACCGGCACCGGGCCTACGAGGACCTGGCGGCTGTGGCGCAGGATCTGATCGATCGGGGTCTGACCACCCCGCAGCGGCTCGGTGTGCAGGGCGGCTCGAACGGTGGGCTGCTGACCGGCAACATGCTCACCCAGTACCCCGAGCTGTTCGGCGCCGTCGTCATCCAGGTGCCGCTGCTGGACATGAAGCGGTACACCCAGCTGCTGGCTGGGGCGTCCTGGGTCGCGGAGTACGGCGATCCGGACGTGCCCGAGGACTGGGCGTTCCTGCGCACCTTCAGCCCCTACCACCTGCTGCAGACCGATCGGCAGTATCCGCCGGTGCTGTTCACGACCTCAACTCGCGATGACCGTGTGCACCCCGGGCATGCCCGCAAGATGGCGGCCAGGATGCTGGCCGCCGGTCAGGACGTCACCTATTACGAGAACATTGAGGGCGGGCACGGTGGCGCCGCCACCAATGCCCAGTTGGCCCACATGCAGGCGCTGGCCTACTGCTTCCTGGCCGAGCGGCTCGGGCTGTCGGCAGCCGAGGAGTTGGGGGAGCACTGAGCGCGGCGCTGCTGCCACCGGCGCATCACCCCGTCCATCTCCTCGATCAGGAAGGCGAAGAACTCCTGCAGCTCGCTGAGCCGCTGGTCGGCGGCCCCGTCCCGCGTGACGACCTCGCGGCCGCGGGCGAAGCCGTTGACCCAGGCCGACAGCGCCTGGGTGTCGTGGGCGATGAGACGGATCAGTGACTCGCTGTCGATGACGTACTGCTCGCGGCGGGAGCCGGGCACGCTGCGCCGTGCCACCATGCCGATCTGGTTCAGCCAGCGCACCGCCGTGGAGATGGCCGCCGGGCTGACCTGCAGGGTCGCCGCCAGCTCGGCGGCGGTCATGCTGCCCTCCTCGCAGATCAGGATCGCCGCGTAGACCCGGGCCGGCATCCGCTGCACCCCGGAGGCGGTGATCGTCGCGGCGAGGTCCTCGATGTAGGCCAACTGCGCGTCGGTGAACCGCACCGGAACCTGCTCTGCCACAACTTTCCCTGCCTTCTTGAGATTCACAAAGTTATGAAGATCAGGTAGATTCTATCGCATGGATGCACCGGTTGTCGTGGAAGGGCTGCACAAGTCCTTCGGGTCCACCCACGCCCTGGACGGCTTGGATCTGCAGGTCAGCCAGGGTGAGGTGCACGGCTTCCTCGGGCCCAACGGCTCGGGTAAGTCCACCACCATCCGGGTGCTGCTGGGGCTGCTGCGGGCCGACTCCGGGCGGGCCGTCCTGCTCGGCGGTGACCCCTGGCGGGAGGCCGCCAGCCTGCACCGCCGCCTGGCCTATGTGCCCGGGGACGTCGCCCTGTGGCCCGGTCTCACCGGTGGGGAGGTGATCGATCTCATCGGTCGGCTGCGGGGCGGGTTGACCGAGTCCCGCCGCCGGCAGCTGTTGGCCGACTTCGAGCTCGACCCGACCAAGAAGAGCCGCACCTACTCCAAGGGCAACCGGCAGAAGGTCGCCCTGGTGGCGGCGCTGGCCTCCGAGGCCGAGCTGCTGATTCTGGACGAGCCGACCAGCGGGTTGGACCCCCTGATGGAGGAGGTCTTCCAGAGCTGGATCCAACGGGTCAAGGACGAAGGCCGCACGGTGCTGCTCAGCAGTCACATCCTGGCCGAGGTCGAGGCCCTCTGTGACCGCGTCTCGATCATCCGCGCCGGACGTACCGTGCAGAGCGGGACCCTGGCCGACCTGCGTCACCTGACCAGCACCACCGTCATCGCCCAGACCGCACGGCCGGCTGATGGGCTGACCGAGATTACCGGGGTCACCGACCTGGAGCACGCCGACGGCCGGGTCACCTTCAAGGTCGACACCGATCACCTCGATGGGGCCATCGCGCACCTGTCCGGGCTGGGGATCCGCTCGCTGCAGGCCCACCCACCGACCCTGGAGGAACTCTTCCTCACCCAGTATGGCGATCGGTTACCGGCCCAGGACGAGAGCCGGGCAGCCCCTGGGGGACGGGGTGCACAGCACGGCGGGTCCGACCGGTGAACGCCAGCGCCGGCATCCTGCACCCCTCGAGCGATGCGGGGCCCAGGCACCGGGCGGAGCAGGGCTCCGACCTGGCCGGGACCGTCCACCTGATCCGGCTGTTCCTACGACTGGATCGCTTCCTGCTGCCGTTGTGGGTGGTGGCCATCGTCGGGATGGCACTCGCCTCTGCCTCCGCGGTGCAAGGGCTGTACTCCACCCCGGCCCAATGGGCCGGCTACGCCGCGACCGTCAGCTCTAGCCCGGCGGCGATCGTGATGAGCGGCCCGCCCCAGGCCCTGGACACCGTGGGCGGGATCACCCTGTTCGAGATCAACCTGATCTGTGCGGTCGGGGTGGCCCTGATGGCGATCTTCCTGACCGTGCGGCATACCCGCACTGAGGAGGAGGCCGGTCGCACCGAGCTGCTGCGATCCGGTGTGCTCGGGCGGCACGCACCCCTGGCTGCGGCCGTCGTGGTGGTCGGCGCCGCCGGCATCATCGTCGGGGCAGCCCTCGGACTCGGGCTCCTGGCCCTGGGCCTGCCAACCTCGGGGTCGGTCCTCTTCGGGGCCGCGATGGCCTGCCTAGGGCTGGTCTTCGTGGGAATCACCATGGTGGCTGCCCAGGTCACCGAGCACGCCCGAGCGGCACTGGGCCTGGCCGTCGCCGTGCTCGGCCTCGCCTGGGGCCTGCGCTCGCTGGGCGATGTCAACGACAGCCCCGCCTCCTGGTTCTCACCCGTGGGCTGGGTGCAGGCGGTTCACGCCTATGGGGCGCAACGGTGGTGGCCGCTGCTGCTGCCGCTGCTGGCGACCGTGCTGCTCCTCGCACTTGCCGTTGTGCTGGCTGGTCGACGTGATGTCGGTGCCGGCCTGGTGCCCAGCCGGCCGGGGCAGGCTCGGGCCGCTGCGCTGCTCTCCTCGCCAGCCGGCCTGGCGCTGCGGCAACAGCGCTCCGCGTTGGTGTGGTGGAGCATCGGGCTCTTCCTCGGTGGTCTGGCCTTCGGCTCCTTCGGCAACGAGGTGACCACGATGGTGGCCGACAACCCCCAGCTGTCGGCGATGTTCGGAGCCGAGGACGTGGCGAACCTGGTGGCCGGCTACTTCGGGATGATCATCATGATCCTGGCGTTGGTCGTGGCCTGCTTCACCGTCTCCTCGGTGCACCGGCTGCGTGCGGAGGAGACCACCGGCCGCGCCGAGTCGGTGTTGGCCACCCCGACATCCCGCTCAGCCTGGCAACTGGGGTCCCTGACGGTGACGGCGATCGGCACCCTGGTGGTGCTGGCTGCCACCGGGCTGGGCGTGGCCGTGGCTGACGCCGTGGTCAGTGGCTCAACGACCCGGTTCGTGGAGTTGCTCGGTGCCACCGCGGCCTACCTGCCGGCCGTCGCGGTCCTGGGTGGCCTCGCGGCCGCACTGCACGGGTGGTGGCCCCAGGCGGGGATCCTCACCTGGGTCGTGTTGGCGGGTTGCTTCGTCGTCGGCTGGCTCGGTGACCTGCTCGGCATACCGGAGTCGGTGCGCGACCTGTCCCCCTTCAACCTGACCCCGCAGATGCCGCTGGAGTCCATGGACTGGGCGGTGGTGGCGTTCTTGTCAGCGCTGGCGCTCGTGCTGCTGGTGCTGGCCGTCGTCGGACTGCGGCGCCGCGACATGGACAGTGCCTGACGGCCCGCCCAGCAACAGGTGACATGATGTGCCCCGTGAGGTTTGCAGCCAGCCCCGTGTCTCGTGCCCGTCGTTCGGCGACCCTCCTCGGCGTCGCCGCAGCCAGCGCCCTGGTGCTCTCAGCCTGCTCCGATAACGGGATGTCTGCTGATGTGGCTGCCGTGGTCGACGGCAAGCAGATCCCGGTCTCGGCTGTCCAGCAGGCGACCCAGGAGTTCAACAGCCTGCCGGTGACCCCGACCACGCCCAGTGATGTGCTGACCCTGCTGGTCTATGGCGACCATGCCGCCGAGGCCTACCTGGCCGCTGGCAACCCGCCGATCACCGACGCCCAGCTGGTCAACGACCTGGAGGGCGGGGGCCTGCAGAACCCGAGCGAGAGCACCGTGGACCTGTACCGCGCGGTCAACCATCTCAACACGATGCAGGCCCTGCCCCCGATGGACGACGTCGACATCCAGATCAACCCGAGGTACGGGGCCTGGGACGGCAACAACGGCCAGGTCGTGGCGCAGACCCCCGATTGGATCACCGAGGTGACCGGCGCCGTGGCGGACGGGACCCAGAACTGAGCGGACGCCTCAGCCTGCTGCTGACCTCGCCACGGCTGGCTCCGGGCCTGCTGTCGCGGGAGGCCTGGCGGCGCCTGGAGGAGGCCGACACGGTGCTGGCTCGGTCTGCTGCCGACCCCCAGCCCCGGGCGATCGCCGACGCGGGGCCCCCGGTGGTGACGCTGCATGGCGCGCCCCAGGTGCTGGCCCGGGATCTGCTGGACCGCGCCGCGGACGGCACCGTGGTCTGGATCGGCTCGGCAGATGGTGACCCCGGGCTGACGGATGCGCTGGCTGCTGAGACAGCACGTCGTGGCGGCGACCAGGCGCCCGAGGTCGAGGTGCTGGTCGGTGCCTGGGACCAGCCGGGTGCCCGGCTGCTGGACGTGGTGGCGGTGATGGACCGGTTGCGTTCCCCCGGCGGCTGCCCGTGGGATGCCGAGCAGACCCACCAGAGCCTGGTGCCCTATCTCATCGAGGAGGCGCACGAGGCGGTCGAGGCGCTGGAGGCGGGGGAGCAGCAGGACATCGTCGAGGAACTCGGTGACGTCCTGCTGCAGGTGGTCTTTCACGCGCGGGTGGCTGCTGAGCGTTCCGACGGGTTCGACATTGATGAGGTGAGTGCGCGCCTCGTCGACAAGATGGTGCACCGGCACCCGCACGTCTTCGCCGACGTGGAGGCCGCCGATGCGGCGGCCGTTGAGGCCAACTGGGAGCAGCTCAAGGCCCTCGAGAAGCCGCACCGTGAGCACCCCCTGGAGGGCATTCCTGCCGGTATGCCGGACCTCGCCCGAGCCAGCAAGGTCGCCTCCCGGCTGGAGCGCGCGGGCCTGGGCGACTGGTTACGCGGTGAGGTGCAGGCCCGCGTGGAGCGGGCCGGAGTGCCCGCTGAGCCGGCGCCGGGAGACCTGCGGGCGGACCCGGCCGATGCGGCCCGGCCGCGCAGCGGGGCGACCGCGGCCCGGCTGATGCAGGTCGTGCTCGATGCGCGGGAAGAGGGAGTCGACCCGGCGGCCGACCTGCGGGCGCTGCTGCGGGAGCTGTCCGAGGCCGACGTCGGCACCGCGAGTCGGTGACCCTGCGTTGACTGTCCAGCGGATCGGTCGGCGCAACGCCACCTTCCAGCAGTGGCAGGCGCTGCTCGGCAACCGGGCGCAACGCCACCGGCAGCAGGCCTTTGTCGTGCAGGGAGTGCGTCCGCTGCGACTGGCTCTGGAGCATGGCTGGCC
>CAYVEH010000025.1:14500-21410 GCA_964450585.1 uncultured Ornithinimicrobium sp.
GCGCCCGGTGGGTGGTTGCTTCGCCACGCGGCGCGCCCGGTGGGTGGTTGCTTCGCCACGCGGCGCGCCCGGTGAGGTGGGATCTCGCCACACCGTGCGCCCGGTCGGGGTTGGGGCAGCCGGGCCGTTAGGCTCAGGGGGACCTGATCTGTGTGCCTGTGAAGGAGAAGTCGTGGCTGTCATCGACGCGATCATCGCCCGGGAGATCTTGGACTCCCGAGGCAACCCGACGGTCGAGGTCGAGGTCGGCCTGGACGACGGCACGGTCGGCCGTGCCGCCGTGCCCTCCGGTGCGTCCACCGGGCAGTTCGAGGCGGTCGAGCGCCGCGACGGGGACGCCGATCGCTACCTGGGCAAGGGCGTCGAGCAGGCCGTGGCCGCCGTCACCGACGACCTGGAGCCCCGGCTGCTCGGTTTCGAAGCCAGCGAGCAGCGGCTCATCGACGCCGAGATGCTGGCCGTCGACGGCACGGACAACAAGGCCGAGGTCGGCGCCAACGCGATCCTCGGGGTCAGCCTCGCGGTCGCGCAGGCGGCCGCCGAGTCGGCCGACCTGCCACTGTTCCGCTACGTCGGCGGGCCGAACGCCCACGTGCTGCCGGTGCCGATGATGAACATCCTCAACGGTGGCTCGCACGCCGACTCCAATGTGGACATCCAGGAGTTCATGATCGCTCCGATCGGTGCGCCCTCCTTCCGGGAGGCATTGCGCTGGGGCACCGAGGTTTACCACGCGCTCAAGGGCGTGCTCAAGGACCGCGGGCTGAGCACCGGGCTGGGCGACGAGGGGGGCTTCGCGCCCAACCTGGAGTCCAACCGGGCCGCCCTGGACCTGATCATGGAGGCCATCAGCACGGCCGGCTACACCCCTGGGCGGGATATCGCCCTGGCGCTGGACGTGGCGGCCAGCGAGTTCTTCGAGGAGGCCGACGGCGGCAGCTACCGCTTCGAGGGCGGCAGCAAGAGCGCCGCGGAGATGGTCGCCTACTACACCGAGCTGGTGCAGGCCTACCCGTTGGTCTCGATCGAGGACCCGCTGAACGAGGAGGACTGGGACGGCTGGAAGGTGATGACCGACCAGCTTGGCCAGCAGGTCCAACTGGTCGGCGACGACCTGTTCGTGACCAACCCCGAGCGGCTGCAGCGCGGCATCACCGGCGGGGTCGGCAACGCACTGCTGGTGAAGGTCAACCAGATCGGCACACTGACCGAGACCCTGGATGCGGTGACCCTCGCCCAGAGCAACGGCTACCGGTGCATGATGAGCCACCGCTCCGGGGAGACCGAGGACGTCACGATCGCTGACCTGGCGGTGGCCACCAACTGCGGGCAGATCAAGACCGGCGCGCCGGCCCGCTCGGAGCGTGTCGCCAAGTACAACCAGCTGCTGCGCATCGAGGAGGAGTTGGACGACGCCGCCGTGTATGCCGGAGCCGGCGCCTTCCCGCGCTTCACGCCACTGGCCTGAGGCCCCCCACCACGACGGCGCAGGTCCCGTCCGTCGATGAGCCGGCAACCCGGGCCGCACGAGGTCACCGATCAGGGAGGAGGAGCAGATGAGCAGCAACCGTGGCCCCGGACGCCGCCCGAACCGATCGAGCACCCGGCGCCCCAGCACGCAACGCCCCGCCTCCCGACCACGAGCAGCCGGCAGCCCGCAGCGCTCGGCCCGCGCCACGGCCGACGGTGCCGGCCGGCGCCCGGCGCCACCACACCTGTGGCGCCTGGGCGCGCTGATCGTCCTGCTCGGCTTCCTGGCGCTGTTCCTGACACCGACGCTGCGGGGTTACCTCGATCAGCGTGCCTCCATCTCCCGGGCCGAGCAGCAGATCGCCGCCGAGCAGGCCAAGATCGACCGGATCAAGGCCGAGTTGGCCCGCTGGGAGGACGAGGACTACATCGAGCAGCAGGCCCGGCAACGGTTGCGCTTCGTCAAGCCCGGTGAGGTCGCCTTCACCGTGCTCGACGACACCGGCGAGGAACTCAGCGAGCCGCTGCCCGGCATGGCGCCGGTGACCGAGGACGTGCATGCCCACCGACCCTGGTACGGGCAGGTGTGGGAGTCGGTCGTCAGCGCCAACGAGGGAGTGCCCGAGCCGGAGGACCCGCACACCACGGTGGTGGAGGAACCGGCCCCGGCCACCCCGGGGGAGGAGAGCCAGACCGATGCACCCCAGGACGATGAAGACTCCGATGCCCAGCAGCGCTGAGCCGCAGGCCCCGAGCCCGGAGGACCTGACCACCGTCCACCGCCAACTGGGCCGGGTTCCCCGTGGGGTGGTGGCCATCGCGCACCGGTGTCCGTGCGGCTGCCCGACCGTGGTGCGGACTGCTCCCCGGCTGCCGGATGGCACCCCGTTCCCCACGACCTTCTACGCCACCTGCCCCCGACTGACCGGGGCCATCTCCACGCTGGAGAGCAGCGGGATGATGCGGGAGATGACTGACCGGCTCGCCACCGATCCGGAACTGAGCCGACAGTATGCCGAGGCCCACCGCGACTATCTGGCTCGCCGGGCCGAGTTGGGCACCGTCCCGGAGATCGAGGGTGTCTCCGCCGGTGGGATGCCCACCCGCGTGAAGTGCTTGCATGTGCTGGTCGCACACTCCCTGGCCGTCGGGCCAGGGGTGAACCCGCTGGGCGATGAGGCACTCGAGGCCCTGCCGCAGTGGTGGCACGACGGGTGCTGCGCTGAGCAGGAGGGTCCGGCATGACCCGCGTGGCAGCGATCGACTGCGGCACCAACTCGATCCGCCTGCTGATCGCTGACGTGGCCGGCGACCAGTTGCAGACGGTGCACCGCGAGATGCGGATCGTGCGCCTGGGGCACGGCGTGGACGCCGCGGGTGCGATCGCCCCCGAGCCGATGGCCCGGACGCTGGCCGCGGCGGCCGACTATGCCGACCAGTGTCGTCAGGCACAGTGTGCCGCCGTGCGCTTCGTCGCGACGTCGGCCACCCGGGACGCGACCAACTCCGCGGAGTTCGTCACCGGCATCCGTCAGGCGTTTGCCGCCTTCGACGTGGCTCCGGACGTGATCACCGGCCAGGAGGAGGCGCAGTTGTCGTTCGCCGGTGCCACCACCGGGCTGAACGGGGCCCAGCCGCCGTACCTGGTCGTTGACATCGGCGGGGGATCCACCGAGTTCGTGCGGGGCACCGAGACGGCCGAGCAGGTGGCGTCGGTGGACATCGGCTGTGTCCGGATGACCGAACGGCACCTGCGCAGCGACCCACCCACAGAGGCCGAGGTGTGGCCCGCCCTGGGCGATATCACGGTGGCGGTGAATACCGCGGCCGAGCGGGTTGACTTCAGTGGCGTCGGCACCCTGGTGGGCGTGGCCGGCTCGGTGACCACCGTGACGGCGCACGCCCTGGGCCTGGATGCCTACCGCCCCGAGCGGATTCACGGTGCGGAGCTGCCGGTCGAGCAGGTCATAGACGCCTGCACCGACCTGGTGCAGCGCAGTCGGGCCGACCGGGCCGCCCTGCCCTACCTGCACGAGGGCCGTGTCGATGTCATCGGTGCCGGAGCGCTGGTCTGGCGCAGCATCATCCAGCGCGTGCAGCACGACTCCGGGATCAGCACCGTGCGTGCCTCCGAGCAGGACATCCTGGACGGGATCGCCCTGTCGCTGGCTGCGGCCAGCTAGCCGAACGGCATACCGCGGATGTCCAGCACCGGCACTGACCCACACCCGATCACCGGCCAGGAGTTTGCCTCCCCGGTGCCACCAGGCACCGGCTGGCCGGGTGACCCGGCCGACCTCCAGACGCCGGTGGCGCGCACCCCGGCCCAGGTTGCTCGGTTGGCCCGCAAGACTCGCGATGTCGCTGAGCTGGACGCGGCGGTGACGGTATGCCGTTCCTGCCCCCGGCTGGTGGACTGGCGTGAGTCTGTGGCCACGACCGGCCGGCGTGCCTCGTTTGCCGACCAGCCCTACTGGGGCCGACCCGCGGCCGGCTTTGGCCCGGCTGGTGCCCCGGTGCTCGTCGTCGGTTTGGCGCCGGCTGCTCACGGGGCCAACCGGACCGGCCGGATGTTCACCGGTGACCGCTCCGGGGACTGGATCTACGCGGCGCTGTATCGCGGTGGGTACGCTACCCAGCCCAGCAGCCAGCACGCCGGGGACGGGCTCGAGCTGGAGGGGGTCCGGATCGTCTCGGCGGTGCGGTGTGCCCCACCCCAGAACAAGCCCACTACCGAGGAGAAGGCCAGCTGCGCCCCGTGGCTGCACCGAGAGTTTGAGCTGGCCCTGCCGACGCTGCGCTCGATCCTGGCGCTGGGCTCCATCGGGTGGGACGCTACGTTGCGCACAGCACGGCAGATGGGGTGGGTGGTGCCCCGGCCCAAGCCGAAGTTCGGGCACGGTGCGGAGACCGTGCTCCAGCCAGCCGAGGGGCGCCAGGTCCGGCTGGTCGGCAGTTATCACGTCAGCCAACAGAACACCTTCACCGGCAAACTCACCGAGGCGATGTTGGATGAGGTCATCGCCGCGCTGTGACCGCCCACCGAGGAGCGGCCGCGCACGGGCGGTAATCTGACCGTGCCCCCGTAGCCCAATCGGCAGAGGCAGCCCACTTAAAATGGGTCCAGTGCGGGTTCGAGTCCCGTCGGGGGTACCAGGCTGACGCCGGATCGGCGCGACCTCGGGCACCCCGGTGGCTGCTGTGCCACTGCGTGGGCGGGGCCGTGTCTGCCGTGCACCGCCGCCACCCGATCCGACGACTCCGACGCCCCCAGGTGCCGTCCACCGCGCAAACGCCCCGGCACCACACCAACGCGCCCCTGGGATCGCGCCAGTCACTCGAAACCGCTGTGCCACAACGACTCGCGCGTAGTTGATTGCTTGAGAATTGGCATGTACGCTACAGTAACTTTACTTCAACTTTACTAATGCGCGAGGGCCTCCGACCTGCTCCGTCGACCGCCGATCCTTGCCACTGAGGGGTGCTCCACGTTGTTCGATCTGGCCCAGTCCACCGTGTTCCTGGTCTTCGAGAGCTTCGTCTCGGGGGTCGGACGTGCTCTGCTGCGGGTGGCCGCGATGCTCTTCCTGGCGTACATGGTCACGATGTTCCTGACCCTGACCGTCTGGTCCAGCCGTTCCGCCTGGTCGAGCCGTTCCGCGATCAGGCGTCCGGCACTGTCGGTGGCCCGGGGCGAGTCGTCCAGCCAGCCGGTCCGGCGCACCTCCGCGTCGGTCTCCCGGGCTGCCTGAGCATGGTCCTCATCGGTGGGGAGGTCATCGACCTGGTGATGCTCCTGGCGGTCACGCTTGTGTTGGTGTGTGTGCTGTACCTTGTGGTGCTCGCCCGGCTGTCCCGTCGCGACCCGGAGGGCCAGCAACGGCACGCGGCAGCACCCGGAACCGATCCGGGCTTCGACGTCGTCTTCCTGATCCCCTGCCTCAACGAGGAGCGCGTGCTCGGGGCGAGCCTGGACCGGCTGCTGCGGCTTCCGCACCCGCGGATCCGCATCCTCGTGGTGGACGACGGGTCTGATGACGGCACCGCCGACGTGGTCCGCGCCGTCCAGGACCCCCGGGTCCACCTGCTGCAGCGGGTCCTTCCGGTCGCCCGGCAGGGCAAGGGCGAGGCACTCAATGCGGCGGTGGCGCACATCCGCAGCGGTGGTATCGGCCCGGTGACCGACCCGAGCTCCACGATCGTGGTGGTCGTCGACGCGGACGGTCGGTTGGAGGAGCACAGCCTGCACGAGGTCCTCCCGGGATTCACCGACCCGACCCTGGGTGGTGTGCAGGTCGGCGTGCGCATCAACAACCGTCATTCCAGCCTGCTGGCCCGGATGCAGGACTTTGAGTTCGTGCTGTACACGGAGGTCTTCCAGCGGGGCCGGCGCCACCTGGGCAGCGTGGGTCTCGGGGGGAACGGACAGTTCGTGCGCCTGTCGGCGCTGGCCAGTCTCGGTCCAGAGCCGTGGACGCGCTCCCTCTCCGAGGATCTCGACCTGGGGGTCCGGCTGCTGATCGCTGGCTGGCGCCTCGACTTCTGCCGCCACACCTCGGTGCACCAGCAGGGCCTGGTCGACCTCGGTGCCTGGATCCGGCAACGGGCCCGCTGGTTCCAGGGACACCTGCAGTCCTGGGGCCTGGTTCCGCAGGTGCTCAACCGCCTGGACGGCCGCCGTCGCGCCGACCTCTATTACCATCTGACCAGCCCGTTCCTGCTCCTGGTGAGCTCTCTGTTCACTCTCGCCTTCCTGACCTGGGTGGTTCAGCTCGGCATGGACGCCGTGGCTGGCCGGTTCGAGTTCACGTGGATGTGGGTGAGTGCCTACGTCTTTGCGTTCGGCCCCATGGTGGCTCTGGCCCTCATCTATCGCCGGGTCGAGGCACCAGAGCACCGGATGTCACTGCTGGTCGCGCTCGGGCTGGCGCACGTCTACGTCGGCTACGCCACGCTCTGGTATGCCGCGGGTTGGCGGGCCGTGGCGCGCACCCTGCGTGGACGGACGGGTTGGGCGAAGACGGACCGGCTGGAGGAGGGGCAGCAGCCGGATGCGACCCCGGGCCTGGCCACTGCTGTCGCGGGCCGGCAGTCGTGAGGCGGGCCGTGCGCCGGGTGCTGGCGCTGGCCGCCACGACTGCGCTGCTGACGGCCTGTGCGAGCGGCACCTGGGTCGAGGGTGAGTCGCGCGATGGCTGGCGGCTGGTTTTCGATGGGCACGGGAGCGCCACTGAGCAGGAGGGGGCCGTCGTCCTGGAGCCGCGGGCGGCGACGGCCGCAGACACCACCCACGCTGGTCTGGCGGTCACCACCCGGAGCCTCCCGGCCGACACCACGTTTGCGGTCACGACTCGGACCGAGACCCAGTTGCGCCAGGGCGACGAGCCCAACCCGTGGGAGGTCGCCTGGGTGCTCTGGAACTACCAGGACAACGAGCACT
>CAYVEH010000026.1:0-21002 GCA_964450585.1 uncultured Ornithinimicrobium sp.
CCTAGACAGCTAGAATCTCCGCTACCGTCCATCCATGGCGGTCAGCCGACGCACCCAGGTCCATGGGCAGCATGGATAGAGGGCGGCTGGGCTGGTTGGGGTGAGCACTTGGCTGTCCAATGGCTGTCTGCTGGCCGCAGAACACAGATTCATCCAGACACAAGAAAGCCCCGCCCCCAGCGTTCTTGCTGGTAGCGGGGCCTTCCTTTGTGGAGCCGCCTGCCGGAATCGAACCGGCGACCTATTCATTACGAGTGAATCGCTCTAGCCGACTGAGCTAAGGCGGCGGAACCCTCGCAGAGGGCGCCCAGGGAGGATAACCGATCAACAGACCGCGGAGCGAATCAGCAGGACAGCCCGTCCTCAGGCACCGTCCCGTCCAGGAGGTAGGCGTCCACCGCGTCATTCACACACTCGTTGGAGCGCCCGTAGGCGGTGTGGCCGTCGCCGTCGTAGGTGATCAACACACCGGAGGACAGGGTGTCCGCCAGGGCGACCGCCCACTCATACGGGGTGGCGGGGTCGCGGGTGGTGCCAATGACCACGATCGGCGCCGCGCCCTCGGCGTCGTACTCCTCCAGCACCGTCTGGGCCTCCACCGGCCAGTACGCGCAGGCCCCTTCGCCAGCCAGGTAGCGACCGAAGGTCGGCGCCACCTCCTCGAACTGGGCGAGCACCTCGTCCGGGTCCTTCTGGGGTTCAGCAGCCCGATCCAGACAGTTCACTGCCGTGATGGCCTGCATGCTGTTGCCGTCATAACTGCCGTCGGCCGAGCGACCGGCGTAGATGTTGGCCAGGTACATCAGCATCGTCGCGTCGCCAGCCTGGGCCGACCGCAGTGCCTGGGTCAGAATCGGCCAGGCCGCCTCGTCATACATCGCCACGATGATCCCCAGGACCCCCCAGCCCTCCGTCAACTCACCGGCGGCGTCACCCTCCAACGGGATGGGGTGGGCGTCCAACTCGTTCAGGAACTCGGTGATCCCCGCCATGCCGGAGTCGACGTCATCGCCCAGCGGGCAGTCCCCTGCCTCGACGCAGCTGGCCACGTACTCCCGGGTGGCCTGCTCGAACCCGGCCGCCTGCCCCAGGCCCATCTCCAGGCCCGTCATCGTCGGGTCCACCGCCCCGTCGAGCACAAACTGACCGACGTTCTGGGGGAAGAGCTCGGCGTAGGTGGCGCCGATGAAGGTGCCGTAGGAGGCGCCCAGGTAGTCCAGCTGCTCCTCCCCCAACGCGGCTCGCAGCACGTCCATGTCGCGGGCCACCTCGACGGTGGAGACGTGGCCCAGCAACGCCCCGGCATTGGCCTCACACGCTGCGGCGAAACTCTTCAGCAGCTCCTCGGAGGCCTCCTCCTCCGCAGCGGTGTCCGGGGTGGGGTCGGCCCCGAGGTAGTCATCCATCTGGGCGTCGGTGAAGCACTCGATCGGCGCGGAACGAGCCACCCCACGGGGGTCGAATCCGACGATGTCGTACTCGGCGCGCACGCTCTCCGAGACGACCATCCCCGCCTGGGTGGCGTAGTCCACCCCGGAGCCGCCGGGCCCACCAGGGTTCACCACGAGCGAGCCCTGTGCCTGGCCACCGGCCGGCACCCGCAGCAGCGCCAGCTCGATGGTGCCCCCTTGCGGCTCCTGGTAGTTGATCGGCACCGTGAGTTGGGCGCACTCCCCGCCGTCGCAGGACTGCCAGGACAGCTCCTGGCTGTAGAACTCCTCCAGGCCGCCGGGTACCTCAGCGGAGTTGCCCTGCGGGCTCGACCCGGACGTGGCACCGTCGTCCTGGGAGGCCGCTGCATCGTCACTCGTCCCCCCGGTCGCCGTGGCATCCTCTCCGGCGGGGCCGTCGACCGTCTCCGTGTCCGGGGCCCCGGAGCAGCCCGCCAGCAGAAGCGTCAGGATGGCCCCGCTCGCCGCGAGGCGGCTCAGTTGCCGCATCCCCGCACTCCTCGTTTCGCCCATGGCCTGCTTCTTCTCCGTCCTGGTGTCCCGCCCGGGGTCACCTGCTCTGCCCCGCCCGCGGCAGGATCAACCCGACCATCATCGCCTCCAGCACCAGCAGTGGTGCACCGTTGGCGATCAGCCGTTGTCGCGCCAACCCGATCGTCTCCAGCGCCTGCAACAACTGCTCCGGGGTGAACGCCCGGGCCAGCTCTCGCAGCGCCTCCAGCTCAGTGGTGTTGATCGCCTCCACGGGTGCGCCGGTGCCCAGCACCAGCGCGTCCCGATACATCGAGGTCAGATCGGTCAGTGCGGCGTCGATGGTGTCGTGCTGTTGTCGGCGCGCCAGTCTCTTGTGTCGCTCGTCGAACTCCTTCAGGTGGGAGCGTATGGCCGGAGGCTGGGTGCGCGCTGAGGGGTCGGCCCCCAACTGGCGCAGCAGCTCGGCGCGGGCCTCCTCGGTCTCCTCACCACCTGCGGTGGCCTCCGCGGCCGAGGAGTGCAGTTCCTCCGCGGCAGCCAGGGCCGCCCCGAGCCCGGTCAGCCGCAACGGCAGCGCGGTGACCTGCCGGCGTCGGCCCCGGGCGTGCTCATCCTGGGCGAGTCGACGGGCGATGCCGATGTGGGACTGGGCCGCCCGTGCCGCGTAGTGCGCCAGTGCCGGGTCCACCCCGTCGCGGTCCTGCAGCAGCGCGGCCACGTCCGCCACCGGTGGCGTGCGCAACCGGAGGTGACGGCAGCGGGAGCGGATGGTCACCAGAAGGTCTTCCAACGAGGGGGCGCACAGCATCCACACGGTGCGCTCGGGCGGCTCCTCCAACGACTTCAGCAACGCATCCGCGGCCTGGTCGTTGAGCCGGTCGGCGTCCTCGATGATGATCACCCGCCACCGCCCGACCGTGGGTCGGGACCCGGCGGCCAGCGCCAGCTCCCGGGCTCGCCCGACCCGGATGAAGGTCTCCGAGGTGGCTTCCACGATGAGGTCCGCATGACTGCCCGCCAGCACCGTGCTGCAGGCGTGGCACTGCCCGCACCCGGGCGGCCCGCTGCTCTCGCACTGCAGGGCAGCGGCGAAGGCGCGCGCGGCCTTGGAGCGGCCGGAGCCGGGTGGTCCGGTGAACAGCCAGGCGTGGGTCATCGCCTCCGGGGTGGTCGCGACGTGCACCAACTGCTCCACCAGCGGGGCCTGCCCCACCAGCTCATCGAAGACGCTCACCGCGGCCCCTGCGGGTCCAGCACCTGCGGGACCAGAGCGCTCAGGTCCGGGCGGCGGGCGGCCAGCTCTCGGCATACCGCGGTATGCAGTGTGGTCGGGTCGGCGGCCGCGTCCAACACCAGGTAGCGGCCGGGGTCCTGCGCTGCCAGGTGGAGGTAGCCGCGCCGGACGGCCTCATGGAAGGCATCGTCCTCCCGCTCCAGCCGGTCGTGCACGTCCCCCCGGCGGGCCCGGCCCTGCTGTGGGGTCACATCGAGTAGCACCGTCAGGTCGGGCTGCAGGCCCTCGGTGCCCCAGACCGACAACCCGCGCACGTCCTCGTGCGACAGGGCCCGCGCCACCCCCTGGTAGGCGATGGAGGAGTCCATGTAGCGATCGGTGAGCACCACCGCACCACGATCCAGGGCCGGTCGCACCAGGGTGGCCACGTGGTGGGCGCGGTCAGCGGCGAAGAGCAGCGCCTCGGCGCGGGGCGCCACGTGATCACCGTGCAGCAACACCTGCCGAATAGCCTGGCCCAACTCTGTCCCGCCCGGCTCACGCGTCAGCACCACCTCACGGCCCAGCGACTCCAGCGCGGCGCCGAGGAGCCGGGACTGCGTCGACTTGCCGGCACCGTCCCCGCCCTCGAAGGCGACGAAGATCCCGAGGTGGCCGGAGGGAGGCGCAGCAGCGGTGGACGACACACCAAGAGCCTAGGTGACGTTGCTGACAGATCGGCCCGCTACCCACAGGCGATGCAGCTGCCACGGCAACGGAGACGGCGCTCGTGGGCCGGCACCGCGGGACCGAGCACCGCCGTGTTGGTTACTCCTCGGTGACCACGAGCGCGCCCTGCCCCTTGAGCGTGTCGAAGATCAGGGCCGTCTCCGCGTGCAGCACTCCGGGCCGGTTGGTCAGGTGGTCGAGCACGAAGTCACGGAGCGCATCGGCCGACTCGCAGGCCACGTGCACGAAGTAGTCGGTGGCCCCGCTGACGTGGAAGGCGCCCAACACCCCGGGAAGTTGCGGCACCTCCTGGCGGAACTCCTCGAAATGGGTGCGCCGGTGCCCACCGAAGCGCACCGCGATCATGGCCTGCACCGGCCGCCCCACCAGGCTGGGATCGATGTCGGCGTGGATGCCGCGGATCACCCCCCGCTCGCGCAGCTGCCGCACCCGCACCAGGCACGTCGACTCCGCGACCCCGACCTCGCGGGCGAGCATCGCGTTGGACATCCGCCCGTCCTGCTGCAGGAGTGCCACGAGACGCTGATCGACCGCGTCCAGGGCCGGCACCTCCGGCTGAACCATCTTCGCCATGGCCACAGCGTAAGCCGCGCCAGGAGCAGGATCAATGAGGGCGCAGGTGCACAATCGCAGAATATGAGGGTCCTTGGCTTTGCTGCCGCAGATCGCGCAGAATAGTGGGTGGCGGACCGTGATCCGCCTCACGAGCGGCGGGCAACGAGGCCTGCCGGAAGGAGAGGGAACAGCACCATGTCGTTCGACACCGAGGCCGTACACGCTGCCCGCGAGGACCTGAGCTCGCTGGGGGTGCACGTGCCGCCCATCGACCTATCCACCACCTACCCGGTCGGCGAGGTGGAGACGGGGGGCGCCTCCTACGAGAACCTGGCCGGCGGGGGCTCTCCCGCCCAGGGCGACAGTTTCGTCTACCAGCGGCTCTGGAACCCCACCGTGGCCCGCCTGGAGGAGGCGCTGGCCCGGCTGGAGCGCACCGAGCAGGCTGTGGCCTTCGGCTCGGGGATGGCCGCACTGTCAGCCACCCTGCTGGCCATCGTTGCTGCCGGCACACCGCATGTCGTGGCGGTGCGGCCGCTGTACGGCGGGTCTGATCACGTGCTGGCGACCGGTTTGCTGGGCACCCGCGTGACCTGGGCCGAGCCGGACGGTATTGCCGCGGCCCTGGAGCCGGACACCGGCCTGGTGATCGTGGAGACCCCGGCCAACCCGACCCTGGACCTGGTGGACCTGGCGGCGGTGGCCCAGCAGGCCGGCGAGGTGCCGGTCCTGGTCGACAACACCTTTGCCACCCCGGTGCTGCAGCGCCCGGTGGAGCACGGCGCGACCATCGTGTTGCACTCGGCCACCAAGTTCCTGGGCGGCCACGGCGACATCATGGCCGGCCTCATCGCTACCAACAGCGAATGGGCCCAGCGCATCCGGGGGGTGCGCGCCCTCACCGGTGGTCTGCTCCACCCGATGGCCGCCTACCAGGTGCATCGCGGGCTGCAGACGCTGCCCACGCGGATCCGGGCACAGCAGGACAACGCCCAGGTGGTGGCGCAGTGGCTGGCTAAACAGGACGCCGTCTTCCGGGTTTTCCACCCCAGTGCGGCTGGTGCTGACCCGCAGGGCCTGATCGGCACGCAGATGAGTGGGTGCGGGGCGGTGCTGGCCTTCGAGGTCAACTCTTTTGCGGTCGCCGCCTACGTCGCCCAGTCCTGTGAGCTGATCACCCACGCCGTCTCCCTCGGGGGCGTGGACACCCTCATCCAGCACCCGGCCTCGTTGACACACCGCCCGGTGGCTCCGGAGGCACGACCGGCGGCCTCGGTGCTGCGCCTGTCCGTGGGTCTGGAGGATCCGCGCGACATCGTGGCTGACCTGCGCCAGGCGCTGGACCGGGCTGGGGCTGCCGAGCTGCGGGACCGGACCGCTGCCGCACCGGAGCCTCAGCTGGTCGACCAGCACTGAGGCTCCGGCCGGCGACTCAGCGGGACTTCTTGCTCGCTGACCTGCTGCCGGTCTTCTTGGTGGCGCGCGTGGTCCTCTTCGCCGCGCGCTTGCGCGTCGTCGGCCCCTTGGCCCGCTTCTCCGCGAGCAGCTCGAAGGCCCGCTCAGCGGTGACCGTCTGTGGGTCATCGTCCCGGCGGAGGGTGGCGTTGGTCTCCCCGTCGGTGACGTAGGGGCCGAACCGTCCGTCCTTGACGACCACCGGCTTGCCGCTGATCGGGTCGGCGCCGAGTTCCTTCAGCGGCGGCGCGGCGGCGGCCCGGCCCCGCTGCTTGGGCTGGGCATAGATGGCCAGCGCCTCCTCGAGGGTGATGTCGAACAACTGCGCCTCGGTGGTCAGCGACCGGGAGTCGGTGCCCTTCTTCAGGTAGGGACCGTACCGACCGTTCTGTGCGGTGATGTCCTCCCCGCTATCCGGGTCGGTGCCCACGACCCGGGGCAGGCTGAGCAACCGCAGCGCCGTCTCCAGGTCGATCGTGGCCAGGTCCATGTCCTTGAACAGGCTCGCGGTGCGCGGCTTGATCTTGGCCGCCTTGCGGGTCGTCTTCTTCGCCGGTGCCGTGCCGCTCGAGCCCGGTGCCGGTGAGCCGCCGTCCTTGGTCGTGGCAGCAGAACCACCCGACTCCGGCTCGTCCGGGATGACCTCGCTGACGTAGGGCCCGTACCGTCCGGCCTTGGCGACGATGTCCCGGCCGGTGGCCGGGTCCTGACCCAGCACCCGCCCGTCGTCGGCGGCGGCCTCCAGCAGCTCGCGGCCCTTCTGCGGGGTCATCTCGTCCGGCGCGATGTCCTCGGCGATGGTGGCGCGGCGGGGCTTCTCCTTCTGGGAGGCGGTGTCCTCCACGTACGGGCCGTAGCGGCCCACCCGCACCACGATGCCCTCACCGATGTCGATGGTGGACACTCCCCGGGCGTCGATTTCGCCGAGGTCCTGCACCAGGTCGCGCAGACCGTGTGCGCTGGTGGCCTCATCGCCGAAGTAGAACCGGCGCAGCCAGTCGACCCGGTGCTCATCGCCCAACGCGATGCGGTCCAGGTCCTCCTCCATCGAGGCGGTGAAGTCGTAGTCCACCAGTCGGGAGAAGTGCTCCTCCAACAACCGGGTGACGGCGAAGGCCAACCAGGTGGGGATCAGCGCGGTCCCGCGGTGGCGCACATAGCCGCGGTCCTGGATGGTGCCCACGGTCGCGGCATACGTGGAGGGGCGGCCGATGCCCTTCTCCTCCAGCGCCTTGACCAGCGTCGCCTCGGTGTAGCGCGCCGGCGGAGAGGTTTGGTGGCCCTGTGCTTCGGTGTCGATGACCTGCAGCCCCACACCCTCGCTGAGCTTGGGCAACCGGCGCTCCTGCTCCTCCCGGGGGCGACCGTGCCGGTCTTCGTCCCGACCCTCCTCATAGGCCGCCAGGAAACCCCGGAAGGTGATGACGGTTCCGGAGGCACTGAACTCCACCTCCCGTGCGGCATACCCGGCCGGCAGACTCGCCCCGAGCTTGACCGAGGCGGTGGAGCCGCGGGCATCGGCCATCTGGGAGGCCACCGTGCGCTTCCAGATCAACTCATAGAGCGCATACTCCTGACCGCGCAGTTCGCCGGCCACCTGGGCCGGGGTTCGGAAGGAGTCCCCCGCCGGGCGGACCGCCTCGTGCGCCTCCTGGGCGTTCTTGCTCTTCTTGCCGTAACGACGCGGGGCATCCGGCACGAAGTCGGCCCCGTACAGGTCCCGCGCCTGCCCCCGGGCCGCGCTGATCGCCGACTCCGACAAGGTCGTCGAGTCGGTGCGCATGTAGGTGATGTAGCCGTTCTCGTAGAGCCGCTGGGCGGTGCGCATCGTGGTCTGGGCGTTCATCCGCAGTTTGCGGCTGGCCTCCTGCTGCAGCGTGGAGGTGGTGAACGGCGCCGACGGGCGGCGGGTGTAGGGCTTCTCGGTGACCTCACGGACGACGACCTGGGACTCCCGGGTGCCCTCGGCGATGCTGGTGGCCTGCTCGGCGTCCAGGTGCGCCAGACCCGCGGTCTTGAGCGTCCCGCGGTCGTCGAAGTCGCGGCCGGTGGCCACCCGGCGGCCGTCCACTCCGGTCAGCCGTGCGCTGAAGGCCCCCGTCGAGCCAGCGGCACTCTGCGGGGCGAACTGGCCCTCCACATCCCAGTAGGAGGCCGCGCGGAAGGCCATCCGCTCCCGCTCGCGCTCGACCACCATGCGGGTCGCCACGGACTGCACCCGACCGGCGGACAGCCCCTGGCGCACCTTGCGCCACAGCACCGGGCTGACCTCGTAGCCATAGAGCCGGTCCAGGACTCGGCGGGTCTCCTGGGCGTCCACCAGATCGATGTCCAGGTCACGGGTGTCGTTGACCGCCCGCTGGATCGCCTCCCGCGTGATCTCGTGGAAGACCATCCGCTTGACCGGGATGGTGGGCTTGAGCACCTCCAGCAGGTGCCAGGCGATCGCCTCGCCCTCACGGTCCTCGTCCGTGGCCAGGTACAGCTCATCGGCGTCCTTGAGGGCCCGTTTGAGCTCGTTGACCTTCTTCTTCTTGTCCGCGTCGATGACGTAGTAGGGCTCGAAGTTGTCCTCGATGTTGACCGCGAACCGGCCGTAGGGGCCCTTCTTCATGTCCGCCGGCAGTTCGCTGGGGTTGGGCAGGTCCCGGATGTGACCGACGCTGGCGTCGACCTGGAACTCCGACCCGAGGAACTCGCCGATCTTCTTCGCCTTGGCCGGCGACTCGACGATGACCAACTTGTGACTCACGAGGCAACCTCTCCGAACATCGGTCCCCGCACGCGCCGCGGATTCGTCGCGGCGTCGACGTTGGGGGGACGGCGCTCACGGTAACCCATGAGCGGCAACTTTCTGCCAGTCGGGCAACCAGCCCGGGCCTGCCACCCGCGAGAACGATCCGCGGCTGCGACCGGGCGCAGCCAGCGCCGCCCGGTGGCTAGCCCAACCCAGCCACCTGGGCGTCCGGTGCATCCAGAACCTGGCCGACGGTGTGCTCGGCGATGGCCGTGAAATCCGGGTCGTCGGCAGAGAGTGCCAGCGAGGTGACGGCATGCAGGACCGCCCAGCCACGGGCCCGTCGCCACAGGTTCTCGTCGCGCCCGGCCAGCTCGGCATAGCGGACGACGAACATCGCGCGGCCCGGCCAGTCGAAGGTCTGCCAGGCCGTGGCCAGGTCACTGGCCGGGTCGCCGGCCGTGAGGTCCCCGAAGTCGATGACCGCCGCCAGTTGGCCACGCTGGGTGATCATGTTCAGCGGGTGCGGGTCACCGTGCACCCAGACCGGCGCGCCGGCATACCCGGGGACCTGCAGCGCCTCCTCCCAGCGGGATAGCAGCTCGGGGCCCCGCGGGTGGTCCGCGACCTGCAACCGTTGCCGGAAGACGTCGTCCCGCGCCGCCAGCGGCACCCCCCGGATCGTGCTGTGGGGTGCCTCGCGAGGGGCCGTCTGGTGCAGTTGCACAGCGAATCGAGCAAGCACTCCGGCCCAGCGGCCGCGCGAACCCACCGGGGTGCGCGCGGCCGGGATGCCCTCGATCCACCGGGTGATCGACCAGGCCCAGGGGAAGTATGCCGTGGGGTAGCCGTGGCGCACCGGGGCCGGGACCGGCAGGTGCACCAGGTGGGCAATGTGCGGCAGCCACCGGTGCTCGTGCCGCACCAGCTCACCAGCGAGCTGGTGGCGGGGGAGACGGACCAGATGGTGCTGGCCCAGGCGGAACAGCGCGTTGTCCCAGCCCTGGGCGACGGGGCTCAGCGGGCGCTCCGCGAGGTCGGGGTGCTGCTCACGCAGCAGCTGACGCGCCAGTTCCAGGGTGAGGTGCACCTCGGCGGTTGGTCTAGGCGTCATGTCGGGTCCGGCTCACCGCGGCTCAGGACATCGGCGCGGCCGACAGGTCGTCGTCGACATCGACGGCGGACCCGGCGAACTGCGCCTGGTAGAGCCGGGCGTAGGCGCCACCGCGCTGAAGCAGCTCGGTGTGGGTGCCCTGCTGCACGATCGCTCCGTTCTCCATCACCAGGATCAGGTCGGCGTCCCGGATGGTGGAGAGCCGGTGGGCGATGACAAAGCTGGTCCGGTCGCTGCGCAACGCGGTCATCGCCTGCTGCAGCAGCAACTCGGTGCGGGTGTCCACCGAGGAGGTCGCCTCGTCCAGGATCAGCAGCGCCGGGTCGGACAGGAAGGCCCGGGCGATGGTGATCAGTTGCTTCTCCCCCGCGCTGATGTTGCCGCCCTCAGCGTCCAGCACGGTGTCATACCCCTCGGGCAGGCTGCGCACGAACCGATCGACATAGGTCGCCTCAGCGGCCTGCACGAGCTCCTCCTCCGAGGCCTCGGGGCGACCGTAGGCGATGTTCTCCCGGATGGTGCCCTGGAACAGCCAGGTGTCCTGCAGCACCATGCCGATCCGGGAGCGCAGCCCGTTGCGGGTCAGGTCGGTGATGTCGGCTCCGTCCAGCGTGATCCGCCCGCCGTCCAGCTCGTAGAACCGCATCAGCAGGTTCACCAGGGTCGTCTTGCCGGCCCCGGTCGGCCCGACGATGGCCACGGTCTGCCCGGGCTCCACACTGAGGTTCAGGTCGTGGATCAGCTGGCGGTCCGGGTCGTAGGAGAAGGACACGTCCTCGAAGGCGACCGCACCGTGCGGGTCGTCCAGCACCACCGGACTGGTCGACTCCAGCTGCTGCTCGGGTGCGTCCAGCACCTCGAACACCCGCTCGGCCGAGGCCACCCCGGACTGCATCAGGTTGGCCATCGAGGCGACCTGGGTGAGGGGTTGGGTGAACTGCCGGGAGTACTGGATGAACGCCTGCACCTCACCCAGGCTCATCGTGCCCGAGGCGACCCGCAGCCCGCCGAGCACGGCGATGACCACGTAGTTGAGGTTCCCCACGAACATCATCGTCGGCATGATGATGCCGGAGATGAACTGGGCGCCGAAGCCGGCCTGGTAGAGGTCGTCGTTGGCGCGGTCGAAGGCCCGGCGGCTCTCCGCCTGCCGGCCGAATACCTTGATCAGCTCGTGGCCGGTGAACGTCTCCTCCACGATGGCGTTGACCTCACCGGTGTGCTTCCACTGTCGCTTGAACTGCCGTTGGGCGCGCTTGCCGATGATCGCCGTGAGCACCACCGAGATGGGGATCGTGATGAGGGCGACCAGCGCCAGGGTCGGGGAGAGCACGAACATCATGACGATCATCGCCACCACAGTCAGCAGCGAGTTCAGCAGTTGGCTGAGCGTCTGCTGCAGGCTCTGGGCGACGTTGTCGATGTCGTTGGTGACCCGGCTGAGCACCTCGCCGCGGGGTTGCCGGTCGAAGTAGGGCAACGGCAGCCGGTGGAGTTTGTCCTCCACGTCGCTGCGCAGACGGAAGATGGTCCGGTTGACGACGATCACCAGCAGTCGTGCCTGCACCCAGGACAGGAGCGAGGCCACCAGGTAGATCGCCAGCACGGTCAGCAGCACCTGACCGAGGGCACCGAAGTCGATGCCGGCGCCGGGGACCAGGTAGTCCATCGCGGCGATCATGTCGGCCAGGGTGTCCTCGCCGCGGTCCCGTAGCCCCTGGACCACCTGCTCCTGGCTGAGACCGGCGGGCATGTCCCGACCGAAGAAGCCGGCAAAGATGATGTCGGTGCCTCGGGCCAGGATGTAGGGTCCGACCGCATTGAGCACCACCGCGACGGCGGTGAGGACCACGACGAGCAGGACGGTCCCGCGGTCCCGACGCAGCAGGCCGAGCAGGCGCCGGGCGCTGCGGGAGAAGTTGGCGGGTTTGTCTGTGGGAGTGCCGATCCCGTGGCCGGGGCCGCCGCCGCTGCGCGGCCCGCGGCGGGCCTCGGCGGCCTTCTCCTCCTCGGACTTGAGCTGTTCACTCATCAGGCCACCTCCGCCACGGCCTGGGACTCCACGATCTCCTGGTATGTCGTGCAGTCGGTCAGCAGTTCCTCGTGGGTGCCGACCCCGACCACCCGGCCGTCTTCCAGGACGATGATCTGGTCAGCGTTGATGATCGTGGAGACGCGCTGGGCGACCACGATCATGGTCGCCTCCCCCAGCTCCGGGGCCAGCGCGGCGCGCAACCGCCGGTCGGTCATCAGGTCCAGCGCGGAGAACGAGTCGTCGAACAGGTAGATGTCGGGTCGGCGCACCAGCGCCCGGGCAATCGCCAGTCGCTGGCGCTGACCGCCGGAGACGTTGCCCCCGCCCTGGGCGATGGCCGCGTCCAGACCATCGGGCATCGCCTGCACGAAGTCGCTGCCCTGGGCGATGCGCAGTGCGTGCCAGAGCTCCTCGTCGGTGGCGTCGGCGTCGCCATACCGCAGGTTGTCAGCCACCGACCCGGTGAACAGGTACGGCTTCTGCGGGACCAGCCCGACCCGGCGCCACACCTCGGACAGTCCGGCCTGCCGGATGTCGACGCCGCCCATCAGCACGGCACCGCCGGTGACGTCGTAGAGCCGCGGCACCAGGTTGAGCAGGGTGCTCTTGCCGGAGCCGGTCGATCCGATGATGGCGGTCGTCTGTCCGGGGCGGGCGGTGAAGCTGACCTGCTGCAGCACCGGCACCTCGGCCCCGGGATAGGAGAAGTCGACGTCCCGGAACTCCACCGTAACCGGCCCCTCCGGGATGGCCATCGGGTGGGCCGGCTCCAGCACGGACGTGTCGGTGTTGAGCACCTCCATGATGCGGCCGGCGGAGACCTCGGCGCGGGGGATCATCGTCGACATGAAGGTGGCCATCATCACCGACATCAGCACGAAGATGAGGTACTGCAGGAAGGCGGTCAGCGAGCCGATCTCCATCTGCTGGCTCTCGATCCGGAAGGCGCCGAACCACAGGACAGCCACCGAGGAGGCATTGAAGATCAGCATGACCAGGGGAAAGACCAGCGCCATCAGGGTGCCCACGGCCACTGCGGTGCCGGTGTACTGCGTGTTGGCCTCGGCGAATCGGGAGCGCTCGTGCTTCTCCCGGACGAAGGCGCGCACCACCCGGATGCCGGTGATCTGCTCGCGCAGGATGCGGTTGACCCAGTCGATGGACTTCTGCATGAGCGCGAACTGCGGCACCATCCGGCGGATGATCAGGCCGACTACCAGCGCCAGCAGCGGCACCGAGACGGCCATCAACCAGGACAGCCCCACGTCCTCCCGCAGGGCCATGATGACGCCGCCGACCATCATGATCGGGATGCCGACCATCAGCGTCAGCGCCATGAAGGTGACGTTCTGCACCTGGGTGATGTCGTTGGTTGACCGGGAGATCAACGTCGGTGCACCGAACCGGCCCACTTCCTGGGCGCTGAAGACCGCGACGCGGTCGAAGATCGAGGACCGGGCATCCCGGGCGACCGAGGCCGAGGTGCGGGAGGCCAGGTAGGTAGCAGTGATAGTCACGGTGATCTGCACCAGGGAGACCGCCAGCATGATGCCGCCCAGGGTCAGGATCTGCCGCGTGTCCCCGACGGCGACGCCCTCATCGATGATGCGGCCGTTCAGCGTGGGCAGGTAGAGCGAGGCCATGGTGCCGGCCAGTTGCAGCACCAGGAGCCCCACCACCAGCCAGCGGTAGGGACCGAGGTGGGCCCGCAGGAGTCGGATCAGCATCAGGGCGCCTTCCAGGTGCCGTCCAGCAGCACGTCGACGATGGTCTGTGGGGGCAGTGAATGGCCGCGGGTGAGGATCGGGTGGCTGCCGGAGAAGGTCAGCAGGCTGACCAGGTCGACCAGCTCATCCACCGGGATGCGCAGTTGCTGGGCGTCGGGCCGCGCCAGCCGGATGAGCTCATCGGTCAGTTGTGCGCGCCAGGCCTGTCCCTCGTGCTGCTCGGCACAGCCACGCTCCGGACCGGGCTGGGGGTCCTGCCCTGGAGTGGTCCGCGCCGGCGGCCGCACCAATCCCATCGCTCCCAGTAGCTCGAAGACCTCTAGGTAGTGCTGCTGGAGCACCGCCACGGCGGCGGTGAGCCGTTGCCGCAGATCCAGGTCAGGTGAGATCTGGCGCAGATCGGCCAGGGCCGGGGCCGGGTCGAAGGCCTGCCCCAACGCGGTGCCGACCAAGTCCTCCTTGGTCGGGAACACCCGAAAGAGCGTGCCTTCCGCGACGCCGGCGGCCTCGGCGATCTCCCGGGTGGTGGCACTCTGCCCCTTGCGGCGCAGGATGCCGATCGCGGCCTGCACGATAGCCGCGCGACGCTGGTCCGGAGGTAGGGCGGGAGCGCGGGGCGGCATGGGTCCTATGTTAAGTGGAGTGAGCGCTCACTCGTCAACGTGATTTCTCCGTCTCCTACGTAGGCAGGGTCCGACCATGCCGCGCGGGGCGCGTCGTAGGGGTGCTGGCTCTTCGGGGTCGGAACGTTGTCGTCGCTATCCCGTCGGCCCGTCGTCACGCTCTTCGATCTGTATCTGAAGAACTTCCGCCTCATGCACCTCCACAGCGTCATCAAGACCTGAGGGCAACTCGGATTGCAGAGATTGTAAAAGCGCTTCCCGGCCGCCCGCCTTTTCAATCTGCTCGCGCGAAGCCCCCACCGAGACAACATTTGCCTCGAAATCAAGACCTAAGCCCGTGAGTTGGAAAGCATCAAGCTTTGGCCTCAGAATATCGCGGACTCGCGTGAGGTCGGATTCCGAATTGGCGACGGCAACGAACTCAACATGCTGACCTTCTGCCCCTGCTGGAACCTTTTCTCGCAGAAGGGACACCTCAGCGCTAGCCATACTAGCGTGGGAGACGAGGATCGTAAACTGTGAATATTCCTTTCCTGTCCATCCAACCCCAGCGAATACGTCTGGGTGTTCGTAAGCGTACACGGTCGCCTCATCAACAAAATCTCTATTAACTGTGGCGTCAGCTCCAATCGGCTCGGAGGTTGAAGCCGTTTGTGCCGAAGCCGTCGACGCTGGCCCAGAGTGGGCAGAACCGCACGAGCTCACCACCAATAGTGCGGCAACAGCGCAGACCCCCACGGCCATCTGCTGACGACTCGCTGACCTAACGTGGAGCGTGCCATCGTGCCTCCCATCGGGACGGCATACGACACAACCGCGACACAGAAGCGGTAGGGATGGGCTCGCACCTGGGCAACCCGTGACTGCTCGGTGTCGCACCCCCGCTCGGGCCTCTCCCAGCCCCGAGACGACTCCTCTTTGTCACGCATGCCCTTCACCACGGTCACCCGACCGGATCGAAGGAGATCCTTGATGACGTACACCCCTGTTTCCCGGCCTCGCGCCGGGTTGGTCATCGGCAGCGCCGCCTCGCTGCTGGCGATGGCCCTGTCCGCCCCCGGCGCCCTCGCAGCCGAGGACGCCGACGCGCGGCAACAACAGCACCAGGAAGCCGAGAACGCCCCCGCCCCAGGCCCCTCGGCGATCGCCAGCGGCAGTGCCACCGAGCTGGCCAGCGCGCTGGCCTCCGGCTCGGCGTCGGTCATTGGTGCAGAGTTCCAGACACAGCCGGATGAGTTGAGCGCCGGTGTCGGCGACACCCCCCTGACGGGTTTCCCGAGCGACGGGGACACCTTCGCGATCCTCAGCACCGGTGAGGTGACCGACGTCGACCAACCCGGCATCCTGGCCAGTGGGTCGCTGGGCGGAGACACCATCCGCGGCAACACCGACCAGGACGTGACGGTGCTGGCGGTCGATGTGGCGGTGCCGGCCGAGGCCAACTGCCTCTCGTTCGACTTCCGGTTCCTGTCCGAGGAGTTCCCCACCTACGTCGGCACCCAGTTCAACGACGCCTTCATCGCCGAACTGGATGAGAGCACCTGGACCACCGACGGGTCCACCATCATCGCGGAGAAGAACTTCGCCTTCGACGCCGACGACCAGGTGGTCAGCATCAACTCCACCGGGATCGGCGGGATGACCCCGGAGGCCGGGGCCGGCACAGCCTTCGACGGTGGCCTGGATGGCGGCTCCGACGTCTCCGGAGCAGCCACCACGCTGCTGTCCGCCTCGACCGAGGTGACCCCGGGCGAGCACACCGTGTACTTCTCCCTGTTCGACCAGGGCGACACAATCCTGGACTCCGCGGTCTTCCTGGACAACCTGGTGGTGGGGTACACCCCGAACCCGGAGATGGACTGCGCCCCCGGTGCCTCGATCGTCACCCATGACCTGGATCTGTCCCCGGACAACGGCACCGGGGAGGTCGGCACCTCGCACACGGTGACGGCCCAGTTGCAGGACAGTGAGGGTGCTCCGGTAGCCGACACCACCATCGAGTTCGCAGTGACGGGTGCCCACAGCACGGCCAGCACCGCCACCACGGATGCCGACGGCGAGGCCACCTTCACCTACCCGGGCACCACTCCCGGCCTGGACACCATCAGCGGGTGCGCCCGACCGGTGGCCGAGGAGCCCTGCACCGCGACCGACTCGGTGAGTTTCACCTGGACGGTCGACGGCAAGGCCGTGGAGCGGCTGCACGGCCCGGACCGGTATGGCACGGCCGCAGCGATCTCCCAGACCTGGGAGCCCGGTGCCGAGGTGGTCTACCTGGCCAGTGGGTTGAACTACCCCGACGCCATGCCGGCCGGCGCGCTCGGCGGCACCCACGATGCGCCGGTCCTGCTGACCAAGCCCCACCAGCTGCCGGGTGCGACCGTTGCCGAGCTGGAGCGGTTGGCCCCGGAGCGGATCGTCATCCTCGGTGGCGACCAGGCGGTCTCCGAGACGTTGGATGCCCAGTTGGCGGAGCTTGCCCAGGCCGACACCGACGACGAGGTGTCCCGGCTGGCCGGGCAGAACCGATACGAGACAGCAGCCGAGGCGGCCCTGACGTACCCGACCGGGGTGCCGGTCGCCTTCGTCGCCAAGGGCACCGACTTCCCGGACGCCCTGGCTGCTGCCTCCCGCGCGGGGGCCCTGGACAGCCCGGTGCTGTTGACCACCACCGGGCATCTGCCGACAGCCACGGCGGCGGCCCTGGAGCAGTTGCAGCCGGCCGAGATCGTGGTGCTCGGTGGTGCCGAGGCGGTCGACGACGAGGTGGTGACCGCGCTGGCGGAGTACACCGACGGCACGGTGACCCGGGTCGCCGGCGACGACCGCTACGGCACCGCCGCCTCCCTCTCGGAAGTGCACGACCCCGGCGTCCCCGCAGTCTTCGTAGCCACCGGTGAGGTCTACGCCGACGCGATGACCGGTGCCCCGATCTCCGTGGCGATCGGAGGGCCGATCGTGCTGACCAAGCCCGATGACCTGCCGGAGGTCACCATCACGGAGTTGGAGCGGTTGGATCCGGAGCGGATCATCGTGCTCGGCGGCACCGATGCCGTGAGCAGCCAGATCGAGTCTGACCTGGCTGCATACTTCGGCTGACCCTCCCGGCTCGCGGCCCGGTCGTCCTCAGCTGGAGGGCCGGGCCGTGCCCGTCACCAGGAGAGCTCCGGTGTCTGCAGGAGACCGTCGGCGACCAGGGCTCGCAGCATCTGAACCGCCGGGTCCCGCAACTCCGCTACCGGGGTGTCGGTGAGCACGGCGATGCCGCGCAGGATCTGCTCGGCGCTCAGTTCCCCGTCGCAGGCCCCGACCAGGCCCGCAGTGACCGTGTCCAGCCGCACGGTGCGTCGCAGCCCGCTGCCCTGCCGCAACTGGATCACCATCGGGTCGGTCTGCCCGGGGCGTCCGACCCGCTCCTCGGTGACGTCAGCGGCCACCGACCAGGGACGGGCCAACACGTCCGCATCGGAGTGCTCAGCCAGCCAGGTCCGGGCGCGCAGGCCGCGCAGCAGCGCCGGACCGGCCGGCTGCTGCACCGGGGCGAGCACCTCCTCCAGGTGGTGGAACGGCTGCCGGCCCGTGGCCGGGCGTTGCAGGGTCAGGATGCCGAACCCGACACGGTCGATCCCCCGCCGGGCAAAGTCCTCCAGCCACGCCTGGTACAGCCCGTCGAAGGCGGCGGTGGCGGGGCGGTGCCCGCCATCGCGGGCCCAGGTCTCGGCATACTCGGCCACATCCTGGGTCTCCCGCTGGATCACCCAGGCATCCAGGCCGGTCCCGGCCACCCAGGCACGCACGTGGCTCGCCCAGTCCTCACCCGGGCGCAGCTCCCAGTTGCCCAGGAGCTGAGCGATACCACCCGGGGCGAGCACACCGGGCAGGTCCCGGACCAGGTGCGCGACGATCGTGTCGCCCTCGGCACCCCCGTCGCGGTACTCATAACGGGGCACCTCCTCCCGGCGCGGGGTGATGACGAACGGTGGGTTGGAGACCACCAGGTCGAACTGGTCACCGGCGACCGGCTGCAGGAACGACCCGGCTCGCACGTCCAGGGGGACCCCGTTGAGCGCGGCGTTGAACCGGGCAAAGCTCAGCGCCCGCTCGGACAGGTCGGTGGCCACCACCTGCTCGGCATGTGTTGCCAGATGGAGGGCCTGGATGCCGCACCCGGTCCCCAGGTCCAGGGCTCGGCGCACCGACGGCCGCGGGGTCCAGGAGGCCAGGGTGGTGGAAGCCCCGCCGATGCCCAGCACGTGGTCGGTCGGCAGCCAGGTGCCCAGGGCCAGCTCGGATAGGTCTGAGGCCAGCCACCAGTCGTGGCGCTCGTCGCCGTAGGGGCGCAGATCGCAGGTGGCCCGGAGCAGGCGGGTGCCCGGGTCCGCCACGTCCTGCTGGGGTACCGCGCTCGCCGGCGGGGCTGCGGTGACCGGATCCGATGCCGGTGCTGGTGGCGCTGCAGCCGATGGCGCGGGGGACGGCCGCGCGAGGCGGAGGCGGACCAGGCCGTCCGCGCCGGTGCGGGGCAGTGCTGCGGTGAGCTCTGCGGCCGACACCGGCAGCCCCAGGACCAGCAGCCGCACCAGCACGGCCGCCGGGTCGGTGCTGGCGGCCAGGGCCCGGCGGGCGGGCAGGGTCTGCTGCCGGTGCAGGGCGGCCGCGGCCAGCGGGCCGAGCAGCTCCTGCAGACGCTCGCTGGTGTAACCGACCTCGGCCAGGTCGGCGCGCAGGTCGGCGAGCTGCCCGGCACTGCCGGCGGGCACGGCATACGGCGTGGTCATCGTCACCAGCTCCACTCGAAACCTGCCATACAGTCCCGCTCGGGTCGCAGGAACCGGTGCACGGTGTGCTGATCGGCCCTCAGTGGCACCACGGTGCGCAGCTGGTCACCGGGCCGGTACTCCACCCAACGCACCTGCTGCGGGACGGCTGCCGCGCCGAACTGCACCTGGATCAGGGCACCGCCGCTGTCGGCGGTCACCTCCCGGTGGAACCGGGTCGGGGTCGGATCGCCGGCCGGGAAGGTGATGATCAGCTCCACCACGGTCGTCTGCCCCGGTCGCAGCGGCTGCGGGAAGCGCACCGTCAGGCGGCGCCCGAGCCGGCCGGTGGCGACGGTCTGGGCGGTGCCGCCGTGCAGCACCTGCACGTGCGCCCGCGGCGGGTCCAGTGGGTAGTCGATGTGGTCCAGCAGCTGGTGGGCACGCAGCACGTGCAGGGTCGTGGCCCGGTGGGGGGCACCACCGGTGCCGAGGTTGAGCCGTTCCACCAAGGACTCGGTCCGGTACCTCACTGGCCCCGTCGGCCGCTGCAGGACGTCCGGTGCCCGATGGGCACGCGGCACCGCCGGCTGTGGGTCGGCGGAGCCGGGCACCGGGCGACCCAGGTCGGTCTCCAGGTGGTGCCAGAGCCGCTGCTCGTCGGTCTCGGTCATCTCGAAGGCGTCGATGAACCAGCCGAGGGTGCGGTGCGAGATGCCACGCCCGCCGAGCGCCCGGGCGACCACGTCCTTGAGTCGTCGCGGGAGGTCACCGTCCCACTCGGGCACCTCGCCGGTATCCCAGAGGTGTTGGGCCAGCACCACCGCCACGGCGCTCTGGTGCGGGTCGCTGGGTGAGGCCCGGCGGACCTCGGCGCGCCAGCGACGCCGGTACGGGCGGGTGCTGTCCGACAGTAGGTGGCGCAGCAGGTCCGAGGTGGTGGACACGGCGGGCAGGTCCGGCACAGAACCCGCTGCTGGGTCGGTGACAGGGGCAGGACGGCCGGCCGCGGAGTGTTCCGCGACCGGCCGTCCTGACTGCCGAGAGCCCGTCATCGCCTGCCTACTGCTCAGGACTCATCGGGTGATCAGCGCAGGTGATCGGTGCTCAACCCAGCTGGCTCTGCGCCTGCGGGGTGTCGTCACCGATCGCGGTGCTGCGTTGCTTGCTGAACACCACGGCGCCGACGATGGCAGCGATGGCGACCAGCGCGATGAGCCAGCGCAGCACATCGTTGGAGGAGTCGCCGTAGGTCATCCCGACAATCGCCGGGGCGATCAGCAGGGCGACCAGGTTCATCACCTTGATCAGCGGGTTGATCGCAGGGCCGGCGGTGTCCTTGAACGGGTCACCGACCGTGTCACCGATGACGGTGGCCTCGTGCGCCTCGGTGCCCTTGCCGCCGAAGTGGCCGTCCTCGACGATCTTCTTAGCGTTGTCCCAGGCACCACCGGAGTTGGCCAGGAAGACCGCCATCAGCACACCGGTGCCGATGGCGCCGGCGAGGTAACCCGCCAGGGCACCGACGCCGAGGCCGAAGCCGACGGCGATCGGGGCCATCAACGCCAGCAGACCTGGGGTGGCCAGCTCACGCAACGAGTCCCGGGTGCAGATGTCGACCACGCGGGCGTAGTCCGGCTTCTCCGAGAAGTTCATGATCCCGGGCTTCTCCCGGAACTGACGACGCACCTCGAAGACGATGGCGCCGGCCGCACGGGTCACCGCGTCGATGGCCAGGCCGGAGAACATGAACACCACGGCGCCGCCCAGGATGATGCCGACCAGGGCCCGCGGGTCGAAGACCAGCAGGGACTGGGCCACGTCGGCACCATCGGCGGCCGAGCCACCGGTGAGGTTGCCAATCGCGTTGTCGATGGCGTCGTAGTAGGAGCCGAACAGCGCCGAGGCCGCCAGCACCGCGGTGGCGATGGCGATGCCCTTGGTCACGGCCTTGGTCGTGTTGCCGACCGCGTCCAGCTCGGTGAGGATCTGGGCGCCCTCACCATCCACGTCGCCGGACATCTCCGCGATGCCCTGGGCGTTGTCCGAGACCGGCCCGAAGGTGTCCATCGCCACGATCATCCCGACGGTGGTGAGCAGACCACAGCCGG
>CAYVEH010000027.1:0-9838 GCA_964450585.1 uncultured Ornithinimicrobium sp.
GCTGCAGCTCCAGCCGTCGGAGCAGCGGTAGGTGTTGCCGTCGCTGAACTTCCAGTGCCAGGAGTCGTAGGTGCCGTTCCAGCAGTCGTCCGGGCGGTGGGTGTAGTAGCCCGTGGAGCCAGGTGCGTGCTTGTGCCAACCGACCAGGTTGCCGGCGCCGTTGCGGTACTTCCAGCAGCAGGCCCGGGAGGTGCACATTGGGGAGGGCCCGCACATGATGCCGTGCTCGGTGTGCTCCCGGGCATAGCCGGTGACGGGGTCGCACGGCCCGGCCGAGGTGTTGGTCCAGTCCTCCCAGTAGGCGGCCTGCGCGGTGTCCGTGGCCTTGTTGACCAGGAACAGTGACCCCAGCCCCACGGCGGCCCCGGCGGAGAGGAGCGAGGTCACGAAGACCCGGCGGGAGGGCTTGGGCCGCAGTCGCTGACGCAGGTGACGGGTGTCGGCGACCGGGAGGTCGGCAAACGAGACCTGCGGGCGGTGGTCAGTGGTGTCGCTCATCCCTGCTCCTCGGTGAGACGGATCGACCCGCGGGTCCCACGAACCCACGCGGTGAGGTCAAGGTCCTGGTCGGGCAGCGTCGCCGCCACGATGGTGCCGCCCGCCTCCAGGCTCATCAGGTACGGCGTGGCCGGCACGTGCAGCTGCTCCAGGATGCCGCGCCCCTGCGGTAGGCAGCGGCCGGTGCCGCCCAGCGCCGCCAGGGCCGGGTCGCAGGAGCCGGTGGAGACGGCCACCACAGCGACCGACCCGTCAGCCACATCCGGCACCTGAGCCAGCCCGCTCAGCGTGAGCGCGCAGGACGAACAGCCCGGGGAGACGAAGCAGACGACCGTGCGGTGCGCGCCCGGCTCGGCCAGGTCGGCCAACTCGCCGTGGGCGGGCACCCGGAACCCGACCAGATCGCGGGTGCTGCGCGGGGTGGCGGCAGCGGCACCGGCGCGGGCCGCGGTGCCGGCCTGCCCCCGGGTCAACAACGTCACCTGCCGCAGCAGACCCGCAAACCCCAGTGCCAGCAGCACGATCGCGACCCAGGCCAGCAGCACCGCAGACTGCACGAAACTCACGGCCCCTCACCGACCTGAGCCGCCAGGTGGTGCCTGGCCCCGGCCGGTGCGGTGGCGGTATGCCGTGGCGTGCCACCGTGGGCGAGCACCGCCTCGGGCACCGCACGGGCCGCCGGGAGCAGGGCCGTGGCCAGCGCCAGCACGAGCACCGCGGCCCCCGCCACCGCGATCTCCAGCACCGGGGCCGAGGCCAGACTCCACCCGCCGTCGGTGACCGCACCCAGCAGCGCGAACAGGGCGAGGATGCCGGCACGCAGCACCGCGGACCGACTCACCGGGATCTGCCCCAGGCCGCAGGCGCACGGCACCGGCCGCCCGTCGGCGATCCGCAGCACCCGGGCCAGGTAGCCGGTGAGGATCAGGAACAGCAGGACCGTCGGCATACTCACCGCGAGTGTGGCCCCGGTGGGTAGCCCGGCGCCGGCCACCAGCAGCAGGCCCACCCCCAGGGCCGCCTCAACCGGGCCGAGGGCCCGGGAGACCCACCCGTGGAGGTGACCCGGGAGCACGTTGTGGGCCCGTAACCCCGCGGCCAGCGCCTCGGGGGAGCGCAGGTGGGACAGCGAAGCGGTCACCAGGACGAGCCCGACGGCGCCGAGCAGGGTGGGGGACAGGATGCTCATGCCAACTCCGCACGCACCTGGCCGAGGGTGCTGGCCACCGTGTCCAGGTCAGCCACCGTCCCCGGGATCCCGTAGACCACGAAGGAGGCGGTCTCCAGCACGGCATACTGCGCACGGTCATCGGGGGCGGACCGGCTCAGCCGACCCCCGGAGACCTTCAGGCCCCCACCGGAGGGGCGGGTCACCCCGCTGCGGGTCCGGCGGATGTCCAGCAGCGCGTGCCCACCGGAGGTCAACTCAACCACCTGGGCGACGTCATGGGTGCGGAACGGCGACCAGGTCACCGACCCGCCGGGCGTGAGCACCGGCCCGGTCTCACCGGCCTGAAACTCCACCTGCGCCAGCAGGGCCGTCAGCCCCTCCAGGTCCAGGCTGGGCGTGGTGAACCCGTAGACCTGGTGGTCGCCGACGGCGACCGCGAAAGCCACCCCGGAGGCCGGGTCCCCACCGAAGCGGCCGTGCCGCAGCGTCAGCCCGGCGCGCAGCTGCACCTGGTCGGTGAGGGTGCTGCCCGTCGTGCTCAGGTAGTGCTCCAGGTGGTGGGCGCTGCCGCTGTTGATCTCCAGCTCCTGGCCGTCGTGGGACAGCACGCTGATGGTCGCCGACGGCGGCAGACCGGCAGCGGTCGGCACCTCCAGGCTCAGGGTCTCGCCGTTGTGCAGGCGTCGCGTGGTGCGCATTCTCGTTCCTCTCAGCCCACGGCCTGACCGAGTTGGTCCAGCACGATCGATCCCACGGAGTTCCTGCCGCCGATCAGCACCCCGCTGTCGGGGGCGATGTGCTGGATCGCGCTGCGCGTGTCCTGGGGTAGGCGGTGCGGCTGGGCCAGCAGCACCGGGTTGTGCTCCCCGCCGGCGATCGCGGACCCGGCCAACGCGTCCGGGAAGTCGGTGCCGGTGGCCACGAAGACCCGGCTGCGGTCGTCGGGGAAGGTGCGGGCGATCAACGCCGCGGTCTCGTACCGGTTGGCGCCGGCGATCCGGGACACCTCGCCGTCGGTGTGCTGGGCCAGTTGGCTCAGCACCTTCTCCGAGACCGCCTGGCGGCCGCCCAGCACGACGATGCGACCGGGGTCGATCCGGTCCAGCGCAGTGGCGGTGGCCTGCGGTAACCGGCTGGGGTGGGTCAACAGCAACGGCCGGTTGTTCCGACCGGCCGAGGCACCCCCGGCCAGGGCGTCGGGGTAGTCGACGCCGCTGGCGACGTAGACCGTGCTGATGCCGGTGGGGTAGGTGTCGGCGATGGCGGCGGCGGTGGCGTAGCGGTCGTCGCCCGCCAGACGGGTCACCTGCGAGGCGTACCTGCCGGCCTGTTGCTGCACGGCACCGCCCAGCGCGTCGCTGCCACCGAGCAGGACGATGCGCGCCGGGTTCAGGCGGTCCAGTTGGCCGGCCACCACCGCCGGGATCCGGTCTCGTTGCACCAGGAGAACGGGAGCCTCGTACTTGGCCGCCAGGGCTGCCCCGGCCAGGGCGTCCGGGAAGGTGGTGCCGTTGGCGAGGTAGACCACCTCCTGCCCGGCCGGGAACTCCTTGGCGATGCGTGCCGAGGTGGCATAACGGTTCTCACCCTGCATCCGGGTCACGTCGGCCGGTCGGCAGGTGTAGATCTGGATGTTGTCGACCTCCCACCACTGAGCCGGGCGCCCGGACTGCTGCCGGTGCTGGAACCAGGTGCCGAGGTTGCCACTCTCGTCCCGGGTCGCCGCGGTGATGTCGAAGACCTTGCCCTGCCACGGGTCGGTGTTGCCGGCGGCCTGCAGGGAGACCGAGTTGACGTCGGCCCGCGAGTAGGCGGAGGACTGCACGTTGCCGCGGGAGAGGAAGGCCAACATGGTGTGCGCCCCGACCGGTGCCTGGGCCCAGGGCAGGAAGAACCAGTCCTCGGAGTCGCCGGAATTGACCACGGACCGTGCTGCTGGGCCGTCCAGGCCCCGGGTGACCTGCAACCAGCCGTTGTTGAAGCTGGAGTTGGGCACGCCCTTGCTGAAGTCCTCGGTCAGCAGGGTGCTGCTGCGGGCATGCCCCTCCGGGCACGGCGCCGGGCCGGCCAGTCCTCCGGTCCAGGCCACAGCCTGCCCGGACTCCTGGGGGCTGGCGGCCGCCTGCGGGTCAGTCAGGTCCTCCGGTGTCGTGGTGCTGCCGGCCGAACCGCTGGCGGCGGTCGCGGCCAGCGCCAGGGCGGCCACGGTGACCAGGCCCCGTCGGGTGCCACGGGCGCGCCGAGCCGGTGCCGTCGGTGCCGCGCCCCCCGGTGGTCTCTGCTGCCCCCGGTTGCGCCCCCGCGTGCCCAAGGTCCACGCCATCTCTGCTCCCCGTGTTGACCGTGTCCTGATCGCTCCTGCTCTCTGTTGCCAGACGCTACCGCCACGGCAGAAGGTTGCATGGCAATTTCCGGGCACTGTCGCGCAGCGGTCGCCCGCGCACCGATCGGGACCGATCGGCATACCGTGAGAAGATGACCGCTGCCCCACCAGAACCGACCTGACCTTGCCGAGTGCCTGCCTCCCGAACTGAGAACGTGCCGCAGACCCGCCGAGCCCGGCACCGCCGTGGTCGCTGGTCCGGTGGCCGGTCCCCCTTCCGCGGGGATATCGAGGGTCTACGGGCGGTCGCGGTGCTGCTGGTCCTGATCTACCACGCGGGGGTGGGGCACCTCTCGGGCGGCTTCGTCGGGGTGGACGTCTTCTTCGTGGTCTCCGGGTTCGTCATCACCAACCAGCTGGTGCGGGAGGTGGAAGCCACCGGCCGGGTGTCGCTGTGGGGGTTCTACGGCCGCCGGGCCAAACGGCTGCTGCCGGCCGCCGGGCTGGTCCTGGTGGTCACCGCCGTGGTGGCGTGGCTGCTGGCCCCCCGGGTGCAGTGGCAGGCGATGGGTGGGGACATCGCCGGCGCGGCCGGGTACGTGGTGAACTGGATCTTCGCCGCACGGTCGGTGGACTACCTGGCCGAGGACATCGACCCCTCCCCGGTGCTGCACTACTGGTCGCTAGCGGTCGAGGAGCAGTTCTACCTGCTGTGGCCGCTGCTGATCCTGGGGATCCTGGCCGCGGCGGGCGTGCTGCGAACCCGCCGGCCCGCCGAGGCTGTCGCCTCCTCCACCGACCAGCCGGCTGGCGCCGTGCCGGCGGGGTCGCTCAACGGGCGGTTGGCGCTGGGCCTGACCGTGCTGCTGGTCCTGCCCTCGTTCGTGGTTTCGGTGATCATGACCGAGCAGGCGCCCAGCGAGGCCTTCTTCGTCACCCCGACCCGGTTGTGGGAGCTGGGGATCGGTGGGCTGGTCGCACTGGGCACCCGGATCTTCCTGTCCTGGGGCCGGTTCATCGCGGGGTTGGTCGCCTGGCTGGGTCTGGGGGTGCTGCTCACCAGCGCCTTCCTCATCGACACCACGACGGCCTGGCCCGGGTATGCCGCACTGGCACCCGTGCTGGGCACCGCCGCGGTGATCGCCGGTGGCTTCCGTGCCACCCGGTGGGGCCCGGCGGGCCTGCTGGGGCAGCGGCCGCTGGTGTGGGTCGGCGGGTTGTCCTACTCGCTGTACCTGTGGCACTGGCCACTGCTGCGCTTCTGGGAGTGGGAGTTCGGCGCCCCGACCGTCACCCAGGGGCTGGTGATCGTGGCGGCCTCGGTGATCCCGGCCTGGCTGGCGTTCACGGTCGTGGAGTCCCCGGTGCGGCACGCCCCGACACTGAACGAGAACCCCCGCTATGCGCTCTCCGTCGGAGCCAACTGCTCGCTGGCGGCGCTGCTGGCCGGCGTGCTGCTGATCCTGGGGGCGACACTGGCCGGAGCCGGTGCCGGTGCCGGGCGCTCCACCGGTGCGGGGTGGACCCCCGACGGAGCCGCCAGCACCACCGCGCCGACCGACCCTGATGACAACGGTGAGGACAGCGCAGAGAGCACCGCCGGGCCCGAGGACGAGCCAGAGCAGGAGAGCGACCAGGAGTCCGGCTCCTCCGTGCTGCCCCCGGGCCTGCCCCTGCCCGAGGTCGAACAGCCCGAGGACGAGCCGTTCTTCGACCGGCTGACCCCGGACCCGCTGCAGGCCACCGGTGATGTGCCCGGCCTGTACGCCTCCGGCTGTCAGATCCCCAAGGACGCCGATACCTCCGATCCGTGTGACTTCGGAGACCTGGACAGCGAGGTGGTCATCGCGGTGGTCGGTGACTCCAAGGCCGCCCAGTGGGTGCCGGCGCTGGAGCAGATCGGCACGGAGCAGGGCTGGCTGATCCGCACCTACACCAAACAGAGCTGCTCCTTCGCCGACACCATGCAACTGGACGCCCAGGGCGAGCCCTACACCGAGTGCCGGGCCTGGGGCCAGGAGGTGCTGGAGCGGCTCACCGGTCCGGAGCGCCCGGCGGTGGTGTTGACCTCCGGGGTGCGCAGTGAGGGCCTGGTCACCGAGGACGGCACCCAGGAGACCACCGAGGCGATGGTCGAGGGGTATGTGCGCTACTGGACCGCGCTGCGCCAGGAGGGGATCGGCGTAATCGCGTTGTCCGACACTCCCTCCCCCCAGGGGGATGTCGGCCCGGTCTATGAGTGCGTTGATGAGCACCGCGAGGACCCGCAGGTGTGTTCCTGGGAGTATGACGCCTCACCGGGCACCGAGGCGCTGCGGGCGGCGGTGCAGCAGGTCGACGGGGCCGCCTTCATCGACATGGGCCCGTGGGTCTGCCCCGGTGGGGTCTGCGTCGGTGACTACCGCAATGTGATGACCTACCGGCAGGGGTCGCACATCACCGCGACGTTCGTGGAGGTGCTCACCGAGCCGCTGGCGGCCTACCTGGTCCCGCTGGTGGAGGAGTTCGTCGATGCGGACGCGACCACCGGGCAGCCGAGCCTGACCGAGGACGCGGCCACGTGAACCGCCCTGCACCGACATCGTCGACGGCGCCGGCCGGATCATCGGCGGATCCGACGTCACCGGATGGGCTCCCGCAGGGCCCGCCGCAGTCGCCCCCGGGGCGGCCGGGAGGCTCCTCCCGGTTCCGTGCCGACGTCGAGGGGTTGCGGGCGGTCGCCGTCCTGGTGGTGCTGCTCTACCACGCCGGGGTGCCCTGGATGTCCGGTGGTTTCATCGGGGTGGACGTCTTCTTCGTGGTCTCCGGGTTCGTCATCACCAACCAGCTGCTGCGCGAGGTGGAAGCCACCGGCCGGGTGTCCCTGTGGGGGTTCTACGGCCGCCGGGCCAAACGGCTGCTGCCAGCGGCGGCGTTGGTCCTGGTGGTCACCGCCGTGATGGCCTGGCTGCTCACCTCCCGGGTGCGGTGGGAGAGCATCGCCGGTGACATCGCCGCGGCGGCGGTGTATGTCGTGAACTGGGTCTTCGCGGGCCGGTCGGTGGACTACCTGGCCCAGGACACCGAGCCCTCCCCGGTGCTGCACTACTGGTCGCTGGCGGTGGAGGAGCAGTTCTACCTGCTCTGGCCGCTGCTGATCCTGGCGCTGGTGCTGCTGGCCCGGTGGTGGCAGCGGCGCCGTCCATCGACCGCACCACCGGCGCTGCGCCGGTCCCTGGCGGCGGGGCTGGTGGTGGTCGTCGTGCTGCCGTCCCTGGCCTGCTCAGTGGTCTACACCGCGGTGGCGCCCGCGCAGGCCTTCTTCCTGACCCCCACCCGGCTCTGGGAACTGGGTATCGGCGGCCTGGTGGCCCTGGGTGCCGGCACCTTCCGCGGCTGGCGGCAGCGGACCGGTGCCCTGGTCGCCTGGGCGGGGTTGGCGCTGCTGATCAGCAGCGTGTTCCTGGTCACCGACCGCACCCCGTGGCCCGGTGCCGCAGCGCTGGGACCGGTGCTGGGCACCGCGGCGGTCATCGCCGGTGGTTTCAGCTGTCGACGGATGGGAGTGGCCGGTCTGCTGGGGCAGCGGCCCATGGTGTGGGTCGGTGGCCTGTCCTACTCGTTGTACCTGTGGCACTGGCCGCTGCTGCGCTTCTGGGAGTGGCAGGTAGGTGACCTCACGGTCTGGCAGGGGCTGGTCATCGGAGCCTTCTCGTTCCTGCCGGCGTGGCTCTCCTACCGGTTCGTGGAGTCCCCGATCCGACATGCCCGTGCGCTGAACATCTCCCCGCGCTACGCCCTCTCGGTGGGGGTCAACGCCAGCCTGGTCGCTCTCGTCGCGGCGCTGGTCCTGGCCCAGGGGGCCACGCTCGGACCGGCAGCCGGCGGCCGGGCGACCGGCGCCAGCTGGGGCACCTCCAGCACGCCGGCGCCAGGAGTGACCGAGTCGCCGAGGTCCTCAGGCACAGCACCGGATGCCGCACCGCAGCCGACGTCTCCCGAGGGGGGTGACCCGCTGCCGCTGCCCAGCCAGGAGAAACCCGGGGACGAGCCGTTCTTCGATGAGATCACCCCAGCGCCGGTGGCCGCGACCTCCGACCTGCCCCAGCTCTACTCCGAGGACTGCTTCAGCACGGTGGCGGATGTGGTGGTGAAGATGTGCGAGCGCGGTGATGCCCAGGGGCAGACCGTGGTCGCCGTGGTCGGTGACTCCAAGGTCGGGCAGTGGTTGCCGGCCCTGCAGCAGATCGCGGCCGAGCGTGGTTGGCTGCTGCGGGTCTACACCAAGAACGGGTGCGCCTTCACGGCCGCCACCACTGTGCTGCGGGAGAGCGGGGAACCGTTCGACTCCTGCCGCACCTGGGGCCAGGAGGTCATCGACCGACTGACCGGTGCCGAGCAACCCGACGCCGTGATCACCTCGGCGTTGGCCTCCCGAGCCCGCGGCGCGGACGGAGAGCTGACCGAGCAGGCCCTGGTGGAGGGGTACCTGAGGTACTGGCGCCGACTCGCCGAGGTGGGGGTGCCGGTGCTGGCCATCTCCGACACCCCGCAACCGCGGTCCGGGCCCCCCAGCTATGAGTGCGTCGCCGAGCACCCAGAGGAGCTGGACACCTGCTCCTGGCCCTCCGATGACGGGCACGGCTCAACGGCGCTGCAGCAGGCGGCCGAGCAGCTCGACACCGCTGAGTACATCGACATGAACCCCTGGGTCTGCCCGGAGGGGGTCTGTGCCGCGGTGTACCGCAACGTGCTGACGTACCGGCAAGGCTCGCACCTGACCGCCACCTTCGCCGAGGTGCTGGCCGAGCCGCTGACGAGTTATCTGGTCCCGCTCATCGAGGCCGCGCCCGGCCAGGCTGAGGCGGCCGCGTCCCGACGGTAGACCAGGACCGGCGGTCTCACCCGGACAGCAGCCCGGGCACGAGTTCGACCAACTGGTCGCGGGCGCTCTGGGGAGCCTCCGGAGCAGCCACCCACTGGGGGGTGCACCCCCACCACGCCCGGCAGACGTCACCGACCCGGAGCAGGTCCACCGACAGGCCGGAAGCATCCGGCTGCAACAAGTGCGGGTGCAGCCGGATCTCGACCCGGCCCACCTGCAGGGCCGTCGGTTGGGCCCCGGCCAGCAGCAGCACCCAGGGGTCGAGCACCACCAGCCGGTCAACCGTGATGGCCTCGGTCCGGGTCACCGGCAC
Organism: uncultured Ornithinimicrobium sp.; assembly: GCA_964450585.1. Lineage (GTDB taxonomy): Bacteria > Actinomycetota > Actinomycetes > Actinomycetales > Dermatophilaceae > Ornithinicoccus. The sequence continues at coordinate 9,170 of CAYVEH010000027.1, forward strand.
CGCCCGGGCGGCCGGGCCCACCAGGTGCCGGAACCAGGCCGGGTGCATCTCCGGGCGGGTGCGTCCCACCGACCGGGCCGACTCCAGGTGCCACAACCCCACCGTGGGTGGTGTCTCCAGCGGGTCGGGTGCTGCCGGCTGCTGGCCGTGGGGTGCGTGCTCCGACAGCCGCCCGTCGCGGTCGGCGAGCAGGGACCACAGGGCTGCCGTGGCGGTCTGCTCGTCCTGCCGGGGCTCCGCGGAGTAGTCGGCCAGGTAGACCACCGGCAGACGGGCCCAGGCCGGCGCCGGCTCCAGCCCGCGGCGGAAGGACCGTGGCACCGGGAACGGAAGGTCACCGACCGTGGGATCCGGAACGGCGGCGGCACCGGCAGCGACGTCCAGGGTCTGGTGCCAGGCGCGGTAACTACCCTTGAAGGCGAGCCGTTCCGGACTGGCCCACTGGTAGGTGAAGTCACCACGGGACAGGGTGCCGGTGCGCAGCCGGGTGATCGCCAGGGGGCTCCCGGTGTCCACGACCGGGCCCGCCACGGTGGTGAGGCGCTCGGCATACTCAGAATCGGCGCCCTTGCGGATCGGCGCGAACGGGCCGATCGTCTCGATCACGCAGCGACGCACCATCAGGCTGGAGGCGTTGTCCCGCACCGACCGGTACCCGAACCACTGGTG
>CAYVEH010000027.1:9938-20876 GCA_964450585.1 uncultured Ornithinimicrobium sp.
ACCGCCTGCTCGAACAACTCGGCATACTCCGGCCCGGAGGCATCGTCCACCACCAGGATCTCCAGAGGCCCCCAGGTCTGCGCGGTGAGGGAGGCGATCGAGGTCAGCAGACCCTCATCGGGGCGGAAGCAGGGCATGATCACGCTGACCAACGGTCCGTCCTCGGCGGTGCCGGCGGTCCCGGCCTGGCAGCCGAGACGGTCGAACAGGTGCGTGGCGGTGCCCTGCACGGTCAGCGGCGCCAGCCCGGCATCGGTGAACCGGGTGGCCAGCAGCCGGACCCACTGCTGGTGCTGCGCTGGGGCGACCGCTGCCCCCGACAGGTACGGGTTGGCCAGGTCCACCTCCAGGTCGTGCCGCACCGGTGCCGGCAGTTTCGTCAGCTCACCCAGCAGGTGGCGCAACTGCTCGTGTCGCCCGGCCAGGAAGAAGGACTGCCCCAGCCCCTGGTGGTGGATCGGGGCGAGACGGCCTAGCACACCGAGGGCCCACAGGTGCTCATACAGCCGGGTCGCAGCCATCAACTCCTGCTCGCTGCGGCCCATCCCGGCCAGGGCCAGCGCCAGCGCCGCCGTCGGCGGAACCGACGGGGCCGCTCCCAGCAGCTCGGGGGTCTGCACGAGCCGGCGTGCCGGGTGGGTGCCGCCGGTGGCCGCCAGGGCCAGCGCGTCCAGCACCACCGGTGACTTGGTCCGTAACCCCAGTGCCGCCAGGGCATCGGGGTGCTCCGCCCGCCGCCACAACTGCCAGGCGGTGCGGTAGTCGGGGTCGTGCCGGAACTGTGTCGGAGCACCGTGGGTGCCGATCCCGTTGTGGGCGCCCGGCACGGCGGGGTGATCCACCACCTTCGCCTCCCTCCTGGGCCGGGGTCCGGTCTGCCGGCGCTGTCGACAGTCTCCTTGCCCGGTCGCGGTGGGTTGCGCGGGCACCGGAAACGTTACGGGGTAGCGTGCTGGCGACACGATCAGACTCGCGGTGCGCACGGCCCCCGGCGGTGCCAGGTGCACCGCCGACCATGGCGGCACACTCGAGGAGGGCCCCGGTGAGATCCAAGTTCCTGCTGGCAGGATGCGGACTGGCTGTGGTGCTCACCGCCGTTGCCGTGCTCGGCGCGGTGCAGCACTGGTGGTGGCTGGTGGTGGCCGCCGGCATGGTGCTGCTCAGCCTGACGCTCCTGGTGGCGATGGATGCCGACCGTCGGGCCCGCGCGTTGCGCCCCTACATCCGGGGTGAGGTGACCCGCGGCGGCCAGTTGACGCAGGCGGCCACGGCCCAGCCGCCGACCGTCTCCGAGACCGACGTCATCGGCACGGTGCGGGTCCTGCAGGCGCAGTACACCGGGCGCATGGACCGGATGCAGGCGGCGCTGGACGAGGCACTGGCACAGTTGTCGGCACGCCAGGACGCGGACCGTCCGGCGGCAGGGGAGAGCGACCAGGAGTGAGTGCCCGCACCCCGCCGCAGGGTCCGGCCGTGCCCGACCCAGGAGGCGGTGCCCGGGAGCACGCCCCGGACACCCCGGTCACCCCCCAGGACATGGCCGCGGTCCACGGCCCGGTCCGGGCCACCCGCGCCCAGGTCGCGCGGGACCACACCTTCTTCGCGGCCCGTGACCCCGAGGCGCTGGTCTCCACGGCGCTGCGCACCAAGTCGGTGCACTCCCGGGAGATCCTGGCCGAGTTGGCCTGGCCCGGTCATCCCCCTGCACAGGTGGAGGAGTGGGCCGCTGCCGGCCCACCCTGGCCACAGCTGTGCCCGGAGATGGACCCGGCCTGGGTCGGTCGCTACGGGCAGGTGCTGGCCCTGCAGACCGGTCAGGCAGCAGAGCGGGCCGCGGGCCGTGCGGCCCTCGAGGCGGTCCTCGCCTCCGGGCACGGCGAGGAGTTGCCCGAGCGGGCCACCGAGTTGCTGCTCCAGCTGCGGGTCGCCGACCGGGACCGGGATGCGGCGCTGGAGTTGCTGGACCACCCCGCGGTGCGGGAGCCGATGGCCCAGGCCGTCCGGGCCGACCTGCACAACCCTGCGCTCTTCCCCGCCGACGGGCAGGAGGCCACCTGGCGCCAGGCGGTTCAGGAGGCCCTGGGCAGCCCCGGGATGGCTCCCATCACGCTGCTGCCCCCGACGGACGGCAGCACCCGGTTCGACCGGTTGTCCGCCCCACAGGCCACCGGCAGCAGCACCGGGCACCTGGTGACGGTGCTGATGAGCTCCTTCCGGCCCGGGCCGCCACTGTTCACCGCCCTCCGGGCGCTGCGGGAGCAGACCTGGGACACCCTGGAGATCCTGGTGGTCGACGACGCCTCCGGGCCGGAGTATGCCGAGCTGCTGGCCCGGGCGGAGCGCCTCGACCCCCGCATCCGCGTGATCCGCAAGGCCGTCAACGGCGGCACCTACCGGGCCCGCAACACCGCGTTGCGGCAGGCCAGCGGCGACTTTGTCACGGTCCTGGACTCCGACGACTGGCTGCACCCGCAGGCGATCGAGGTCGCGGTGCGGACCCTGCTGGAGCAGCCCGGGGCGATGGCCACCCGCGGGCAGGGGGTCCGGATCAGCGAGCAGCTCGAACTGAACCGGCCCGGGTACCTGCCTCGGGTGACCTCCGCCCCGTCGCTGCTGGTGCGCAGCCACCCGGTGCTGGAGCGGATCGGCTACTTCGACCCCACGAGCAAGAGCGCCGACACCGAGTACGCCCGCCGCATCCAGGCGGCCTTCGGCCCCCAGGCGATCCTGGACCTGCCGGTGGTCGTGACCTTCCTCCGCGGCGGGGACACGCTGTCCTCCAGCGAGTTCTCCCGCGGGTGGCGGCATACCGCCCGACACGCCTACAAGTGCGCCTACGGCCCCTGGCACTCCCGGATCGCTGCCGGTGAGGAGCCGGACCCGTTCCTCGACCCCGCGGCACCGCGACGGTTCCCCGAGCCCCGTCGGTGGACCAAACCCGTGGCCCCGGACCTACGCACCCCGACCCACTACGACCTGTGCCTGGCCGGTGATTGGCGCCGCTGGGGTGGCCCGCAACGCTCCATGATGGAGGAGATCGCCGCGGCCCGAGCCGCTGGGCTGCGGGTGGCGGTCATGCACCTGGAGGCGTTCCGGTTCATGACCGTCTACGACCACGCGCTCTGCCCGCCGGTGACCGAGCTGATCAACGCCGGGGAGGTGGACTGGATCCACCCCGACGACGAGGTGGACCTCGACGTGCTGATGATCCGCTACCCACCGATCCTGCAGTACCCGCCCCGACCCGGTCGACAGAGCGTGCGGGCCCGGCAGGTGCTGATCATGGCCAACCAGGCGCCGCTGGAGCCGGACGGCTCCGACCAACGGTATGTCGTGGCGGACGTGACCGCCCGCACCCGCGAACTCTTCGGCCAGGACCCGCTGTGGGTGCCGCAGGGGCCGGTCATCCGCCAAATCCTGACCGAGCAGGACCCGGCCGTGCGCCTGACCGACTGGGACAACCCCGGCCTCATCGACCTCCAGCAGTGGGACGCCCGGCCGCCGGGACCCCCGGGGCAGGATGGGCCGGTGGTGGTCGGTCGCTACTCCCGGGACAACGTCATCAAGTTCGCCCCCACCCTGGAGGGCATCCGCACCGGCTACGACTTCGGGCCCGGCTACGAGGTGCGGATGATGGGTGCGCAGAACACCCTGGCCAAGCTGCTGCGGGCCCAGGAGCAGGACCTGGTCGACCTACCGCAGAACTGGGTACTGGTGCGGCACAAGGCCATGGACGTGCTGGACTTCCTCAGCGGCCTGGACTTCTTCCTCTACCTGGACAACCCGGACATGCACGAGGCCTTCGGGCGCACCATTCTGGAAGCGGCGGCCAGCGGGGTGCTGACCATCGCCCACCCCAAGCACGAGCCGGTCTTCGGCGACACCGTGGACTACGCACTGCCCGGCCAGGCGCAGGACCTCATCGCCGGCTACGTCGCCGACCCCGACCGGTACGCCGCCCGTGTCGCAGCCTCCCGACAACGCGTCCGGGAGCGGTTCAGCCACGGGCAGTTCATCGAGCGCATCCGCAGCCTGGCGCCACCGGTGCCGGACCTCTCCACCGGGGCGCGCACCGCCACCGAGGCGCTGCACACCGACGGTATGCCGAGCCTGACCGTGCGCCGCGCCGGCCCGGCCCGCACCGGGCAGCCGACCCCTGCCCTGGTGGTGACGGTCGGGCCGGGCGCCGGCCCGACCAGCAGTGGGAGCGGGACAGCCTGGCAGGTGCGCAACCAACCGATCCGGTCCGCGGCCGATGCCACCGGCGCCGACCACCTGGCCGTGCTCCACACCCGCAGGGGCGAGGCGGCGGTGCGGCACTGGCTGGCACAGACGCTCAGCACCCACCCCGGGGACGGCCTCCCCGCTGCGCTGCTGGCCACCGCCCCGGACCCGGTCGGTGGGCTGTTGACCTACCGTGACGGGCTGATCCACCTGGCCACCCGGACCAGCACCGCCTGCCAGTGGGACGGCATACCGGCCCCGGAGGAGCAACTGCTCGCCCTCGCTGACATCGACCTACCGCCGGGGTGGTCGGCCACGGCCACCTGGGGGCCGCCCACCGCCACCACGGTGCTGCGCACCCGCCCCGGGTCAGCCGCCGAGCGCTGAGCACGGCTCCCGGTCGACCCGACGGCCGGGCCGGACGCGTTGCGCAGGCCGGCCGTTGACTCAGGTGTCGTCGACCTCAGCAGCCAACCGACGCAACAACACCTGGTCGGCCCGCGCCCGGGGCGGCAGCCTCAGCATCATCTCCAGCAGTCGGCGGTCATTGAACGGCAGCATCACCCGGTGGGCCAGGTCACCTTCCCGGAAATCGCCGGTCAGGTGCTCCCAGGAGTGCTGGTCCACCACATCGGCACCGGCGGAGTGCAGCTCCACCGTGTCCCGGGGCAGCGTGTGTCGCGCGAACGCCCGGGCCAGAGTGGTGCCGCCGGGGTAGGTGCGGCGGTAGGCCAGCTCGAAAACGGCCCCGCGCGGGGGTTTCACAGCCCGCAGCACCCGGTGCGGGAGGTCCAGCCGGTGCGCCAGGGCGCTCGCGGTGAACAGGTCCTCGGCAGCGGCGGGGTCGGTCCGGAAGGACTCAGTGGCGTAGTGGGTGAACCCGTACCCACCGTCGCGGCGGTGCGGCAGATAGGCCGCCAGGATCGCCCGGCTGCGCGGCCCCGCGGTGAGCCCCACACCGGGGCGCCCCAGGTCGCACAGCAACCGGGTGTGCGCCACGATCCGTTCACGGAACTCCGCGTACGCTGCGTCCAGGTCATCGCTGCGGCCCGCGGCTGCCGGCGTGTCCCTCTGCTCCTGGTGCGGCCACGGCCAGTACCGGTGCGTGCTCACCGCCCCGTCCGCGTCGATCTGCAGCAACGAGTTGGGCGGCAACGCCCTGCTGCCCGGCGCCAACGACGCGTAGGACGCGATCACCGACCCGTCCCGGGTGTACCAGACCTGCTGGCTGGCCAGCGCATCGGTGAGCACCCGCAGCGAGCCGTCCAGGCCGTGCAGGAACAGGGTCCAACGCCCGCCCAGGTAGGCCGCGGCCCGCACCACGGCGCCGGTGCCGGCATCGCGCCCACCGACGGTCAACGCGGCCAGCCGGTCGGCGATCACCTGCGTCGTGGTGGTGCGGGTGTCCACATCGACCGGTCGCCCGATCAGCACCACCGTGCCACCGGTCGCGGCCTGACCGATGGTGATGCGGGCCCGGGCGTGGTAGTCGTAGCCGGCCACCGTCCGCGTCCGCCACCGCGCCACCAACCGGGGGCGCGGGCCGACTGCCGGTCGGACCAGGTAGCCGGCACCGAACGCCAGGTCGTCGGCCTGCGCACGGATCTGCTGCTCCCGGTCGCGCTCCCGCACGGTGACCACCCGGTCCCGCACGGCACGCTTGACCCGGGAACGCACCCGACCCAGGCTCTGGGTGAGGTCCTCGGGCAGGCTGCTCACGGCATACTCCGTCCACTCCGGCCCCGTCGGGGCAGCTGATCCAGCACGGTGCGGATCCGCGGCCGCAGGTGCGGCCGGGCGTGCACCACGTCCTGCCAGGAGATCGGTTGCTCCTCCGGGCTCGGGTCGGCGCGCAGGTGCGCCGGGAGCCGCTGATCCTGGAGTGCCGGGACGGTTGCCAGCATCGCGTGCAGCAGCACCTTGCCGGCCCGGAGCTCATACGGCAGGGTGTGCATGATCTCGATCAACCCGCGGGCGTTGAACGGCATCAGCATCCGGTGCGCGAAGTCCCCGTCCTGGTATTTCAGGTAACCCCACTTGCCCATCCGCTGCTCCCAGTAGAAGACGTCGTGGTAGTCGTAGCCGCCGATCGCCGACTGGGTGAACTGCGCGTACTCCGGGTAGTCCCCAAACGCGGCCTGCACCAGCTCCTCGGGCAGGTCGTTGCGGTTGGTCACGATCTCCAGCAACCGGTGCGGGGTGATGGGCGCATCCGGTCGCACCGTGTAGAAGGTGGTGCCCAACTCGGCCCCGATCGACTGCAGGTGCACCACGGCGTGCGGCAGGTCCGCCCACATCGCGTGCGCCGCTCCGGTGGAGCCGCGCCGCACCGGGTAGGTGCGGTCGTAGATCTCGGCGAAGACGCTGCCTGTGGGCGGTTGCCGCCACCGGATCACCCGGTGCTGCACGCCGACCGCGGTGGACAGCGCGTTGGCGGTGAACACGTCCAGCGGGGCGCCCTCGCCGACCAGCCCGTCCCGCGGGTTGTAGTAGGTGAACGTGAAGGAGTCCCGGTGCAGGTGCGGCAGGGTCGCTGCCAGGGTGGTGCGGCTGTCCAGCCCTCCGGTCAGGCTGACGATCGGCCGGCCGATCCCGCACAGCAGCCGGGTGTGCTCCCGGAAGTAGTCGATGAAGTCGTCGATGACCCGGTCCGTGTCGTTGATCTCCACCCGGTCCTGGAACGGCCAGAAGCGCTCGTGACGGACGCTGGCAGAGGTGCCGCCCAGGCGGATCCGCAGCAGGTGGTTCGGCACCAGCGGCAGCACCTCCTCGTGGGTGGTCATCGTGCCGGGCAGGAAGACCACCCCCTTGGGGCGGGCCGCCCGCAGGTCGTTCATCATCTGCACCGAGGCCTGGTTCGGGCCGGTCCCGATGGCCCCTGCCACCAACGCCGGTTGGGAGCCCAGCGCGAGCCCGGTGCGGGTCCCGTAGAAGACCGCCTGGGTGGCCTGGCAGTCCGGCACCACGATGATCTCCCCGGGGTGCTCGGCGCCGGGCGCGGTCACTGGCTCCAGCACCGCGGTCCACCGGCCGCCCAGGTAGGCCAGGTAGCGCACCGCCGCGGCCGACCCGCCCGCGGCCCAGGCGTCCAGGGTGGCGGCACAGACCCGCTCACCGTCGGCGGTGCCGGCTGCGACGTCGACCGGGTGACCCAGGAGGACCACCCGCCCGAGGCCCTGGGCCCGCACCGCAGTATGCAGCTGAGTTCGCGGGTGCAGGTGGTAGGTGAGCGCCCCCAGACGGTGCGTCGGCCACCCGGTGACCTCCGGTGGCGCACTGGCCGCGCCGGCACGGATCAGGTAGCCGCCGCCGAAGGCCCCGTCCCGGACCAGGGCCGCACGGTCCTCATCCGTGGCGGGTGTGGTGTGGCTCACGCGTCCTGCCCCTTTCTGTGCTGTCCTCAAGCGTATGGTGCCCCCTAGTCGTGCGCGAGGACTGGAGGAGCCGCATGAGTGAGAGCCTGCGTCGCAGGATCGTGCGCAGCGTCCCGGTGATCGGGTGGCGCACCGAGCTGCTCGCCAAACGCGCCCGGCAGGTGGTCCGGCTGCGGGAGACCCTGGAGGCCAAGGACGCCACCATTGCCCGGTTGCGCGAGCAGGTGGCCACGGAGAAGGGGGCCCGCAAGCGCGCCCAGGAACGGTTGGCGGTGGACCGGCCGGAGCACATGGACACCACGCCCCCCTCGTTCCGGCGCAACCTCATCAACCTGCGGCGGGACGTAGAGGCGCTGCGCCGGTACGACCCGGAGGTCTACCACCCGTTGCTGCAGATCCCGCGCAAGTTGCGTAACTACCGGCTGGCCGCCAGCCACGGCGTCGCGGTGCCCGAGGTCCTCGGTGTCTGGGCCAAGGTGGAGGACCTGGATCTGTCCGGTATGCCGGACCGGTTCGTGCTCAAGTCCGAGCTCGGTGCCGGTGGGCACGGGGTCTTCCCGCTCCGTCGCCTGGACGAGGACGCCTTCGCCCTGGTCGGTGGCCAGGAGGAGTTCACCACCCAGCAGTTGATCGACCGGTACCGGGCCAAGACCTCCACCTCCGGGCCCTACTTCGCCGAGGCGTTCCTGCAGCAGCGAGTCGTCACCGAGGAGATCCCGGACGACGTCAAGATCTATGCCTGCTACGGCAAGGTCGTCCTGGTGCTGCTGCGGCAGATGCCGGTTCACGCCAACCTGGACACCGCCCGTTACCGGTACACCGATGACCAGGGTGTGGACCTGGGCACTGACCTGGTGCACGGGGCGCGGATCGACCCCTCGATCCCGTTGCCGGAGCCGTTCGAGGCGTTCGTCGCGGTGGCCCAGCACCTCTCCCGGGCGGTGGCCCTGCCGTTCATCCGGGTCGATGTCTACGACACCGTTGACGGGCCGGTGCTGGGTGAGCTCACCCGCACCCCCGGCGGGCCGCAACGCTACCGGCGGGACCAGGACATCGCGATGGGCCGGGCCTGGGACGAGGCCAAATGGCGCCTGGACATGGACGTCATCAACGGCCGGCCGCTGCGCAACCTGCACGGTCTGCATCCGACCCGCAACTACTACCCGGACAGTCACATCTCCCACCGGGCCGACCCACGTGGCTGGGAGGTGGTGTCCGCCGACTGCGCCACCTGGTGCTTCGGCGGTCACCTGCCCCGCGACTGAGCGGCCCGGGCGGTCGGGTCAGCGCAACGCCGGCCCCAGGCTGCGCAGGTACAGCATCGTCCAGGGATGCTCCGGCCCGAACTGCAACAGCGCCGCGGCCCGGTAGTTGCGGCGGATCTCCTGCAGCCGGCGCACCAGGTAGGCCTCCCAGCCGGCCTCGTCCTGCAGGTGCTCCTCGGCATCCCACTGGTCCCGGCTGAGCACCAACTCGACCGGCCAGCCGTACTCCCGCACCGCCGCGAAATGGTCGTCGTCGAGCACCAGCACCGGTCGGAACCCCGCAGTCAGCAACTGCTCCCGGCCGATCTCCTCCAGCCGCTCAGGCAGCTGCTCGGGGTCGGTGCCGACCAGCGACAGGATCACCACCGGCACGTTGTCCAGGTCCTGACCGGCCAGCAGGGTGCCGCCGTTGACAAAGACCGTGCCGCCGATGCCCTCCAGGTCCATGTCGAAGGCTCGGGAGACCGCCGTGCGGGCCAACTGGTTCTGACGCAGCCCGGTCGCCACCCGCAGCGCCGTCTCCTCGGCCCGCGGCAGGCGACGCAGCCGCCGCACCACCGCCAGGGCGAGACGTTCGGCCGACCTGCCCGACCCGTTGCCGTTCGAGGCTGCCATCAGGACCGCCCTCCTGCCTGCTCGATCAGGAACTGCGCCGCGGCGCTCGCCCCGTTGCCCGGGTCGGCCTGCTGGGCCAACCGCGCCATCTGCGGGCCGCGCTCGAGCAGATCGGCCAGCAACGGCGTCGCCGTCTGCACACTCAGCTGCGGCAGTTCGTGAGCCCACCCCTGGTCGGCGGCGAACCGGGCCCGGGCCTCCTGGTCATCCAACGACGTCTGCGTGTTCGGCACGAACAGCGTGGGCACCCCCATCCGGAGCAGCTCGTGGAAGGAGTTGTAACCGGCGGCGCTGATCACCACGTCGAAGGCGGCATAGTTGCGGGACAGTGGGTAGTCGCGCACCAGGTGCAGGTCCTCCCCGACCGCTGCCCCAGCCGAAGCGATCTCCGGCACCGTGACACAGACACCGACCCCCAACCCGCTCAGCGCCGCCACGGCCGCCCCCACCTCCGAGGAGGTGTCGTTGATGTTGCCGGCCCCCAGGGACACCAGGGCCAACGGCCCGTCCGCCGGCAACCCCAACGTCGCCCGGGCCTCGGTCCGGGGGGCCAGCGCGTCGGCGTCCAGCAGGGTCACCGGACCGACCCGGTGCGCCGGGGCGTCGGCGGTGGCGCCCCGGTCGTAGCCGGCGGCAAGGTCGCCGGGCTCCAGCACCGCGTCGAACCAGGCGGTCTTGGCCAACTGCTCGACGTTGCGGCCCTCACGCCACATCCCCCGCCGGGACCAGACCCACTGCGCCTCCGGGTGCGCGGCCCGGATCTCCTCCATCCCCCCATACGGCCAGGTGCCGTCGAAGACGACCACGTCCGGGTCGAACCGGTTGATCGCATCCCCGACCCGGTCCCAGAAGATCGGCCGCCAGCGCCCCGGCGGCATCCCCAGCGCCTTCGCGCTGGGCAGGTACTCGAAGGTCAGGCCGAGGCGCCCGGCCAGGGGAGCGGCCTGGGACAGGGAGATGACATGGGCCAGCGTGCCCTCCGGCAGCCGGGTGGCGTAGGAGAACAACCGGGTGAGGTGCCCCATCCCGGCCCCGTTGCTGGACATCAGCAGGATCCGTGGCCCCCCGGGGCGACGGTGGCCACGGACCGGCCGAGTCTCGGGCGCCCCGGGCGGGGGTGCCGTGGTCCTGGACGAGTGCGCCGACGCCTCAGTTGGTGGTGCTGGGGCCTCGGGCGGGGGCGCGGTGGTCTGACTTGCGGGCGCCTCGGCTGCTGGTGCGGAAGCCTCAGCCGTGGGTGCCGTGGTCTCGCGTGCGGGCGCGCTGGATGAGGGGGTCTGGGACGGCTGGCCCGGGGCGTGGGCCGGTCCGGACAAAACCTCCCCAAAATTGTTCTCGGGGCGTACAAAACCTCCCCAAGAATTGGGGGGGCCGATGAGCGCGTCGACCCGGGCGACGTGCGCCTGGTAGCTGAACCGCTCGCGCACCAGGCGCCGCGCCCGGTCGCGTTGGGCCACGTA
>CAYVEH010000028.1:0-12370 GCA_964450585.1 uncultured Ornithinimicrobium sp.
CGCGGGCGACGGCCTCTCGTGCGAGACAGGTCGCGCCGTCGGCCTAGCTGGCTAGGACAGACCAGTGATGGTGCCGTCAGGCCCCAACTCGATCCGCTCGGCGTTGGGGTGCCGCGACAGCCCTGGCATGGTGCGCATATCCCCGGCGATGGCATAGACATAGCCGGCCCCCACATTGGCGCGCACCTCACGCACCGGCAGGCGCCACCCGCGGGGAGCGCCCATCAGCGTCGGGTCGGAGCTGATGGACAGGTGGGTCTTGGCGATGACGATTGGCAGACCACCAAAGCCGGCGTCCTCATAAGCGCGCAGCGCAGCGGCCGCCGCTGGTGCGTAGTCGACCCCGTCCGCCCCGTAGATCCGGGTGGCCACGGCCTCGATCTTGTCGGCCAACGGGTCCGCCAGGTCATAGGTGGGAGTGAACTGCTGTGCCTCCTGGCTGGCGGCTAGCACCGCCTCGGCCAGGTCCTCCGCCCCCGCGCCGCCCTGGGCCACGTGCCGGGTCACCGCGCACCGCACGCCCAACTCCTCGGCCAACTCGGCGATCACCGCGTGCTCGCTGGCGTGGTCCTGGGGGAAGGCGTTGATCGCCACCACCGGGCTGACCCCGAAGCTGCGGACGATCTCCAGGTGCGCCCGCAGGTTCGCCAGCCCGGCCCGCACCTCCTCGGGGCGCTCCTCGAACAACTCGGCGGGCAACTCTCGCCCGGCCCGGATGTCATAGCGACCCGAATGCACCTTCAGCGCCCGCACGGTGGCAACGACCACGGCAGCATCCGGAGACAGCCCACCGACCCGGCACTTGACGTTGAAGAACCGCTCGGCGCCCATGTCCGCACCGAAGCCCGCCTCGGTGACGACCACGTCGGCGTGGCTCAGTGCCACCCGATCAGCCACCACCGAGGAGGTGCCGGTGGCGATGTTGCCGAACGGGCCACAGTGCACCAGGGCCGGCCCGCCCTCCAGCGTCTGCAACAGGTTGGGCTTCAGCGCATCCCGCAGGATCACCGCCATCGCGCCCGCCACCCCGAGGTCCTCGGCAGTCACCGGGCCTCCCTGGGCGGTGTATCCCACCACGATCCGCCCCAGTCGTTCCCGCAGATCGGCATACGAGGTGGCCAACGTCATCAGCACCATCACCTCCGAGGCGGCGGTGATGTCAAACCCGGTCTCCCGGACCAGCCCGTCGGCGCGCGGCCCCAACCCCACCACGACGGAGCGCAGCGACCGGTCGTTGACATCCAGCACCCGACGCCAGGTGATGTTGCGCAGATCCAGGCCGAGCTCGTTGCCGAAGTGCAGGTGGTTGTCCACGGCCGCAGCCAGCAGATTGTGTGCCGCGGTGATCGCATGGAAGTCCCCGGTCAGGTGCAGATTCAACCGCTCCATCGGCACCACCTGGCTGTACCCGCCGCCGGCCGCGCCGCCCTTGATCCCAAAGGTAGGACCCATCGACGGCTGCCGCAGAGTGGCCACCGCATTCTGCCCACGGCGCCGTAGCGCCTGGGTCAACCCGACAACGGTGGTCGTCTTGCCCTCACCGAGCGGTGTCGGGGTGATCGCCGACACCACGACATACCTCCCCCGTTGGGGGCTCGACCCGGCGGCCAGGTCGATCTTGGCGACATCCCGGCCGTAGGGCTCGACCAGGTCGGGGTCGATCCCCAGATCGGCGGCAACCTGGTCGATCGGTCGCAGCGTGGCGGATCGGGCGATCTCCAGGTCAGTGGGCAGCGAGGCAGGCTGACTCATGACCCGAGCCTAGAGTCCCCGGCTGACGATGAGGTCAAGGCCGTCGGTGCGGGGCACCGCGCTCACCTCGACAAGCCCGGTGGCCGGGTGTGGGCAGTCAGCCGGTGCGTTGCCCGGCCCACAGGTGTGCGGTGGCCCAACCACGGTAGGGCCGCCAGGACTGGGACACCTGCTGGGCCGCGGCCGCCCCGGCCCCGTCCAGGGCCCGCCGCACCACCGCATCGGAGGCCGGGAACGCATCCGCATCACCGAGTGCCCGCAGCGCCAGGTACTCCACCGTCCACGGGCCCACGCCCGGCACCTGGAGCAACTCGGCCCGCGCGGCGACCGGGTCACTGCCCGGTCCGAGGGTGAACCCGGCGGCGAACAGCGCTGCGACGGCCTGCACGGTCCGCGCGCGAGCCGAGGTGAGACCGACCGCGGCCCGCAACTCCTCCAGGGGTGCCCGGGCCAGCGTCTCCGGCCGCGGGAACACCCGCAGCCCGTCGATGCTGCCGGGGGAGTATGCCGCCCGCAACCGTTGCCCGAACAGCCGGGCCGAGGAGAGGGTCACCTGCTGGCCCACGACGGTGTCGATCGCGGCCTCGAAGCCGTCCGGGTGACGCAGCGGACGCAACGCCGGGCGCTGGTCGACCAGGGCGGTCAGCCGCGGGTCAGCCCGCAGCGCTGCGGCGATCGGCGCCGGGTCGGTGGCCAGGTCGAACCACCAGATGATCCGGGCGGCCGCCTCCTCCAGGGCGGCCGCGGGTGCCTGCAGCCGCAGCCCCGCACGGTGCACCTGCACGGTGATGCTGGTCGGGCCGTCCGCCAGCTCCAGCAACCGCCGGTATCTCCCGCTGGGGCTGTCCCGAACACTGCCGGACCCCTCGACGGTCACCACGTCGCTGCCCGGGGTCGCATGATCGGCCAGTGTCCGTAGCAGCGGTCCGACCTCCAGGCCGCCGGCCGCCGGCAGCTCAACAGTCGGCATACCCCTATGCCTAGCATCCGCCAGCTGTCCGGAACCTCCGGGAGGCCGCGTACCGGGGCTGGAGATCGCCGGGTAGACGACGCGGGGCTCGGCTGCCCGAGTGAGCGGACCGCTCACCACGCGGGTGTCAGCCCACCGGGCCAACAGTGCGATGCTTGTCCCTTGAGCGCCAGCACCGGACCACCGGCACATCGGCACGGAAGGAACAGACACGATGGCAGTTGATCTGCGGGGGCGCAGCCTGCTGAGCCTCATCGAGGAGACCCCGGAGGAGATCCGCAGCCTGCTCGACCTCGCCGCCGAGCTCAAGGCCGCCAAACGTGCCGGCACCGAGCGGCCTCGCCTGGTGGGCGCGAACATCGCACTGATCTTTGAGAAGACCTCGACCCGGACACGCTCGGCCTTCGAGGTCGGCGCCCACGACCAGGGGGCTGCCACCACCTTCCTGCAGTCCACGGCGACCCAGATCGGGCACAAGGAGTCGATCAAGGACTCTGCTCGGGTGCTGGGGCGGATGTATGACGCCATCCAGTACCGCGGTTCGGACCAGGCGGTCGTGGAGGAGTTCGCGGCGCATGCCGGTGTGCCGGTCTACAACGGGCTGACCGACCTGTGGCACCCCACCCAGATGCTGGCTGACGCGCTCACCATGCGCGAGCACTGTGACAAGCCGCTGAGCCAGATCTCCTACGCCTATGTCGGCGACGCCCGCAACAACATGGGCAACTCACTGCTCCTGATCGGAGCCAAGCTCGGGATGGACGTGCGCCTCGGCGCGCCCCCGGGACGGCAGCCCCGCCCGGAACTGGTCGCCCGGTGCCAGGCGATAGCCGAGCAGACCGGGGCCCACCTCACCCTCACCGCCGACCCCGACGAGGCGGTGCACGGCGTCGACTTCCTGCATACCGACATCTGGGTCTCCATGGGCGAACCGGCTCAGGCGTGGGCCGAGCGGATCGAGGAGCTGATGCCCTACCAGGTGAACGCCGCGCTGATGACGGCCACCGGCAACCCGGACGTCAAGTTCATGCACTGCCTGCCCGCGCTGCACGACACCGGCACCGAGATCGCCCGTGAGCTGGTGGAGCGTTACCCCCACCTGGCCGCAGGGGCCGAGGTGACCGATGAGGTCTTCGAGTCCGGGGCCAGCATCGTGTTCGACCAGGCGGAGAACCGGGTGCACACCATCAAGGCGCTGATGGTCGCCACCATCGCTGGTCCGGCGTGAGCACCGTCAGCGGTGACCCGGCGCTGCGCGACCCGGCGCGCAGGGTGTCCCGCCGGGCGATCGGCTACTGGACCACCACCGCCATCATCTGGGAGTCCATCCTGCTGGCCGGCCTGATCGCGGTGTACGTCCTCGTCCTTCCCGAGCGATGGTGGTGGGCCACCGCCCTCCTGGCGTTGATGGTGCTGCAGGCCCTGGTGGAGATCCTCGTGGTGCCCCGGTTCAAGTTCGCCGTGCACCGCTGGGAGGTTACCGACACCGCGATCTACACCCGTTCCGGCTGGCTGAACATCGAGCAGCGGATCGCCCCGCTGTCCCGGGTGCAGACGGTCGACTCCGAGCAGGGCGCGATCCAACGGATCTTCCGGCTGGCCTCCATCACGGTGACCACCGCCTCCGCGGCCGGTGCGATCGAGATCAAGTGCCTGGACCAGGACGAGGCCCGCCGGGTGGTGGCCGACCTGACCGAGATCACCGGGCGGGACGAAGGCGACGCGACATGACCCACCCCCCGGAAGAGCCACCCGAGGGCCCCCCGGAGCTTCCGCAGGAGGGCCCGAGGAGGCCGCCGTACCCACCCACCGGCCCGGTCCAGGACCTGCCGCCGCCAGCGGGTGACCTGCCGCCGGCCCAGGGCGGGACACCGCCGGTCGGTGACCTGGCCCAGCCCCCGGTGGGACCGGCATACGACCTGCCCGCCCCGACGGCGGTGCGTGACCAGGAGTGGCACCGGCAGTCCCCGCGGATGCTCCTGGTGCACCCGGTCCGGGTGCTGTGGTCGATGGCGGTGCCGATCGTCATCGCCCTGATCGGCATCAGCCAGTCCTCGGACAGCACCTGGTCGGTGCGCCTGCTACCGGTGCTGGTCATCGGTGCCCTGGTGTTTGGTGTCCTGCCCTGGTTCACCACCCGCTACCGCTTCACCCAGACGCAACTGCAGGTGCGCACCGGGCTGATCAACAAGGCCGAGAAGACCGCGCCGCTGGACCGGGTGCGCAGCGTCGACCTGGAGTCGCCACCGCTGCACCGCGTCCTGGGCCTGGCGCGCGCCAAGATCGGCACCGGGGTCGACGAGACCCGGGTGGAACTGGATGGCCTGGCCACCGCCGACGCGGCCCAGCTGCGCGAGTACCTGCTGCTGCGCGGGGCCCGGGCCCGGGAGACCCCCACGCGGGCCGACCCGGCCACCGCCGGTATGCCGAGCGCCCCTGGGCCCGCCCCTCACTCACCCGGACAGGTCGCCGCGCTGCCTCCGCCCAGCCCCCCGAGCGAGGAGACGCTGGCCGAGATCGACTGGTCCTGGCTGCGGTTCGCCCCGTTCAGCCTGTCCAGCCTGGTCATCGTGGCCACCGCCCTGGGTGTGCTCTTCCAGTTCGGCGACGACCTGGGTGTGCTGAGCCAGGACCGGGTGACCAACACCTATGAGTGGGTGCTGGCCCAGGCCCTGTTCGCCCTCGTGGTCGGTGGCCTGCTGGTGCTGGTCGTGGGCTGGTTGCTGGTCTCCACCCTCAACTACGTGCTGCAGTGGTGGAACCTGCGGCTGGTGCGTGAGCCCGGCGGCACGATCCGACTCACCCGGGGCCTGCTGACCACGACCTCCACCACGGTGGAGGAGGCCCGCATCCGGGGGGTCCGGCTCAGCGAGCCGCTGCTGCTGCGCACCGTCGGCGGTGGCGAGCTGGACTCGTTGGCCACCGGGGTCGGCACCGGCGGCACCACCCGGTTGCTGCCGCCCTGCCCGCGGGCCGTGGCCGAGTCGGTGGGCCACAGCGTGCTCGGGGTGAGGGAGCAACTGAGCGACCCCACCGGAGCCGTTCCGCAGGACCGCCGTGGGGCGCCTGCGTTGACGGGGCCGCTGACCGTCCCGGTCCGCAGCCACGGCCCGGCCGCGCACCGCCGGCTGCTCATCCAGAGCCTGTGGCCCACGGGGTTCGCCGTCGCGTTGGCGGCCGGGCTCACCTGGTGGCAGACCTTGGACTGGTGGGTCGTGGCAGCCGTCGCCGTGGGAGTCGGCCTGCTCAGTCTCACGATGGCCGAGCTCAGTTACCGCAACCTGGGTCACCAGCTGACCGCAGCGCACATCGTCAGCCGCTCCGGTGCGTTGCAGCGCCAGCGAACCGTGCTGGAGCGGGCCGGGGTCATCGGGTGGGTCATCAAGCAGTCGTTCTTCCAGCGCCGCCGCGGCCTGGCCGACCTGTTGGCGACCACCGCTGCCGGCCCGGAGGTAGTCACCGTGACGAACATCCCCCTGCCCTGGGCGATCGAGCTGGCCAGCCGGACCACGCCCACCGTGCTCGACGAGTTCCGGTCGAGCAGGAAGGAGCCATGATGGCCGAGGATCTCACCCGCACCTACGACCGGGCGTCGTTCCTGTTCGAGAACAAGGAGTACGCCCGGGCCGCCGAGCTCTTCGCCGAACTGGTGGCCGCCGAGCCGGACCACCTGGACTCGCGGCTGCAGCTGGCCCGTTCCTACTACCACTCTGCGCAGTTGCGCCGGGCCGAGGAGGTGCTGACGGTCATCGTCGACCGCTGGCCGGACGAGGCCTACGCGCACCTGCTGCTGGCTCGGACGCTGCAACGAGCCGGGCGGGCCGAGGAGGGGCGACAGCACCTGCTGCTGGCCGAGGCGATGGGGCTCACCGAGTAGCACTGGCCGGGCAGATCTCCGGCTGCCCTCCCGCGCTGGCCGGGCTACCGTCGTGGCCATGAGCGGCGACTTCGTCCCGGCGGGTTTCACCCCGCCACGCACCCTGAGCACCGACCAGTTCCGGCTGGAACCGTTGGGGCCGCAGCACAACGAGGCCGATCTGGCCGCGTGGCTGTCCAGCATCGAGCACATTCGTGCCACCCCCGGTTATCCGGACGGCGGCTGGCCCCCGCCGGAGGGACTCAGCGCCGAGGACAACCTGGCGGACCTGAGGCGGCACCAGGCGGACTTCGCCGCCGGCAAGGGGTTCACGTTCACCGTGCTGGACCCGCTCGATGATGGGGTCATCGGCTGCGTCTA
Source organism: uncultured Ornithinimicrobium sp. (assembly GCA_964450585.1). Classification (GTDB taxonomy): domain Bacteria; phylum Actinomycetota; class Actinomycetes; order Actinomycetales; family Dermatophilaceae; genus Ornithinicoccus. Next base: position 6,960 of record CAYVEH010000028.1, read on the forward strand.
CCTCTACCCACCCGATGACACCGAGCACGATGTGTCCGTCCAGTCCTGGGTCCGGGCCAGCCACGCTTCCCTGGACACGCCGCTCGCCGACGCCGTCGCGGCCTGGATCGACTCCGACTGGCCCTGGCAGCGCCCGGACCGGCACGGTCGCTGAGACGTTCCGCCCGACCGCTGCGAGGACCCCCGACCTGTCCGAGGCCCCGTCCAGGTCGTGGCTAGGTCCAGAAGTCGAACCACAACCGCAACTCCCACTGATCACGCGGGATGGTCTGCGCGGTGTAGACCGGGTAGTACCAGACGAACAGCGCCACCGCGGCGGTCACGTAGAGGATGACCACCACCGCCCCCCACTTCCGGCGGGCTGCCGAGTCCTCGGCGCGCCCGTACAGCAGCGCCAGGCAGTAGGTCACCACCAGCACCAGCCACGGCACGAACGCCACGGCATAGAAGCTGTAGATGGTGCGGTTCTGATACAGGAACCACGGCAGCCAGCCAGCGATCACCCCGGACAGTGCAGCACCTGCACGCCAGTCCCGCCCGATCAGCCACATGAAAGCCACCACGAGGAGCCCGGCGGTCGCCCCCCACCACAGGAACAGGTTGCCCAGCGAGGCGACGTAGGTCACGCAGTCCGAGGCGGTGCAACCATCCTCCCCGAAGGTCGGCCACCGCGAGTAGAACAGGGTCGGCCGCCCCTGCACGATCCAGGACCAGGGATTGGAGGACCACGCGTGCTCGTTGGCCAGGCCGACATGGAAGCTCATCACTTCCTCGTGGTACGACCACAGCGACCGCAGCGCATCCGGCACCAACGAGGCCAGCCCGGTCGCCGGGTGGTCCTCGGCCCAATGCCGTTTGTAGCCGTGGTCGGTCAGGAACCAGCCGGTCCAACTGGCCAGGTAGGTCACCAGCGCGACCGGCACCATCTGCACGAACGCCGGTATGCCGTCCCGCACCGCCGCACCCACGAACCACTTCTGGGCCCCGGCAGCACGACGCGCCCCCATGTCCCACCACACCGTCATCAGCCCGAAGGCGGCCAGGAAGAACAGGCCGGACCACTTGGTCCCGATACACAGCCCCAGACTGACCCCGGCCGCCACCCGCCACCAGCGGATCCCCAGGCCCGGACCCCACGACATACTCCCGGGACGGGGAGCCTGGGCCGCCACTCGCGCGGCCAGTCGTCGGCGCCCCTGATCCCGGTCGATGAGCAACAGGCAGAAGGCCGCCAGCGCCCAGAACATCACAAAGATGTCCAGCAGCCCGATGCGCGAGTGCACGAAGTGGTGCCCGTCAGCAGCCAGCAACGTCGCCGCGGCCGTCGCCAACAGCGGGTTGTGGAACAGCCGCCAGGCAGCACGGCCGATCATCAGGATGGACAACGTCCCCACGACCGCGGAGGCCACCCGCCAACTGAACGGGTCCTGCACCCCGAACAACCACTCACCCAGACCGATCATCCACTTGCCGATCGGTGGGTGAACGACCATGTCCGGTGAGCTGCCGAAGACGTCCGGAGTGCCGGCGGTGAAGAGCGCGTCCGGCTCCTCCAGCCCCTCCCGGACATCCATCTCGGTGCCGAACTTGATCAGCGACCAGCCCTGCTTGACGTAGTAGGTCTCGTCAAACACCAGAGAGCCGGGGTGCCCCAGGTGGACGAAACGGATCAGCCCACCGAGGACCATGACGATGAGCGGACCCCACCAGGACCACGCCAGGGCCCGGGCACTGGTGGCCGGACCCAGCAGACGCGTGCGCAGGCGGGTGGTCCCCCCGGTCGGTTCGGTCACGGCGCTCATCGTAGGCGCTCGCGGTGACCAGACCGCGGTGTCGGTGCCCGGTCAGGGGTGGGCATTCGCCGCCCGGCGTGTCGGCAGTAGTACAGTCCTGACGTGGCCACCTCAACGATCTCCGCAGGCGCGCGGGCCAAGGCACGGAGCATTGTGCTCAAGACGGTGATGGCCGTCACTGGGCTGATCTTCGTCGGCTTCATCCTGGCGCATATGTACGGCAACCTCATGATCTTTGCCGGTGAGGCCAGGTTCAACGAGTACGCGCACCACCTGCGCGAGATCGGCGCCCCGATGCTGCCGAACTCCGGCTTCCTGTGGATCATGCGCATCACGCTCGTGGTGAGCCTCGTCCTGCATGCCGGCTCCGCGTTCGCCCTCTGGTCCCGTGCCAGCCAGGCCCGCTCCACCCGTTACCTTCAGCGCCGCGGCGAGTGGGCCACCTTCGTGAAGCGGTCGATGCGCTGGGGCGGGGTGGCGCTGCTGGTCTTCGTGGTCTTCCACATCCTGCACTTCACCACCCACACCATCAACATCGGCGGCAGCTACGACACCCCCGCGGACCGGCTGGTGGCCAGTTTCGGTGTGTGGTGGGCCGTGCTCATCTACCTCTTTGCGGTGGCCTGCCTGGGCATGCACCTGCTGCACGGCGTCTGGTCTGCCGGGATGACCCTGGGGCTGAACACCAGCCTGGAGCGTGCCGAGCAGCTGCGCCTGATCGCCATCGTCGTAGCGGTGGTGGTCGTCGTCGGTTTCGCCCTGCCACCGGTGGCGATCTTCCTTGGACTCATCCCATGACCGGTCGGCACGAGAGGACGGAGCAGACACGATGACCGCACCCCTGATCGAGGGTCTCTACCGCGAGGGTGAGCCGATCGCCGACACGGCAGCTCCCGCGGGGCCGATTGCCGAGAAGTGGACCCAGCACAAGTTCGACAACAACCTGGTCAACCCGACCAACCGGCGCAAGCTGGACGTGATCGTGGTCGGGACCGGTCTGGCGGGGGCCTCGGCCGGGGCCACGCTGGGGGAGGCCGGCTACAACGTCAAGTCGTTCTGCTACCAGGACAGCCCCCGTCGGGCGCACTCGATCGCCGCCCAGGGTGGCATCAACGCTGCCAAGAACTACAAGGGGGACGGCGACTCGATCTACCGGCTCTTCTACGACACGGTCAAGGGTGGGGACTACCGGTCCCGGGAGACCAATGTCTACCGGTTGGCCGAGGTCAGCGCCGACATCATTGACCAGTGCGTCGCCCAGGGAGTGCCGTTCGCCCGCGAGTACGGCGGCCTGCTGGACAACAGGTCCTTCGGCGGTGTGCAGGTCTCCCGCACCTTCTACGCCCGGGGCCAGACCGGTCAGCAGCTGCTGATCGGCGCCTACCAGGCGCTGGAGCGGCAGATCGCGGCGGGCACCGTGCAGATGTACGCCCGGCACGAGATGCTGGAGCTCATCGTCGTCGACAACCGGGCCCGGGGGATCATCGCCCGGGACATGATCACTGGTGAGATCGAGACGCACCTGGCCGACGCGGTCGTGCTGGCTTCAGGCGGGTACGGCAACGTCTACTTCCTGTCCACCAACGCGATGGGCTGTAACGTCACCGCCTCCTGGCGGGCCCACCGCAAGGGTGCCTACTTCGCCAACCCGTGCTACACGCAGATCCACCCGACCTGCATCCCGGTCTCCGGCGACCACCAGTCCAAGCTGACGCTGATGTCGGAGTCGCTGCGCAACGACGGTCGCATCTGGGTGCCCAAGCGTCGGGAGGACTGCGACAAGGACCCGCGGGAGATCCCCGAGGAGGACCGCGACTACTACCTGGAGCGGATCTACCCGGCCTTCGGGAACCTGGTGCCGCGTGACATCGCCTCCCGTCAGGCCAAGTACATGTGCGACGAGGGCCGCGGTGTCGGCCCCAAGGTGGGTGACTTCCGCCGCGGCGTCTACCTGGACTTCAAGGAGGCCATCGAGCGCCTCGGGGAGGACGCCGTGCGGGCCAAGTACGGCAACCTCTTCGACATGTACAAGCAGATCACCGGCGAGGACCCGTACCAGGTGCCGATGCGGATCTACCCGGCGGTGCACTACACGATGGGTGGCCTCTGGGTCGACTACGACCTGCAGGCCTCCATCCCCGGGCTGTTTGTGGCCGGGGAGGCCAACTTCTCCGACCACGGAGCCAACCGGCTGGGCGCCTCCGCGCTGATGCAGGGCCTGGCCGACGGCTACTTCGTGCTGCCCAACACCATCCGCAACTACCTGGCCGACGGCCCGTTCGAGCCGATCCCCGCGGACCACCCCGCGGTGATCGAGGCCCAGGACTCCGTCGAGGGACGGATCCGCGAGCTGCTGGGGATCAACGGCGAGCGCTCGGTCGACTCCTTCCACAAGGAGCTCGGCCACATCATGTGGGAGTACTGCGGCATGGAGCGCTCCGAGGAGGGTCTGCGCAAGGCGATCGACCTGATCCGCTCGCTGCGCGAGGAGTTCTGGCGCAACGTCCGGGTGCTCGGCTCGGCCGACACCCTGAACCAGTCCCTGGAAAAGGCCGGACGGGTGGCTGACTTCCTGGAGCTGGGCGAGCTGATGTGCATCGATGCATTGCACCGTCGGGAGTCCTGCGGTGGCCACTTCCGTTCCGAGAGCCAGACCGAGGACGGGGAGGCCCTGCGTCACGACGACGAGTTCCTCTATGTCGGGGCCTGGGAGTGGGGCGGCGAGGACGGTAACCCGATCCTGCACAAGGAGCCCCTCGAGTATGAGTTCATCGAGCTGAAGCAACGGAGTTACAAGTGATCAGCACGGCACCACCCGCGACGTACGGCCCCCACTCGCAGACAGCACGAGGACTCTGAATGAAACTCACCCTGAAGATCTGGCGGCAGAGCGGCCCTGAGGACAAGGGCGGCGTGGTGACCTACCCCATCGATGACGTCTCCGAGGACATGTCGTTCCTGGAGATGCTCGATGTCCTCAACGAGAACCTCATCGCCAAGGGCGAGGAGCCGGTCGCCTTCGACAGCGACTGCCGCGAGGGTATCTGCGGTATGTGCGGGGTGATGATCAACGGCGAGGCGCACGGGCCGGAGCGGACCACCACCTGCCAGCTGCACATGCGCTCCTTCCGCGACGGTGACGAGATCGTCATCGAGCCGTGGCGCGCTGACGCCTTCCCGGTCATCAAGGACCTGTGCGTGGACCGCGGTGCCTTCGACCGCATCATTCAGGCCGGCGGTTATATCTCCGCCAACACCGGGTCTGCCCCGGACGCCCACGCCACACCGGTGCCCAAGAACCAGGCCGACCGGGCGTTCATGGCGGCCGAGTGCATCGGCTGCGGGGCCTGTGTGGCTGCCTGCCCGAATGGCTCGGCCTCGCTGTTCATGGGCGCCAAGATCACCCACCTGGGCGAGTTCCCGCAGGGGCAGCCGGAGCGGGACGCGCGCGCCCTGTCGATGACCGCCCAGCATGACCACGAGGGCTTTGGCGGGTGCACCAACCTCGGCGAGTGCACCCGTGCCTGCCCGAAGGGCATTCCGCTGAACGTCATCTCCCAGATGAACGGAGACGTGCTGCGCTCGATGCGTCACAGGTCCTGATCAGGCGCTGACGCG
>CAYVEH010000028.1:12470-20017 GCA_964450585.1 uncultured Ornithinimicrobium sp.
CCGGGGCGCAGACCGGGGCGCCCGTCCAGCCGCTCCCCGGTGTCCAGGGCGAGGAGGGGAGCAGGAAGCACCGATGAGCACGACAGAGCGATGAGCACCCGAGACGGGCCGCGAGCCCGCGCGGCGCTGGTGCTGGCGGCCACCCCGATCGGGGATGCCCGGGATGCCTCCCCCCGGCTGCTGGGGGAACTGGCCGGCGCCGACGTCGTCGCCGCCGAGGACACCCGGCGGCTGCGCCGGCTGACCGACCGACTCGAGGTCACCATCGGCGGCGAGGTGCTCTCCTACCACGAGCACAACGAGGCCACCCGCACCCCCGATCTGCTGGCACGGATCGAGGCCGGGCAACGTGTCGTCCTGGTGACCGACGCCGGGATGCCCTCGGTCTCCGACCCGGGCTACCGGCTCGTCTCGGCCTGCGTGGCCGCCGATGCACCGGTCACCTGCGTCCCGGGCCCCTCGGCGGTCCTGATGGCCCTGGCCGTCAGTGGACTGCCGGTGGACCGGTTCTGTTTCGAGGGATTCCTGCCGCGCCGGACCGGCGAGCGGGAGCGGGCCCTGGCCGATCTAGCGCACGAGCCGCGCACCATGGTCTTCTTCGAAGCCCCGCACCGACTGGCGGCCACGCTCACCTCGATGGCCGCTGTCCTGGGCGAGGACCGCCCGGCAGCCGTATGCCGAGAGCTCACCAAGACCTATGAGGAGGTCCGCCGCGGCGGGCTGGCTGAGCTGGTCGACTGGGCTGCCGCGGGCGTGCGGGGGGAGATCACCCTCGTGGTCTCCGGTGCTGCCGCTGATGCCCGCGCCGCGCTCACCGTGGCCGACGTGCTGCCGGAGGTGCTGGAGCGCACTGCGGCCGGGGAACGCCTCAAGGACGTCTGCAAGGACGTGGCGGCCCGCAGCGGCCTGTCCAGCAGAACCCTCTACCAGGCAGCGGTCGCGGCCCGCTGAGTCTCCTTCAGCCGTCGGAGGAGTCTCCTTCAGCCGTAGTAGGCGGTGACTGCCTGATCCCGCTCCCGGGCGCGCCGGCGCCCGCGGCGCCACAGCGCCACGGCACCCCACAGCAGCAGCACCAGCAGCAGGATCACGATGACCGGGAAGAAGATGGCCACCACGCTCAGCCCGACCGAGGCGGTGTCCTCGGCGGTGGACACCACCGGCGCGCCGACCCCCAGCGTGCTCGCGTTGACTACGGGTCGGGTGACCGCCTTACCGGTGTGCACGATCCCGGCGGTGATGATGCCGAGCACCACCCCGATCCACGGGTTGTCAGCCAGGAAGGATGACCCCTGCTCGAAGTCGTCAGCGGCCTGGGTGGCCGCGAAGATCAACCCGCCGGAGGCCGGGCGCACGAACGTCCCGACCGCGTCGTTGATGTGATCCACCACCGGGATCTTGTCGAAGACGACCTCACCCACCAGCAGGATCGCAGCCCCGCCTATCGCCCAGTCCGACTCGATCCAGGCGTACTGGCTGGGCAGCGCGATGACGTCAGTGAAGCGGGCGATGAGGGCCACGACGAGGAACGGGATGTAGGCGTTCAGACCGGCGGCAGCGGAAAGGCCGGCACCGGTGAGTGCAGCGAGCATGGTCAGCCTCGCCCCCTTCCTCCTGCGGCGTCCAGCGGATCAACTCACCCTTAGTGAACCATGACACGGCTCTGACGCACCGGATCGGTGATCCGTTCCACCGTGCCCGGGCGCGGGTCCTCGCGGACATGGAGCGGGCCCGCCCGGAGAGTGTCTCCGGGCGGGCCCGTCCTCGGTGGTGCGAACTAGATCACGGCGTGTAGGTGATCGCCGCGAGCTGGTCCTCCACGTCCTGGCTGATCACATTGTGACCACCCAGAATCTGGATGTTGGCTGCACCCAGGCGGGTGAGCTGGGCCAGCGTGCCCTTGGGGATGTGGTTCTCCTGAACCAACAGCACCGGGCTCTGCAGGTGACCTGCCAGGGCGGCACCCGTCAGCGCGTCCGGGAAGTTCTCCCCGGTGGCCACGAAGGCGTTCTCCAGGCCGTCGGGGAACTCCGCCGCGATCGCGGCAGCGGTCTCGTAACGGTTGATGCCGTCCTTGCGCTCCACCTCGCCGTACTCGCCGAGCACCTCGGCGACCTCCTGGGAGATCGCGTCAGTGCCACCGAGCACGACCACCGTGCCCGGGTCGAGCCGGTCCAACTCAGCGGCGGTGGTGGTGGGCAGGTGACCGGACTTGGTCAACAGCACCGGGCTGTCCACCGTGCCGGCCCGGGCGGCGCCGGTCAACGCGTCGGCGAAGTCCTCACCGGTGGCGATGAAGACGGTGTCGACTCCCGGCTCGATGTCCGCGGAGATCGCCGTGGCGGTCTCGTAGCGGTTCTCGCCGGCCATCCGGGTGACCTCACCTTCGGTGTAGTCGCCCAGCATGGACTGGACCTCCTCACCGATGGCGTCCGTCCCGCCGAACATCACGACCTGGCCGGGCTTGAGCCGCTCCAGCTCGAACTGGGTGGCAGCCGGGATCGAGTCCTCCTTGACCAGCAGCACCGGCACGTCCTCGGCGCCGGCCCGGGCAGCGCCGGCCAGCGCATCCGGGTAGGTCAGGCCGGTGGCGATGTAGACGGTCTCGACCCCGGGCTCGTAGTTGGCCGCGGAGATCTTGGCCGCCGTGGAGTACCGGTCCGTGCCGTCGTACCGGGAGACCTCCGGGGAGGTCGGAGCCTGCTGCTTGTCCTCGATGGTGAAGGCCCGGCTGGTCCAGGTCTCGGTCGCCGGGTCGCTCTCGTCGTGGAAGGCCTGAGCCTTGGTGACGGTGGCCCTCAGCGCATACCGGCCGTCATCCACGGTGGCACCCTGGAACGTGCCGTCCCAGGTGAAGACCAGGAAGTCGTTCGGCCCACCGCTGCGCCGCAGGTACTCCTCGGTGTAGACGACACCGACCTCCTCGCCCAGCGAGTCGTCCTCGTTGACCTGGTAGGCCGTCAGCTCGACCTTGGCGGCCTGGTGGCCGAACTCGGCCAGGACAGCCGGGTCGTCGTTGTCGACCAGGGAGAAGACCGGCTCCTCGTCGGTCGGCGGGAACACCGAGTAGTTGTCACCACCGGTGTTCACTCCCAGGACCGGGAACTCGAAGCCGTTGGCCTCGCTGTCGCCGGGCAGCAGCACCGGACGGTCCTGGTAGTCACCGGCGTAGCCGGCGTAGGGCACCCGCAGCACGTCGCCGACGGTGCCGTCGACCGGCTCGAAGGTCAGGTACCCGCCGTACTGCATCCCCAGCGTCGGGTTCTCCGTATCCGACGGCGGGGTGAACTCCAGCGACGGTCCGGTGAAGGTGACGGTCACCCAGCGGCTCTCGCCGGCCTCCAGGGTCACCGTGTCCGGAGCGTCCACCGTGGTGGCGACGTTCCAGTACCCCGGGGTGTAGTCCGGGCCGTCGGTGGAGATGGTGCCGGTGTTGTTGGCCAGCGCGTAGGTGACGGTCTCGTCGCTGGTGTTGGTGATCTTCAGGGTCTTCTCCACCGGGCCGGTCTCATCGGTCTCACCGAGGGAGATCTTGCCGGGGGAGACCATCGCCGGAGCCAGGATGGCATCGTCGATGTCGACCATGCCGGCACCCTGCCGGTGCACCGGCTCCAACAGGCCCAGCTCCGGGTTGCCGAACCACAGGGCCGGGTCGGCGCTGTTCTGCAGCACGGTGCGCACGGTCTCGGTGGCCAGCTCCGGGCGCGCCTGCAGCAGCAGCGCGGCGGTGCCCGCCACGTGCGGGGAGGACATCGAGGTGCCACCCAGCGAGGCGTAGCCACCCTTCTCCAGCGGGTAGGCCGAGTAGATGTTGCCACCGGGGGCGCCGATGTCCGGCTTGAGCTCCAACTCAGCGGTCATCCCGTAGGAGCTGAAGGAGGAGATCAGGCCCGCCGTGGGGCTCTCCGCGGAGGTCACGTCGTCGGTCCAGGTCAGCTCGACCTGCTCCTCGTTGGCGGCGATGGCGTCGTTCAGGGCGGCGCCGGCCTCCTGCTGAATGGTCACCACCGGGATGGTGATCTCGACGTCTCCGGGGTTCTGCGGCTCGACGGTGGCGTTGATCACGCCGGGCACGTTGTTGGCCAGGACGACACCGGTGGCGCCAGCCTCCTGGGCGTTGGCGGCCTTCTCGTGGAAGGAGCAGACGCCACGGTCGATGAGGACCAGGGAGCCGGTGAGGTCGACCGTGATGCCGCCGTCGGCGCTGCAGGCCTGGCCCTCGGCCGAACCGGTGTCACCGAGGCGGACCAGGGGCTCGGTGCCCTCGGTCGGTGGCTCCGGGGCGCCGGTGGCGGGGGAGTAGCCCACGGACACCTCGTCCGGGCCGTAGGTGAAGGCGTTCTGGGTCACCATGGCGTTGTCGTAGGAGGCAACACCGATCACCTTGTCCCCGACGCCCGGGGCGCCGGAGGAGAAGGTGCCGCTCGCGCCCTCGTTGCCGATGGAGGCCGCCACGACGATGCCGGAGTCCACCAACCAGTTGGAGGCCACCGCGGTCGGGTACTGATCCCAGGAGGACCAGCCCGAGCCGATGGACATGTTCACCACGTCCATCTCGTCCTCGTAGGCCAGCTCCATGGCGGACAACATGATGTCGGAGGTGGTCGACCCGGTGCAGCCGAAGACCCGGTAGGCGCCGATGGTGGCGTCGGGGGCCACGCCCACCACACCGCCGTCCGCCTCGTTGCCGTTGCCGGCGGCGATACCGGCCACGTGCGTGCCGTGGCCCTGGCAGTCGTCCGGGTTCGGGTCCTGCACCGGCTTCTCGGTCTCTGGGGAGGAAGCGTCGTAGGCGTCTCCGACCAGGTCGAAGCCGAACTGGATCTGATCGGTCCGCCAGTCGTCGCCCTGGCCGTCGCTGGGCTCCCCGTCACCACCGAAGTCGGGGTGGTCCACGTCGACACCGGTGTCGATGATGGCGATGCGCATGCCCTCGCCGGTGTAGCCCATCTCGTGGGCCTTGTCGACGCCGGTCATCCCCTTGGCGTACTTCATCTGCGGGGAGGCGTCCATCCCGTCAGCCGGGGTGGTGGGCGCCTCGATCTCGTGCACCGGGAAGACCGCGACCACGTCATCGCTGGCCGCGGCCCGGGCCACGTCGGCGTGCGAGCCGTTGACGGACAGGCCGCTCCACACGGACTCGTAGGTCTGCCGCACCTCGAGATCAGCACCCACCGATTCGGCATACGACAGGAAAGCATCTGTCTGGGAGGCCACAGCCTGGGCCGACCCCCCCTGGATGACCGGGGTGGCCCGTAACTGGACGAAGTAGGCCGATGGCTGCGTCTCCACCCCCTCGACCGTGAAGTCCTGGATCTTCGCCCCGCCGTCGGGCGCAGTGACTCCGTAGTCCGGGGCGTCGCCCAGGTCGCGTGCGTCACCGTCTGCCGCGAGGGCGCCACCCCCGCTGACGGTCGTCACGGCAAGCGCAGCCGCGGCTGCTCCTGCTGTCGTGACGCGGCGGAGACCCGTGACAGGCCCCCTGCTACCTACTCGTCTCATGAATTTCTCCCAGAATGATTCAAACCGGTGACACCCACCGGTGTGTCGACATTAGGCAGGTTCGTACGCTTTTATCCAGACCCCCACGCCCGGTCCGTTATGGATTCGTGACCTCACTGGGGCGGGGCAGGTGATGCGCCCCGGTCAGGAGCGGTCCGGGCCACGTGTGGGTCCGGTCCCCGCGGCCGGGGCCGACAACTAGACTCGCCAGTCATGAGCCATGTCCTGTCAGCCGTTGCCTGGCCGTATGCCAACGGCCCGCGTCACATCGGACACGTCGCCGGTTTCGGTGTGCCCTCCGACATCTTCAGTCGCTACATGCGGATGGCTGGGCACGAGGTGCTGATGGTCTCCGGCTCCGATGAGCACGGCACCCCGATCCTGGTGCAGGCGGAGAAGGCCGGGATGAGCCCGCAGGAGTTCATCGACCTCAACCACCGACGGATCACCGAGGACCTCACCGGGCTGGGGGTCTCCTACGACCTGTACACCCGGACGACGACGGCCAACCACGACGATGTGGTGCAGCGCATGTTCCTGGCCTGTCACGCCAGCGGATACATGGTGGAACGGACCCAGCAGGTGGCGATCAGCCCCTCGACGGGGCGGACCCTGCCGGACCGGTACATCGAGGGGACCTGCCCGATCTGCGGCTACACCGAGGCGCGCGGGGACCAGTGCGACAACTGCGGCAACCAGCTCGACCCCGTCGACCTGCGCGAGCCGCGCAGCAAGATCAACGGGGAGACCCCGGAGTTCACCGACACCCAGCACTTCTTCCTGGACCTGCCCGCCCTGGCCGAGGCGCTGACCGAGTGGCTGGCCGACCGGGAGGCCAGCGGGCTGTGGCGGCCGAACGTCATCCGGTTCTCCCGGAACATCCTGGAGGAGATCCGGCCCCGGGCGATGACCCGGGATATCGACTGGGGGATCACCGTGCCGCTGGAAGGGTGGCGGGAGAATCCCACCAAGAAGCTCTACGTGTGGTTCGACGCGGTGATCGGCTACCTGTCCGCCTCCGTGGAGTGGGCCCGGCGGCTCGGGGACCCAGACCGTTGGCGTGACTGGTGGAACGACCCGGAGGCGTTGTCCTACTACTTCATGGGCAAGGACAACATCACCTTCCACTCCCAGATCTGGCCGGCGGAGATGCTGGCCCACAACGGCGCGGGTGCACACGGCGGGCAGGTTGGTCCGTTCGGGACGCTGAACCTGCCCACCGAGGTGGTCTCCAGCGAGTTCCTCACCATGGAGGGCCGGGCATTCTCGACCTCGCGGAACATCGTGATCTACGTGCGCGACGTGTTGGAGCGGTACCAGCCGGATGCGCTGCGCTACTTCCTGTCGGCCGCCGCGCCGGAGACCGCCGACTCGGACTTCTCCTGGCCGGAGTTCGTCAAACGCACCAATAACGAACTCGTCGCAGGGTGGGGCAACCTGGTCAACCGGACGGCCTCGATGATCGCCAAGAACTTCGGCCAGATCCCCGCACCCGGGCCGCTGCAGGAGGTCGATACGTCCCTGTTGCAGCAGATCCAGGACGGCTTCGAGAAGGTGGGCCAGCTGATCTCCACCCACCACCAGAAGGCGGCGCTCAGCGAGGTGATGCGCCTGGTGGGTGAGGCCAACGGGTACGTCTCTGCGACCGAACCGTTCAAGCTCAAGGGCGAGGAGCAGCGGGAGCGGCTGGCGACTGTGTTGCACGTGCTCGCCCAGGCGGTGGTGGATCTCAACACCATGCTCTCGCCCTACCTGCCGCACTCCTCCACGGCCGTGCACCAGGCCCTGGGTGGGCAGGGCGTCTTCCAGCCCATGCCGGTCATCGAGGAGGTGTCCGACCTGGATGACCCGTCCCGGCCGGACTACCCGATCATCACCGGGGACTACTCAGATGTCCCCTCCTGGGGGCACCGTCCGGTGCGGGTGGGTGCCACGGTCGTCAAACCCACGCCGATCTTCACCAAGCTGGACGCCTCGGTGATTGATGAGGAGCGCCGTCGCCTCGGGTTGGTCGATGAGGACGGCAACGAGCTGCCTGAGGACGAGCC
>CAYVEH010000029.1:0-9660 GCA_964450585.1 uncultured Ornithinimicrobium sp.
AGTGCTCCACGATCTGCCGGTGCCAGTCGACCTCGAACCAGTCGACCACCGACTGTGCGATGGTCGGGCCGACACCCTCGGTGGCGGCGAGCTCATCCAACGAGGCAGCGCGGATTCGGTCCATCGAGACGAACTCGGTGGCCAGGGCTCGGGCTGCGGTCGGCCCGACGTGCCGGATCGACAGGGCGACCAGCACCCGCCACAACGGCTGGGACTTCGCCTGCTCCAGGTTGGCGACCAGCTTGGCACCGTTGGCGGACAGCACCCGCCCGTCGACCACGGCCTCCTCCGGATCGGTCTTCTTCGCCTCCCGGGTGTAGAGCCGGACCTGCGCGATGTCCTCCCCGGTGAGCTGGAACAGCGTCGACTCATCGCTGATCACCCCGGCCTCCAGCAGCGCGTTGACACCCTCGGCACCGAGCGCTTCGATGTCAAAGGCCCCACGGCCAGCCAGGCTGAAGAGGCGCTCGCGCAGCTGGGCGGGGCAGGTCCGGGAGTTCGGGCAGCGGATGTCCTTGTCGCCCTCCTTCTGCTCAGCCAGCGGGGTGCCGCAGGCGGGGCACCGGGTCGGCATCACGAACGGGCGCTCCGAGCCGTCACGCAGGTCCGCGACCGGCCCCACGATCTCCGGGATGACGTCCCCGGCCTTGCGCAGCACCACGGTGTCGCCGATCAGCACGCCCTTGCGGGTCACCTCGTGGGCGTTGTGCAAGGTGGCCTGCTCCACGGTGGAACCGGCCACCTTGACCGGCTCCATCACCCCGTAGGGCGTGACCCGGCCGGTGCGGCCCACGTTCACCCGGATGTCGAGCAGCTTGGTGGTCACCTCCTCCGGGGGGTACTTGTAGGCGATGGCCCACCGCGGCGCCCGGGAGGTCGAGCCCAGGGTGCGCTGCACGCTGATCTCGTCGACCTTCACCACGACCCCGTCGAGCTCGTGCTCTGCGGCGTCGTGCCGGTGGGCCCCGTAGTACTCGATGAACTCCTGGACCTGACCCAGGTCATCCAGCACCTTGGCGTGCTCGGAGACCGGTAGACCCCAGGCGGACAGCAGCTCATAGGCCTGGGACTGCCGCGTCATCTGAAAGCCGGTGCGAGCGCCGATGCCGTGCACCAGCATGCGCAGCTTGCGGGTGGCCGTGACCCGCGGGTCCTTCTGCCGCAGCGACCCGGCGGCGGTGTTCCGCGGGTTGGCGAAGGGCGCCTTGCCCGCCTCGACCAGGGAGGCGTTGAGCTCCTCGAACGCCGCCACCGGGTAGTAGACCTCGCCGCGCACCTCCAGCAGCTCGGGCACCGGGACGGCGGCGCCCTCCTGGTGCTCGGGCGGGACCAGCTGGTGCGGGACTCCCTCGATGGTGCGCACATTGAGGGTCACGTCCTCCCCGGTGCGGCCGTCGCCGCGGGTCGCGGCACGCACCAGCCGCCCCTGCTCATAGAGCAGGTTGATGGCCAGCCCGTCGATCTTCAGCTCGCACAGGTAGTGCACCTCGGCGCCGCCGGCCTCCCGCTCCACCCGCTCGGCCCAGGCGCGGACCTCCTCGGTGGAGAAGGCGTTGTCCAGGCTGAGCATCCGCTCCACGTGATCCACCGGGGCGAACTCGGTGGAGAAGGTGCCACCGACGACCTGGGTGGGCGACTCGGGCACGCGCAGCTCGGGCCACTGCTCCTCCAGGTGCTCCAGCTGGCGCAGCAGCGCGTCGAACTCCCCGTCGCTGATCGTCGGTGCGTCCCGGACGTAGTAGGCGAACTGGTGCTGCCGGATCTGCTCAGCCAGCTCCTCCCACTGGTGTCGCACGTCCTCGGGTGCCCCGGTTGTCTCGCTCACTCCCCCATCTTGGCCCACGGCACCGACAGATCGAGCAGGCGCACACCGGTATGCCGCGGGCGGCTCGGCATACCTCGGTCCGGCGTGCAGATGCGACCGGAAGATCGGCATGCAACCGTGAGACTGGTCGTCCGCGTCTGAGTGGGATGAGGGCGCTACCGTCGGGGGGCGTCCACGCGACCCGGGCACTGTCCCGGACCGAGGAGGAATGATGGCTACGCACAAGGCAGTTGGCGCAGGACACCGTCGGGGTGTCCGGGGGCGGGTCGCCATGGGGGCCCTGCCCGTGGCTGCGCTGCTGATGGTGACCGGCTGTGGCTCCGAGGAGCCCGAGGTGGATGACCCACCGGCGGCCTCCCAGGAGGAGCCGTCCAGCGAGGCACCCGAGGATGAGTCCGCCACCAGTTCGGAGCCGACCGAGACCGACGTCGAGCCCACCACCGCGACGGTGAGCACGGAGCCGACGTCCGCGACCACCGAGCCGACATCAGCCGAGCCCACGGAGAGCTCGACCGAGCCCGGTGAGCCGACCTCGCAGGAGCCCACCGGCACGGACGGTCCGCCCGTGGAGGGCGCCGGCGATGCGCAGGGGTTCGCGCAGGAGTACATCGATCTCATCGCCTCCGGTGACACCGGCACCGCCTATGGGATGTTGAGCCCCGAGGCGCTGGTCTACTTCCCGGACCAGGCCTCCTTTGAGGAGAACGGGGTGGCCGAGCTGCAGCAGGACCTGGCCAACACCGCCGAGCCCCCGCAGGTCGCGCTGCGCACGGCTTATGAGGAGACGCACAACTCGGCCCAGGTGGTCAGCATCTGGGGGCAGACGACGGATGGGGAGCCCTACGGGCACGCGTTCGCGATCCGCAAGCTGGACGGCGCCAGCTGGGTGGTCGACCAGGACATCACGCCCTCCACCGGTCAGCCGCGGCTGAACTGGCTGAACCCGGGCATCCAGGAGGATGCCGACCCCTGGGTGGTGAACCCGGATATGCCGATCACGTTCGCGCTGCTGAAGAGCAGCGGGCCCAACACGGCGGTGACCGCCAGCATCAACGACCAGGAGGTCTCGGCTCAGCAGCTGACCGAGCGCCCCACCGAGGGCGCGGTGATGTATGACCTGTCCGACAGCCAGCTGCCGGGCGTGCTCAACGTGGTGACCGCAAGCTGGGTGGCCGAGGACGAGCCGTTCGTGCACACCAACGCCACGCCGGCGATCCCTCCGGGCGAGTGACTGAGGCTGCGGATCAGCTCCGAGCACGGTCTGAGTAGCCGGTCGGCCCGGGCGTGTCTAGCATGGAGTCAATGGCTGCCATCGACGCGATCACCCTTGAGGTGCCGGACGTCCCCGAGGCTGAACGCTTCTACGCCGCACTCGGGATGGACACCCGCATCAGGCTGCGGGCCTCGGAGGCGCCGACCTCTGGGTTCCGCGGCTTCACCTTGTCCCTCACTGCACCCCAGCCCGCCGACATCAACGCGCTCATGGACACCGCGACGGCCGCCGGCGCAGACGTCCTGAAGCCGGCCCAGAAGTCGTTCTGGGGCTATGGCGGTGCCGTGCGGGCGCCGGACGGCACGGTCTGGACCTTCGCGTCCTCGGCCAAGAAGGACACCGGCCCGGCGACCGGCCAGATCGAGGCACTCGTGCTGCTGCTCGGGGTCGCCGACGTGAAAGCGACCAAGGCGTTCTACGTGGAGCGCGGCCTGCGAGTAGCGCGCAGTTTCGGCGGCAAGTATGTCGAGTTCGACACCCCCGGGGCCCCCGTGTCCCTGGCCCTCAACAGTCGACGGGCGTTGGCCAAGAATGCCGGTGTCCCGGTCGAGGGCCACGGGTCGCACCGGCTGGTGTTGAGCGGCGATATCGGGCCGTGCACCGACCCGGACGGATTCGTCTGGGAGGCTAGCGGGGCCGACGACGCGTCCGGCTGACCCGCGGGCGGATCAGCCCACCTCGCACCGGCAGTCAGCCGATCACCCAGCTGCCGTCTCGGCGAGTGCCCGGGCCACCTGCAGCGTGGCTCGGGTGATCACTGCCGCCTCCTCCGGGGTGCTGTCGGCCAGGCCACACGGCGGGGTGAGGCCCAGGTCGGCCAGGCTGGCCGGCGCCAGGCCGAGTTGGTGCCAGCGGGTCAGCAGGTGCTCAACCCGCTGCTGGATGGTGGCTGGCTCGGTGTCCATCAGGCCCGCCCACCACTGGGTGCCCGCCTCCACCGCTGTGGCCACCGCGTCCCAGGCCGCGCCATCCAGCGTGCTGATGTCCAGCGCCAGCGCGTCCGGGCCGGCACCATGCAGCAGGTCCACCGGTGGGGCTGCGCCGCAGCAGTGCACCACGGTGCTGGCGCCGGCGTTCCGGGCCGCGGTGAGAATGGTGCCCAGCGCGTACTCGGCCTGGCTGGCCTCCGGCGCCGGGAGCACCCGGTAGCCGGAGTCGGACCTCACCCGGCCGAGGACGACCGCCGGCAGGCTGGGTTCATCGACCTGCACGGTGAGACGGGCACCGGGCACCAACCGCGCCACCTGGGCGATGTGCTGGGCCAGGCCCTCGGCCAGGGAGGTCGTCAGGTCGCGGGTGGCGCCGGCGTCGGAGAGCACCCGGTCACCCAGCGGCAGCCAGAGCGCCGCTGCCAGCGTCCAGGGACCGGCGACCTGCAGTTTCAGCGGGCCGGTCCACCCGTCGAAGGCCTCGGCCAGCTCATCCAGGTCCTGGCGCCACCAGGAGGCCGCCCGCTCGGCGTCCCGTCCGGGACGGTCGACCAGGCGCCAACCCTGCGGCTGCAGGTCGACCGGCAGATCGACGAGGAGAGCGGCGCTGCGACCGATCATATCGGCCCCCGGTCCACGGGCTGGCAGCTCGGGTAGGTACGGCAGTGGCTGCACCCCCTCTGGGGCGTCGGTGAGAACGTCGGCGATGAGGCGCAGGGCCTCCCGCACGTCTGTCCCCGGCCAGGACCCGACCCCGGTAGCAAGCACCATGGGTGACAGTGTGCCGCACGCGCTGCGCTGGGTTTGTTCCGCGTTGTGCGATTCGGTCCCGCTCGCGGCTCAAAACCCACGCGCTGGATCGAATCCCACGCTCTGGATCACAGTTCACGGGCGGGATCGACCGCTTACCCGCCGTGCCCCTGGTGGGCTCCGATGGCTGGTTGCTGGCCCGGCTCCACCACCAGGAACTGGCCCATCATCCCCTGGTCCTCGTGCCGGAGCAGGTGACAGTGGTACATGTACGGCATCGTCGGGTCCGCGTAGTCGGTGAAGGTCATCAGCAGCCGGTACACCACGCCATCCTCGACCAGGACCGTGTCCTTGAGCCCGGACAGCTCCGGCGGCGGCGGACGGCCGTCGACCGACAGCACCCGGAACTGCACGTCGTGCACATGGAAGGTGTGCACCTCCCCGCCGGTGTTGCTGACCTCCCAGACCTCGGTGTTGCCGAGCGTGACGACCTCGTCGGCATGGTCCATCCGCATCCGTGACCCGTTGATCTGCCGGCCGCTCATCCGGAACTCCCGGACCCGGTCGACCCGGTCGGGGTCCCCGGCGTGCGCCACGATCTCCGGGGCCAGCCGGTCGGGCACCGGCGGGGAGTCGGCCAGCTGGTCTGCGGCCCGCAGCTGCAGCACGTCGAACCGGTCCGCCCCGCTGCTGAACCGCTCGTTCACAGCGTTCTGCCCCAGGTCCGGGGCGATGCTGCGCAACACCCGGGTCTCCCCCGGCTCCATCGCCACCAGCACCTCGGCGCGCTCCCCCGGTGACAGCCGCACCGACGTGGTGCGGTGCGGCGCCGGCAGCAGCCCACCGTCGCTGGCCACCTGCACCATCGCCGACCCGTCGTCAAGCTGGAAGTTGTAGACCCGCATCGGGGAGCCATTCAGCAACCGGAGGCGGACCAGCTCGGTCGACACCTCGGCATACGGGCCCTCGGTGCCATTGACCAGCAACCGGTCCCCGAAATCACTGTTCGTCTCGATCTCGCCGTCGCTGCTGGTGGGGTCGGTGACGATGACCGGCAGATCGTCCACCCCGTACTCCGAGGGCAGCTCCACCTGCTGGGCCGGGTCGTCCAGGATGAACATCCCGGCCAGCCCACGGCTGACATGGTCCATCGTCTCGCCATGCGGGTGCGGGTGATACCAGAGCGTGGCAGCCGGCTGGTCGATGGTCCACGTCGGCTCCCAGGTGCCGCCCGGCTCAACCAGCTGGTGCGGCCCGCCGTCCATCGCCGCCGGCAGGTGCATGCCGTGCCAGTGCACGGTCGAGGCAACCGGCAGCTCGTTGCGGTACCGGATCAGCACCTCCTCCCCCCGCTCGGCGCGCAGCGTGGGGCCGAGATAGTCGCCGTTGAAGCCCCAGGTGGCCACCTCGCCCTCGCTCAGCTGCAGGCTGCCCGGCTGTGCAGTCAGCTCGAACACCCGCCGGCCCTGCTCGTCGATCGTGGAGCTCGCCAGCGGCGGGATCGCCAGCTCGGTGTCGAAGTCGACCTCACCCACGGTGTCGGTCGGGGCGAGGAACCAGGCGCCGGCGACCAGGCCACCGATGAGCAGCACGAGCCCGCCCGCGCCGATCGCGACGAGGCGGACGAAGACCGAGAACACGCTGCGGCGACGTCGGCGGACTGACATGGCGACTCCTGGGGTGGTGGCAAACTGTCCGTCCACTCTGTGGCCGCTGGCAGGCCGGGCAGCCTGGTTTGGGGGTCGGTTCAGGGCCGCTCTCAGGGTCCGGTCAGGGAATCCACCCACGCCTGGCCGGGTACCCGGGAATGCGGACGACCCCGGAGGCGTTGAGCCAGCCCCGACCTGGAAGGATCCTCATGCCGGTCCCGCCGCTGCCCTCCCTGCCCTCCCTCGCCGACCAGCACCGACGGCTGACCGACCTCGGGCTGGACGTGCCCGACCTGGACCCGCAACTGCGTGGCGACCTGTTGGTGCTGCACCCGTCGCACACCCCGGCCGCCGCGCTGGCCCCGCTGCTGTCCCGGAGCGGTCGCCCCGGATTCGTGGTGTCCGACCTGACCGACCTGGCCGAGTTCGTCCCCGCACCGCAGGTGCAGGTGCCGCAGGCGCCGTTGTATGCCGTGCACTCCCCGCAGCGGGGTGAGCAGTACGCCAACCTCAGCCCGAACGAGGTGGACCCGCAGATCCGGGCCAGCGGTCGGGACCTGATGACCCTCAGCGAGGGCCTGGCCTGGGCGGTGCAGGTGCCCGAGGTGCTGGAGCGCAACCGGTGCTTCATGACCACCGGGTCCCGCAAACCGGCCAAGCGGCCGGGCACCCTTGACGCGCGGGTGCCGGCGCTGTGGATCAGCAACGGCACCGGCCGGGACGGTGCCGACCGCAAGGACGCACCGAAGGTGGGTTGGTGCTGGGCCGGCAACCGGCACACCTGGTTGGGCATCGCCTCGGTGGGCGGGCGCAGCAGCTGCTGAGGCAGGCCTCGGCCGGCCCCACGGCATACTCAGTGATCGGTGCTGGCTGAGTTCGGTGAGCTGGTGGCCGTCTGGGCGATGGTGGCCGACCCGACCACGCGGGTGCCCTCATAGAGGACGACGGACTGACCCGGGGCCACGCCGCGGATGCGCCGCTCGAGCCGGACCCGGACGTGCTCGCCGTCGGCCCAGGCGGTGGCGGGGATCTCCTCGCCGTGGGCGCGGACCTGAGCCCCGACCTCGACGATCCCCTCGGGCGCCGGCCCGCACCAACGGGCGTGGTCGCCGGTGATCTCATCGACGCCGAGCAGCTCGGCGGTGCCGACGACGACCTGGTTGGTCTCCGGGCGGGTCGCCACGACATACCGCTTGGCACCATCGGCGGCCGGCACCGTCAGGCCCAGACCACGGCGCTGACCGACGGTGTAGCCGAAGGACCCGGTGTGCTCCCCGACCACGGTGCCGTCGGTGTCGACGATCTGCCCGGGCTGCTCCCCGAGCCGGTCGGTCAGCCAGCCGCGGGTGTTGCCGTCGGCGATGAAGCAGATGTCGTGGCTGTCCGGCTTCTTGGCGACCGAGAAGCCGCGGGCGGCGGCCTCGGCGCGGATGTCGGGCTTGGTGGTGTCGCCCAGCGGGAAGAACGCCCGGGCCAGCTGCTCGGCGTCGAGCACGCCGAGCACGTAGGACTGGTCCTTGGCCGTGTCGACCGCGCGGTGCAGCTCGCGCCGGACGCGCTGGGGCGCCGTCGGGTCGGGCACCTCCTGGATCTGGGCGTAGTGGCCGGTGGCTACCGCGTCGAAGCCCAGGGCGAGGGCCTTGTCCAGCAGCGCGGCGAACTTGATCTTCTCGTTGCACCGCAGGCACGGGTTGGGGGTGCGGCCGGCGGCGTACTCGGCGACGAAGTCCTCGACCACGTCCTCCTTGAACCGGGCGGCCATGTCCCAGACGTAGAACGGGATGCCCAGCTTGTCGGCGACCCGTCGCGCGTCCCCGGCGTCCTCGATCGTGCAGCACCCGCGGGCGCTCTCCCGCAGGGTGGCCGCCGACTGGCTCAACGCCAGGTGCACCCCGACAACCTCATGGCCGGCCTCCAGCATCCGGGAAGCCGCCACCGCCGAGTCCACCCCGCCGCTCATCGCGGCCACGACCCGCATCAGGACCCCCCGGCGCCGCGGGCCCGTCGCGCCCGCTCGACCGCTCCCGGCAGCGCAGCCAGGAAGGCGTCCACGTCGGCGTCGGTGGAGGTCCGCCCCAACGTCAGCCGCAGCGACCCGCGTGCCTCCGGCTCCGGCACCCCCATCGCCAGCACCACGTGGCTGGGCTGGGGCACCCCGGCCTGACAGGCCGAGCCGGTGGAGCACTGCACCCCGGCCGCGTCCAGCAGGTAGAGCAGGGAGTCGCCGTCACAGTCCGGCACCCGCAGGTGCGCGTTGGCCGGAAGCCGCTGGGTGCCGTCGCCCGGCTCCCACGGGCCGCTGACCCGGATCGTCGGGTCCAGCTCCAGGGCGCCCTGGATCAGCCGGTCCCGCATCCCGATCATCGTCTTGGCGCTGAGCTCCTGCTCGGCCACCGCCAGGCGCACCGCCACCGCCAGCCCGGCGATCGCCGGAGTGTCCAGCGTGCCGCTGCGGATCTGCCGCTCCTGGCCCCCGCCGTGGATCAACGGCACCGGGCTCTGGTCGCGCCCGGCCACCAACAGGCCCACCCCCATCGGCCCGCCGATCTTGTGCCCGGTCAACGCGACCAGGTCCGCATCGACCTGGTCCAGCGGCAGCGGGACCTGGCCCAGCGCCTGCACCGCGTCGGTGTGGAACGGGACGCCGTGCTGGCGCGCCAGGGCTGCCAACTCGGCGACCGGCTGCACGGTGCCGACCTCGTTGTTGGCCCACATCACGCTCACCAGGGCAGCCTCGGCGGCGCGGTCCCGGAGGACCTCCTCGAGGGTCTCGGGGCGGATCCGGCCCTGCGCGTCCGGCTCCAGCCAGGCCACCTCGGCCTGGTGCTCGGTGACCAGGTGCTCCACGGCGTCCAGCACGGCATGGTGCTCGATCGAGCTGACGATGAGCAGGTTGCGGCCGGTGGCGTTCTCGGCGTTCTGCAGCCAGGTGCCCTTGACGGCCAGGTTGTCCGACTCGGTGCCGCCGGAGGTGAAGATCACCTCTGAGGGGCGCACCCCCAGATCGCCGGCGATGGACTCCCGGGACTCCTCCACGACCCGGCGGGCGTCCCGTCCCGCGCCGTGCAACGAGCTGGCGTTGCCCAGCCGCCCCATCTGCTCGGCGACGGTCTCAATGACCTCCGGCAGGACGGCCGTGGTCGCGGCGTGGTCGAGGTAGGTGGGGGCATCGGGCACGTCCCCCATCATCCCACCGCTGCCCTGTCCCCCAAATTTTGGGGAGGTTCCGCACGC
>CAYVEH010000029.1:9760-13074 GCA_964450585.1 uncultured Ornithinimicrobium sp.
CGCACGCTCTCCACCCATTCTTGGGGAGGTTCCGCACGCTCTCCACCAACTTGGGAGGTTGGGCTCACCGCCCACCACAACCATGACACCGACGATCGGAGCTACGCCTCCCGCGCGACAGTGGCGGGGGCTGCGGGGCTCGCGGCCAACGCAGACCGGCCCCGGTGCTCAGGTGAGCGCCGGGACCGGGGTGGTATGCCGTGTGACCCGGTCAGCCCTTGCGGGCCTGGACCTCCTGGGTGGCCTGCGGCAGCACCTGGAAGAGGTCACCGACGATGCCGTAGTCGACCAGGTCGAAAATCGGGGCCTCCGGGTCCTTGTTGACCGCGACGATGGTCTTGGAGGTCTGCATACCGGCGCGGTGCTGGATCGCACCGGAGATACCCGCGGCCACGTAGAGCTGCGGGGAGACCGACACTCCGGTCTGTCCGACCTGCGAGGCGTGCGGGTACCACCCGGCATCCACCGCGGCACGGGAAGCGCCGACCGCAGCCCCAAGGGCGTCGGCGAACTGCTCGACCGGGCCGAAGTCACCGCCGGTCCCGCGACCGCCGGAGACCACGATCGCGGCCTCGGTCAGCTGCGGGCGCCCGGAGGCGGCCTTCTCGGCGCGGTCCACGATCTTGGCGGCGGTCGCCTGCTCGGACAGCTGCACCGAGACGGTCTCCTCGGCCGCCGCACCGGCCGCCTCCTGCACCGGGATCGAGTTCGGCTTGACCGTGACGATCGGGCTGCCCTTGGTGATAGCCGTGGTCACCGTGTAGCTGCCGGCAAAGACCGACTGCACGGTGCGGACCCCGCCGCCGTCACCGGGCTGGACGTCCACCGCGTCCGTGACCACCCCGGACTCGGTCTTGATCGCCAACCGCCCGGCGACCTCCTTGCCCTCCGGGCTGGACGGCAGCAACACCGCCGCGGGGCTGGTCTGCCCCACCAACTGGGCCAGCACCTCGACCGTGGGGGCCACCAGGTGGTCGGTGACCGCCTGGTCCTCCACCCGGTAGATCTTGGCGGCGCCGAACTTGGCCAGCGCCTCCTTGCCGGACTCAAAGCCTGAGCCGATGAAAACCGCCGACGGCTCACCCAACCGGGCCGCAGCGGTCAGCATCTCGGCAGTGGTCTTGCGAACATCCCCGTCGACGTGGTCGACCAGAACAAGTACTTCAGCCATGGTGAACTCTCCTTCTCGGAACGCGTTGCTGGTCGAACTCAGACGAACTTGCGGGACGCCAGGAACTCAGCCAGAGCCTTGCCGCCCTCACCCTCATCGGTGACGACCTCACCAGCGGTGCGCGGCGGCCGGGCCTCGACCGACTCCACCGTCGTCCACGCGGCATCCAGCCCCACCTGACCGGCGTCAACGCCCAGGTCCGCTAGGCTCCAGGTCTCCACCGGCTTCTTCTTGGCCGCCATGATCCCCTTGAACGAGGGGTAGCGCGGCTCGTTGATCTGGTCGGTCACCGACACCACGGCCGGCAGCGTGGCCTCGATGGTCTCGCTGGCGGTGTCGCTGTCGCGCCGGATCCGGGCCGTGCCCGACTCCACCGTCAACTCGGAGGCGAACGTCACCTGCGGCAGTCCCAACCGCTCGGCCAGCATCGCCGGCACCACGCTCATCGAGCCGTCCGTGGAGGCGATGCCGGTCAGCACCAGGTCCACCGGGCCGAGCTTCTTGATCGCCTCCGCCAGCACCAGAGAACTGGCCGGAGCATCCGAGCCGGCAATGGCCTCATCCAGCACGTGCACGCCCTTGTCGGCACCCATCTGCAGGCCCTTCTTGACCGCAGCTGCCGCGTCCTGAGGGCCCATGGTCAGCACGGTCACCTCGCCCCCCTCACCGGCCTCGTTGATCGCCAGAGCTGCCTCCACGGCATACTCATCCAGCTCGGACAGCAGACCGTCCACGGCCTCCCGGTCGGTGGTGTTGTCGGCCTCGAAACTGCGGTCGGACTGCGCGTCCGGCACGTACTTGACACACACGACGATGTTCACGTGTCGATCCTCATCGTTGGGGGCGGATGGTTACCTGATAGTCATCTTTGCACTGCCTTGCGGCCGTGCACCAAACGGGTCAGCCGAGTGCGCGAAAGATCACATCCATCCCGTGCACCACGAGGGTGAGCAACTGGAGTCGGAAGGTGCACGACGTCGGTCCACCAGGGACTGGGCGTATGCCGAGGGGCACCGACGCCTGCCCGCGCGATCTTCCCCGACCCGGCACAGTGGACGTCGGCGGTGGCGAGCGCATCACCGATCCGTGCCCCGCCCTCGCCCGGGCGGGCTTCCACCTCGCCGATCCGAGCGGTAACTGGGGTCTGGTCAGCGGGCTCCGGAGCGACGTGCCCCTCCTCAACGCCCTCGCAGGGCGGCCGCGACCGTGTCGGCCAGCTGTTCCGGTGCCATCACGTGCGCGATGTGGTCCTGCCCGTCGAGCACCACCACGTCCACGCCGAGAGCACGACGGAAGGCCGCCACGCTGCTTGCGTAGGGCCGGCGGCGGACCGTGTGCTCCCCCGCAATCAGGGTCACGGGGACACCCAGACCCGCGTAGTCCGCCCAGTGCGGATCGAAGGCCTCAAGGGCCTCGAGCTCGGCAGCGGCCGGACGCGCGAGCTCCACCAGGGCCGCCCACGCTCCCGTAGCACGCAACCGCGCGACGTGCGCCTCGTCATACCCGGACACGGCCGTGTTGATCAGGACGACCACGGTATCCAGGTCACCCGAAGCAGTGGCCCGGCGGATGGCCGTCAGGGCAGCGTCATCGGCGAAGGGGCGCGCCACCGGGTCGTAGAGCACCAGGGAGGTCACCGACGCTCCCCGCCGCACGGCCTCGGTCGCGATCAGGCCGCCCATGCTGTGGGCCACGAGGTCGACCGGCTCGGAGATCGTGTCCACCCAGGCCAACAGGTCATCGATCTCGGTCTCCACCGTGTAGGACCCGTCAGGGTCGGCGCTGCCCCGGCGCCCGCGCCGGTTCGGCGCCAGGAGCGGACGCGCCGGCTCGAGGTGGTCGATCACCCGGCGCCAGGCCGGGGCGTCGGCCATCCCGCCGTGCAACAGCACGATCGGCCTTCCCTCCCCGGGACGGGCCAGGGCTGTCAGCTCGGCGCCAGGCCGGTCGAGGGTCACCGGGCGGAGCGACGACCGGGTCATCCCCCCACCATAGGCCGGGCCCTACGACGAGGCGATGAGTGTTGCACTCGGCCTGGACTTAGTCGGCTCCAGTGAGCACCACCCGACGACGTGGCCTCGGCACCGGCCACGCTCCTGGTCGGCCGGTCGCCCTCAGGACCGCAACACCACGCGCCCGGTCG
>CAYVEH010000029.1:13174-16805 GCA_964450585.1 uncultured Ornithinimicrobium sp.
CCGCAACACCACGCGCCCGGTCGGGGTTGGGGCCGTTTAGGCGCCGGTGAACTTCGCCTTGCCCGGACCGTCCTGCACGAACGAGGTCATCCCGATCTGGCGGTCCTCCGTCGCGAAGACACCGGCGAACAGCATCGCCTCGATCGCCAGACCGGTGTCCAGGTCGGTCTCGCTGCCGCGGTCGATCGCCTCCTTGGCCGCCCGCAGGGCGTAGGCCGGACCACTGACGTACCGGGCAGCACGGGCGCGCGCCTCGGCATACACCCGGTCCGGCTCGACCACCTCATCGACCAGGCCGATCGCCAGCGCCTCCTGCGCGTCCACCATCCGACCACTGAAGACCAGGTCCTTGGCCTTCGCCGGGCCCACCAGACGAGGCAGTCGCTGCGAGCCGCCGGCGCCGGGGATGACACCCAGCAGGATCTCCGGCTGGCCGAGCTTGGCGTCGCTGCCCACGATGCGGAAGTCGGCGCACATCGCCAACTCGCAGCCGGCGCCGAGGGCATACCCGGTGATCGCGGCGATGGTCGGCTTCGGGATGTGCGCGACCGCCTTGAAGCACTCCTGGATGACGGCGGCCCGGTCGACCATGTCGGTGTAGGACATGGCCTGCATCTCCTTGATGTCCGCGCCGGCGGCGAACACCTTCTCCCCGCCGTAGATGATGACGGCGCGGACCTCCTCGTCGCCGGAGACGATCCCGGCGGCCTCCCCGAGGGCGTCCTGGACCGCGGTGTCCAACGGGTTCATCTTCGGGCGGTCGATCCGGATCGTGCCGATGCCGTCCTCGACCTCGACCCGGACGTGCTCGGAGGAGGTGGCCACGGTGCGGACCTGGCTCATGCCTGGCCCTCGCCGCCGGAGGACTTGCGCCGCACACCCTCGGACAGCCACGGGCCGACCGTCTTCGGCTCACCGTCGGTGACCGCGTCCTGGTCGCCGGTGACCACGTCGCCGGTGCCGCCGGCGGCGATATCGGCCTCCCGCTTGGCCTTGGCCGTCACGTTGCGGTGCCACAGCGCGACCGCCTGCAGCACCATGCTGACCGCGATCTGCACCTTCGGCTTGGGGTTCTCCTTGGGGGCGATCACCTGCTCCACGCTCAGCACCAGGTTGCCGGCGGCGATCCCGGCCTTGACCAGATTCACCCCGAGGGTGACGTCGTTGCAGCCGTTGAGCCGGGTGAGCAGGTCCGCGGGCACGCTGTCGGCGATCTGCCACTGGCCGTAGATCCGCATGATGTCGACCTGGCCACCGGTCAGCGAGCGCGCGAACAACTGCTGCTCCTGGGCAGTGAACTTGATGTCACCATCCGAGTCCAGGTCGGGCTGCAGCTTCAGGTCCTGCAGGGCATCGAGCACGCGGCCCCGCAGGGGGTGCTCCTCGGGCGGCGGGGGGAAGTTCGGCAAAGAGGTGGGGTCGCTCATGGTTCTAACGTAACTGAGTCCTTAGGCTGCGACCATGCCCGTCCCCCGCCGACCCGATGTCCCCCCGCCGTTGGGCGTGACCCTGCGCGAGGGGTCGGCCGACGTGGCGGTGCTGGCCGCGCACGCCGAGGCGGTGGAGCTGTGTCTGTTCGACCAGGACGGCACCGAGCGGCGGATCCCGCTGTCCCGGCGCGCCTACGGCATCTGGTGGGATGTGGTCCCCGACCTGCGGCCCGGGCAGCGGTACGGCTTCCGGGTGCACGGCCCGTGGGCCCCCGAGCAGGGGCACCGGCACAATCCGGCCAAACTGCTCCAGGACCCGTATGCCGGGGGGCTGGCCGGTGAGGTCAGCTGGGGTCCGGAGGTGTTCGGGCACGTCGTGAATGACCGGTGGCAGGGCGATGGTGCCACCCGTGACGACCGGGACAGTGCGGCATACGTCCCCCGTTCGGTGGTGATCGACCACACCAGCTTCGACTGGGGGCAGGACCGGTCCCCGGCCATCGCCTGGACCGACACCGTCCTGTACGAGGCACACGTGCGCGGGCTGACCATGCGCCACCCGGAGGTGCCCGCGCAGCTGCGCGGCACGTACGCCGCCCTGGGCCACCCCGCGGTGCTGGAGCACCTGACCGGGCTGGGGGTGACCACGGTGGAGCTGCTGCCGATCCATGCCTTCACCCACGAGCCGCACCTGGTCCAGAACGGGCTGACGAACTACTGGGGGTACAACACGCTGGGCTTTTTCGCCCCGCACCCGCAGTATGCCGCTGCGTCGGACCCGCAGGGGGTGGTCGATGAGCTCAAGGGCGCGATCCGGGCGTTGCACCAGGCCGGGATCGAGGTGGTGCTGGATGTGGTGTACAACCACACCTGCGAGCAGGGCAGCGGCTCGGGGGCGACACTGTCCTGGCGGGGCCTGGACAACGCCACCTACTACCGGCTCGACGAGCGCGGGCAGGACATTGACGTCACCGGGTGCGGCAACACCGTCGACCTGCGCGAGCCGATGGTCACCCGGATGGTGCTGGACTCGCTGCGGCACTGGGTGCAGCAGTATCACGTGGACGGGTTCCGGTTCGACCTGGCGCCGGCGCTGGCCCGGGGGCGGGATGATGCCTTCGACCCCGACCATGCCTTCCACATGGCGCTGCGCGCCGACCCGGTGCTGTCCCGCACCCGGTTGATCGCCGAACCCTGGGACGTCGGGGTGCACGGGTGGCGCACCGGGCAGTTCCCGCCCCCGTTTGCGGAGTGGAACGACCGGTTCCGGGACACCGTGCGCACGTTCTGGCTGCCCGACACCGCCCGCGCGCTGCGTGGGGAGACCGGGCACGGCGCGCGTGAGTTGGCGACCCGGTTTGCCGGGTCGGCGGATCTGTACTCGGCCCACGACCGGGGACCGATCGCCTCGGTGAACTTTGTCACCGCCCATGACGGGTTCACCGCCGCCGACACCACGGCATACGAGCACAAACACAACGAGGCCAACCTGGAGGGCAACCGGGACGGGCACGGGGACAACCGCAGTTGGAACCACGGGGTGGAGGGTCCGACCGATGACCCGCGGGTGCTGGCGGCGCGGCGGCAGTCGGTGCGCAACCTGCTGGCGACCACGTTGCTGGCCGCCGGTGTGCCGATGATCGCCGCCGGGGACGAGCTGGGCCGCACCCAGCAGGGCAACAACAACGCCTACTGCCAGGACAACGAGATTAGTTGGCTGGACTGGCAGGGCGCTGATGCCGACCTGTTGGCCACGGTGCGCCGGCTGCTGCAGTTGCGCGGACAGCACCGGGTGTTGCGGCCCGCGGAGTTCCAGACCTTCGACGCGGTCCCGGGGCGGGTGCGGCTGCGGTGGTTCGACGCGAACGGGGAGATTCTCACCGCCGGGCAGTGGCACGACCCGGGACTGCGCACGCTGGTGGCGCTGTTCGATGACCGGGCGGTGTCCGAGGGGACCGGGCAACCGCCCGACTTTGCGCTGGTCGTCCTCAACGGCGCGGTGGAGGCGGTGTCGGTGCACCTACCCGACTCTGATAGCGCGCACCCGTGGCAACTGCAGTGGAGCAGCGCCTGGGACCGCCCCCAGGAGGCGTCCCCGGTGGATGACACGCTGCAGGTACAAGCGACCTCCCTCACCCTCCTCACCCCCTAATTTTGGGGAGGTTCGGTACGGCCCGTGCGCATTCTTGGGGAGGTTCGGT